>JAYVGI010000277.1:0-4057 GCA_043772355.1 Polaromonas sp.
TGGGGCAGATTTTCTGCCTACAGCGGTTCTGCAGCCTGAAAACCTTCATTTTTACCCTCTACCCCATGTACCCCACTGGCCTGTATAGACGAGGCGCTATTATTTAATGAGTAAGTGCATTTGCAGTGCATTCTCAAATGTATTTCCACGCGGCCCAATCGCAGGCGTGCGCTGCGAGTGTCTGCGCGGGTGACGCTTGGGCTGCGGGGAGAGCCCTGCGCGCTTCAGACTGGGCAGGATCTGCCCACTACAAATCACACAGAGTGAACACACCGGATGCGTTTTTATACCGCTCAGTGATTGATGTAGAACGATTAGCCGTATAAAATCAATTTTTAATATTGATACGGCTATGGACTATATCCCTCTGTCAGATAACGCTGCGCGGCAGGTCATCGACTCTTCAACCATCTTTAAAGAGTACACCCGGGTTCACGCCCTGTCGCAGTCGTATTGCGGCGGTATGTACTGGAAGCAAGATGCAGGCTATACGTATTTGGTCAAAACTGCACCAGACAATCGGCAGAAGCGTTTGGGCGTGCGCTCTGCGCAGAGTGAGCAAATTTATCTTGAATTCACCACCCACAAGCGCGAACTAGAGGCCAGGTTTGCATCGCTGCGTGGCCAGCTCAGAGATGCCGAGCGGTTGAACAAGGCCTTGAAAGTGGGCCGTGTACCCAGCACGGTCGTCGCGGTGCTGCAAAGCATTGAAGCAGCGGGGCTGGGCGAGCACTTTACAGTGGTGGGCACGCATGCACTGTATGCGTATGAGGCGGCGGCCAGCGTGCGCATGGTGCAGGGCGCGCTGGCTACACAAGACGTGGATTTGCTGTGGGATGCGAGAAGACGGGTGCAGTTTATGACGGACATGAAAAAACTCGACTCGTCCATGCTGCGGGTACTGCAGACAGCAGATGCCACATTTGAACGCAAAGAAAGTCAAAACGAGACTGCCATTAATGCCAAGGGCTTTGAAGTAGATTTTTTGCGGCGACAACCTGTAGATGGTGACCCGCACCCGTTTCGCTTTTCTAGCGATGAGGGCGATTGGTGGCCGGTGCAAGCCCTGTGCGCATCCGTGCTCACCAGCGCACCGCGCTTTGAACACATCGTCATCGCCGCCACCGGGCGCATGACGCGCATGCGCACGGTGGCGCCCAGCAGTTTTATAGAATTTAAACAATGGATGAGCACCCATGCCACCCACCGGGAGCCAGCCAAACGCAGGCGTGACTTGCTGCAAGCCCTTATTGTGCAATCGCTGATAGATGATGGCTTATTGGTGGCGCAGGCTGGATTGCGATGATCGAATTGTTTTTGCTTGCACAGACAGAACTTCTAGGTAATAATTTAGGTATTACCCAGCTTTAAAGCCCCATCATGACCACCACCGTCAAACTGCCCACCACCCTGGAAGACAGCCTGCGTGAGCGTTGCTCTGCGGAGGGGCGCAGCATCAGCGAGGTAATGCGGGATGCGCTGGTGATGTATCTGGCGACTGCGCCTAAGGGTGTGGCCAGTAGCTATGCGCTGGGGCAGGATTTGTTTGGGCGCAGTTATAACCAGGCTGACGCGGGCCAGGCAGGCATGGGCATCACCGATTTGGCGAGCAATCGCAAGGCCTATGCGGCCAGCGTGTGGAATGAAGTAGCAAAGCAAAAAATGCCGGGCGCTGGGGCGTGAGGCGGCTATGAGTTTGCGTGCAGGCACAGCAGGGGGCGACCATGTGGCCGAGCCGCCGATGCGCTGGCGGTCTGCCCCGCGCGTGGGCACGGTGCTGGTGGACAGTGGGCCGCTGCTGGCGCTGTTTAACCGGTCGGATAGCTGGCATGCGCGCGTGATGATGTGGCTAAGCCTGAACCCGCAGGCCAAGCTGATTTCTACCTGGCCGGTGATGACCGAGGTGTGCGCCCTGCTGGCGCGGCGCATTCACAACGAGGCGGCGTTGGATTTCTTGCGCTGGGCGCAGCGCGGTGGGCTGGCGTGCGATGCACCGGTGCAGGCCAGCTTGGCCACGGTGTTGCAGATCAGCGTGCGCTTTGCATCGCTGCCGTTTGACTTGGCTGATGCGTCGATTGCGGAGGCTGCATCGCGTTTAAATATTCAGTATATTTTGTCGGTGGACAGCGATTTTGATGTGGTCCGCGACCCAGCGGGCCAAGCGCTGGTGAATTTATTGCAAGCCTAAAGGAGAAAAACCATGCCTACCGGAACCGTCTTCTGTAGCATGCGTAAACCACGGCCGCATTCTAGCCAGCGGCGCGCTGCTGTGGGCTGGCTGCTTGCGCTCACCGGCAGCAGCCTGTTTGCAAATGAACCGAGCGAGGCAGCAGCGTGGGCGGCTTTGGGCCAAGGGGCTATCGCCCTATTTCGCCACACTAACGCGCCGGGTGTGGGCGACCCGCCGGGTTTTAAACTGCAAGACTGCTCTACCCAGCGCAATCTGGATGCCACGGGCCGGGCGCAGGCGCGCAGCATGGGCGCGCGCTTTAAAAAACACGGTACCAAGGTAGGCGCGGTGTTGACATCGCAATGGTGCCGTTGCAAAGAAACCGCTGAGCTGGCCTTTGCGGTCAAGCTGCGCGAAGAGCCTGCCTTCAATTCATTTTTTAGCGAGCGCAGCGGCGAGCCAGCGCAGACTGCCGCCGCACGCGCCCAGTTGCTGGCCTGGAAGGGGCCGGGTGCGTTGGTGGTCGTCACACACCAGGTCAATATCAGCGCCCTGACGGGCATCACGCTGGCTGCGGGCGAAGGCATTGTGCTGCAACCTGCAGCTGGCACATTGAAGATCATCGGGCAAATTGCCCCATAACCCCAAGGAGAAACCACCATGCTCACCGGAACCGTCCGCCTGCACCGCGTGCTACGCGCCCCACCCGAGCGCGTGTACCGTGCGTTTTTAGATGCTGATGCCATGGCCAAGTGGATTGCGCCCTATGGCTTTACCTGCAAGGTGCACCACATGGATGCGAAGGTGGGCGGCACGTTCAAGATGTCGTTTACCAATTTTTCCAACGGCCAGGGCCATTCCTTTGGTGGTGAATACCGCGAGCTGGTGCCGTTTGAGAAATTGGTTTACAACGACAAGTTTGACGACCCGAATCTGCCCGGCGAGATGATCGTGACGGTAACGCTCAAGGCCGTATCGTGCGGCACCGACCTGACCGTGACGCAAGAAGGCATCCCCGAGATGATTCCCCTGGAGATGTGCTATCTGGGCTGGCAGGAGTCGCTGGCGCAGTTGGCGACGCTGGTGGAGCCGGAGATTGCGGGCTAATAGATCTGCACGAGGGCACTTTGCATACGCTCAATCGCCGACGAAGCGCATGGCAACGGTAACGCGCCGCTTATCTCCTGCGTTTGCCCTTACCTTTAGCCGCCGCCTTCGTCACCGCTACGCGCAGAGCCTGAATAGGCGATGCTGGGGCACGCGCGGGCGATTTGCTGGAGGACGTTTTACCGGATGATTTGCGAGACACGGATACGGCGTGGTCTCTTACACCGTCGCGTGCACTATCGCGCGCACCGTCTCGCGGTGCAGCGCGCTCGCCGCCTTTGTCCCTCTTGCGCATGGGCTTGCCAGACGAATCCTCATGCGCGTCCATCCGCACGATGCCGCCTGAGGGCAGGCGCACGGCTTCGCCTTCGCGCACCAGGCGGAAGTCGATCTTGCGGCCATCCAGATCAACGCGGCTTACCTGAATCCGTACCCGCGTGCCGATGGCATAGCGGGTGCCTGTGCGCTCGCCACGCAGCTCTTGACGTGCCTCATCAAACCGGAAGTACTCACCGCCCAGTTCGGTGATGTGCACCAAGCCCTCCACGTACATCGCGTCCAGCGTGACAAAGACCCCAAAACTCGTGGCGGCGGTCACGACGCCACCGTATTCTTCGCCCAAATGCTCCTTCATGTACTTGCATTTCAGCCAGGCTTCCACATCCCGACTGGCTTCGTCCGCACGTCGCTCGTTGGCGCTGCAATGCAAGCCGGCGGCCAGCCAGGCCATGCCTTCGGCATTGGTTTTCTTGGGCGTTTGCTTGGGCTGCGCCACGCGTG
>JAYVGI010000278.1:0-26514 GCA_043772355.1 Polaromonas sp.
GTGGCCAGCGCACATTGAGAAACCATTTGCTATCTATTACATAGCTTCTTCGGTATATTTATTGCTGGCTAATGGCTGATAGGCCTCTAAAACCGGTGCAAATCGCGAGCCAACGGGAGAGCACACGGGGTCAGATCAAAATTCAGGACGACCATCACTTCGCAGCGCAGCCATGCCTGCCGAAATTTTGCTCTGACCCCTTTTGCGTAGTCCCCGGTGCGCCCAAGTCTTCCCCCGCAAAGTTTCAGGCGCAACCACCGCCCGCTCGGCTGGCGGGTCGCTTGAAAACCTGCTTATTCCATTTCTACATCGTGAATGTCCAGGCGCGGAGCCTACGAGAGTGCTGCAGCACGGCAAGGCGACGCAACCACGACAGTAATGATTTAGAAATGGAATTAGAAATGGAATTACTCACTAAATAGGAGCACTCTGTCTAAGCAGGACCGTGGGGTACATAGGTAGAGGTTGAAAATTAGCACTCTCGGAGTGAGGGAGCCACTTTTTGCCGAAAATCGGCAGGACAGGCCTGCAGTAGATCATTCAGAACCAAACAGGCACTACGTATTCCATAGCTTCTCGCGCATGATTCTAGATGGCTACAGGTCGATAAGCACCTAACAAATGGCTGCGAAACTGGCAAACTCTCGGGTTTCAACCGGTTTTGGGCTCCCAGAGTTTTCCGAAACGCTCCAAAACGGTGATTTCGACCTGTTTTTCAGATGCCTATTGAGCTGCAACCCACTAGAATAAAGCGGGAGAAGCTACGCAATACATAGCGGATATTTTGCATGGTGATGGTGTATTGATGGCACTTGCGGCTAAAAAGGCCGCTCGGCGCTCCAAACCGTGTGGACAGGCAGAATATTGGCGTTGTTCCGTGTACCCCACTGATCTGCTTACACATTTAGCTACGCTTTTGTGAGCAGAAAGGTTTCCAGGGCTTAGCTGTTGGCCCGCTTCTTCAGCCAACGCATCACAGCGCCCACCAGGGGTAGTTTTTCGTACAGCTCCTCGGCGGCATCCCAATAATCGCGGTGGTAGGTGACGCGGCCGTCGGGTGCAAAACGCAGGTGCGAGGTGCCGCGCATGGTTTGCAGCGCGGTGGTGTCAAAGCGTTTGAAGCGAAACTTGAAATCCCATACCAAAAAGCATTGGTCGCCCTGCGCAACGCGCTCGGTCACCACAAAATGCGGCTGCTCTAACGCCACATACATGTGGCTGAAAATACGCTGAATTTTGGCCACACCGCGCACTTCATTGAACGGGTCTTTGAAATAAGCATCCGGCGCATAGAACTCTCCCATGGCTTGCACGCTGCCCGATTGCAGCGACTCGAAAAACACCACGATACGCTCTACCGCGTGCCCGCCAGGGTCGGCAGCCTGACTTGCACTTGGGTGCCCGTTGGAGTCAGCGGGTGGCTGCGAGCGTGCATCGGCGGGTGCTTCGGCGGATGGATCGGCCGATGGGTTAGCCCTTGGGTTAGCCGTCATTTACAGCCCGGTAAACCGGCTCACAGCTTTAAAGTAGGCAGTGTAAGGCAAGATGCGCAGTAACTTCATCCAGCGGGTGAAGCGTTTGGGGAAGTGGGCTTCAAACCGGCCTTTTTCCCAGTGCGCTACTATTTCAGCAGCGGCTTGCGCAGGCGATATGAGAGCCGGCATATGAAAGGTGTTTTGCGCTGTGAGCGGGGTCTGTACAAAACCGGGGTTCACTACGCTGACCCCCAGGCCTTCGTCGTGCAGGTCGATGTACAGCGTCTCGGCCAGATTGATCAGCGCCGCTTTGGTGGGCCCGTAGGCCAGCGATTGGGGCAAACCACGAAAGCCCGCTACGCTGGAGACCAGGCTGATGTGCCCGTGCCGCTCGGCCAGCATGCTGGGCAGCACGGCGGCAATACTGTAGATGGCCCCCATGTAGTTGACCTGGACGTGGTGGGCAATGTCGCGCGACGCCATGTCTTGCGCCCGCTGCGCGGCGTAGGTGCCTGCGCAGTACATCAGCAGGTCGATGGGCCCGGCGGCTAGCAGCAAGCGCGCGGCAGCTTGCACGGCGGCCTCGTCGGTGGCGTCCAGCGCCAGCGCTTGCAGGCCGGGGTATTGGGCTGCCATGGCGTGCAGGGCATCCGCGCTGCGGGCCGACACAATGACTTGGGCACCTTTGGCGTGCAACAGCTCGGCTGTGGCGCAGCCAATGCCGCTGGAAGCACCGATCAGCCAGACTCTGCGGCCTGTCCAGCTGGGAATGGGGGGGTTCAGGCTCATGGTGCTAGCGCTTTTTAAAGTTGACCACCAGCTCGCCCAGGGTCAAGCCAAACTTGCTCATGGTGGCTTTGTTGATCACCACCTTGTCGTCCATTTGGTACATCCAGTCGTCAAACTGCACCTCGTAGACCTTGGCATCCACCGGCAAATTGAGCGTGTAGCCCCAGCGGAAGGCATTGCCCATTTGCTGGCCGTTGCCCACGCCCAGCACATCATCGGCGCGGCCTTCGTAGCGGCCATCGGCCAGTTTTTTCATACGCCAGATGCGTTTTTGGCGGCTACCGTCGCTGTAGGTAAAGTCTTCGTCCAGCACGCCGTCGTCGCCGTTCCAGGTGCAGGCCATGGTGACCAAAAAACGTTTGACGACTTTGCCACTGCGGTCGGTAAAGATACCCCAGCCGTCCACCATGCCGTTGAAATAGGTCTTCAGGTCAAAGATGGGCTGCTCTTTGGCGTAGTCGCTGATTTGCGGGGCAGAGCTACAGCCCGCCAAAGCAGTAGCGCTGGTACTGGCAAGTAAAAGTGTGCGGCGTTGCATACGGATCCTTTGACAAGCTTAGACAAACTTTCGGGCTCTGGCGCTTAAAAACAATGCGAATGCAGCTATGAGTTTAAGAGCGCAGGGCAATACACAATAGGCTATCACCAAGGCTTGCAGCGCTGCGGGGGCACGTGCACCGGGGGTGTAGCCAAACAGCGCCAGAGCGGGCAGGGCCAAACCGGCGGCCAAAGCCAGGTTCAGTTTGGTGGCAAAGTTCCACCAGCCAAAATAAGCGCCTTCGCCTTGGCCGTGGTCGCCGTTGGCTTGAATCAAGCCGGCCAGCAGCGCGGGCGGCACTGCCAGGTCGGCCCCCAAGGCCACACCGGAGAGCGCGCACACCAGCATGAAGGGCAGCACGTCCCCGCTGCCCAAATTGGCCGCCCAGACAAACACCGCCACCGCCAGCAGCATGCTGCCCAGCCATGCGCGGCACAAACCCCAGCGGGCGACAGCGCGCAGCCACAGCGGTATGGACAGCGCGGCGGCCAGGAAATAGGCGGTCAAAAAAAGACCCTCGAACTGCTTGGGCGCTTGCAGCAGATCCTGGATAAAAAACAGCACCAAAGTCGCCGGTATGGCACTGGCAATGCCATTGAGCACAAACACGCCCAGTAGAACGGCAAAACCGGGCCGTGCCAGCGGCATCCACAACGCGGCTGGCGCACCGGCCGGTACCGTGTGCGCTGCCATGTACGCTGCCGTGTGCTGCGGCGCTGTGGTGGCCACGCCAAGCCCGGCCACTGGCTTGGGAGAGCGCGTCCACGCGGCCATGCCAGCGGCCAATGCCAGCATGAAGACCGCCGTGCTGGCACCGATCCCCGCCACCACCGGCAGCACGCTGGCCAGCAGCACACCTGCCAGGCCCAGCCCTTCGCGCCAAGCCACAATCCGGCTGCGCTGCAGCGCGTCCCCGCCCAGGCGTGCGCCCCAGCTTTGGTGGGCCACACTTACCATGCTGTAGGCCGTATAGGTCAGCACCAGGGCCAGCGCTGCCCACAGCACCAAGGCGTTGCCACGCACCGGCGGAAAGAACAGGCCGACAAAACCCAGCGCCAGCACCAGCGCAGCGGCCATGCACACCCGCAGCAAGCGCACGGTGCCGCCTGCAAAGAGCCGGTCGCAGCTGCGGCCCAGCCAGGGGTCTATGACTGCGTCAAACAACCGGGCCCCCAACAGCAGTGCACCCAGGGTGGCCAGAGGGACACCCAGCTCGCGGGCGTAGTAGTTGGGCAGGACCACATACAAAGGCAGCGCCACAAATGCCAGCGGCAACCCCAGCAGGCCGTAGCGAATGCCGTCGCGGGCGCTCCAGGCAGTGGTCGTGGGGGTGGTGGTCACGGGGTAGCGGCTTTACTGTCAGCGCTTGGCCGGGTTGTGCAGGCCCAGCAGCTCGCGGCGCATTTGCGGCTGGCTGGTTTGCGGGCTGAGCCAGATGCCAAAGAACAGCCGGCCAAACTCGGGGTCGCGTATCTCGCCTGCGGGTTTGCCGTTAAAGGTGAACGTTGCACCCTCCCCGGGTTTGTGCACACCCACCAAGCGGTCGCCTTTGGCAATATCGGGAAAGATCTTGCGCATTTGGGCCAGCCATTGCGCCGCTTGCGGCTCTCCCATGATACCAATGCTGCGCATTTCTTTAATGGATCGCTCAGCGATCGAGCCGTGGTCGAAGCTGCGCAAATAGGTAAGTTCCAGTGCAAAACCAGAGCGCGCGTAGTCGTCAGCGCTGAACTCTGCGGGTGCCCACAGCCGGGCATCGTAGACCTGAAAGCCCCACACCGTCAAGCGCGCAGCGCCCACGCTGCGCAGTGCGGGCAGGCCCGTCACCTCGGGCGGCTGCACCGCCGTGCTTTGGTATGCCAATGCGCCATTAGCCAGCAAAAATAGTGCGAACGAAGCTATACAAAATATAGCAACAAGGGAACGCAGTGCGGGCTTCATGGTTTGCGCAGGGTGTACTGCACCACGTCGATATTGCGCTGCGCAAAGGCCGCTTCGCAGTAGGCCAGATAAAACTCCCAGATGCGGATAAACCGGGTGTCAAAGCCGTTGGCCAGCACCTGCGCGCGCTGGGCTAGAAAATCTACGCGCCAGCGGCGGCAGGTTTCGGCGTAGTCTTGGCCAAAGGCGAATTCGTCCACCACTTGCAGGCCGGCTGCCTGGGCTTGCTTGCGAAACTCGGCCGGGCACGGCAGGCAACCGCCCGGGAAAATGTACTGCTGGATAAAGTCGGTCGAGCCGACATAGCGGGCAAACAGCGCGTCGTCAATCACGATGGACTGGATGCAGGCGCGGCCACCGGGCTTGAGCAAACGCGCGACGCTTTGGAAGTAGGCAGGCCAGTAGGCGCGGCCCACGGCCTCGACCATCTCGATGGAGCAGATAGCGTCAAACGGCGCATCCTGGATGTCGCGGTAATCTTGCAAGCGCAGATCGGCCTTCGCGGCTTGGCCTGCGGCCTGCATGCGCTGCAGCGCCCAGGCCAGTTGCTCGGTAGACAAGGTCACTCCCGTCGTGTGGGCACCAAACTCCAGCGCGGCTTTTTCGGCCAATGCACCCCAGCCGCAGCCTATCTCCAGCACGCGGTCTCCCGGTTGCACCTGGGCCATGCGCAGGGCACGGCGCACTTTGGCGTCTTGCGCATCCGCCATAGGTTTAGATTGGTCACCCTCAAACCAGGCGGACGAATAGTTCATGGTGCCGTCCAGCCAGAGCCGGTAAAAACTGTTGCCCAGGTCGTAATGGGCGTGGATGTTTTTTTGGCTATTGGTTTTGGTGTTGCGGTTGAGCAAATGCTTTACACGGTAGGCCAGGCGGCCCAGCCAGGTGCCGTAGATGATGTCTTCGACCTCACGGCGGTTGGCAATCAACACGCCCAGCAGACTGGCTAAATCGGGGGTTGACCAGTCGCCTGCAATGTAGCTCTCGGCAAAGCCAATATCACCGGACTTCAGTGCCGCAGCGCATACCCGCCAGTGGTGAATATGCAGGCTGGCGCTTAAAGGGTGCTCGGCCTCTGATTTGCCAAAGCGCTGCACGCTGGCGCCCGGCAGGTGCACCGTCAAAGCACCGTGCTGGAGTTTTTGCAGCAGCCTCAAGCAGGTGCGCGCGGCACCCGGGGCACCCGGGGGCACAGGGTGCAGCGCGGGCGTGCCGCCAGACAAGGCAGCAGGATCGGGTGCAAAACTGAAAGTCTTATCGTTCATCGGGTGACCAATGCAGAAGGGGGAGCGGGTTTTTTGAAAAACGGGACGCGCAGCTTCCACAGCTTGAACGCTTGCCAATGGATGCGGGCAATCACCGCCAGGGTCATTGCGCCATAACGCCACAAGGCTTTGCGCTGCGATTGCGCCGTCAGGGGCTCCAGCGCCCCACTGACAGAGGTGTTGATGAGGGCGCCTTGCGCATCGTCGTAGTCAATGCGGGCCACCGTTTTGCCCCGGTCTGCGGTGGTCATAAAGCGAAAGCGGTAGCGGCCCTCGACCTTGCAAAACGGCGACACATGGAACACTTTGGCGGCCTGCTGCTCCACGCCATAGGCGGGGTGGTCCAGCAGGTACACATGCCGCTCGCCAAAGGTGTTGTTGACCTCCACCACCACGGCGCGCAAAGCGCCGCCCTGGCTATGGCAGTACCAAAAGCTCACGGGCTTGAAGGCGTAGCCCAGCACACGCGGGTAGCAGTGCAGCCACACCTCACCGCTGGCATCGTCTATACCTTCGTGGTGCAGCAACGCGTCGATCCAGCCCAAGGCCCCGCCTTGCTCGGGCGCTCGGCCATCGCCATGGTCGCTGTCGTAAAAACTGAGCCAGCCGGTACGGTTGCGCGCCAGTGCGGCGCTGGGGGTATGGGCCAGCGTGCGCAGGGGCAGCATGTAAAAATAGGTGGGGTAGGCAAATGCGTTGCGCGCAGGCCGCAGCCGGGTGTGGCGCACCTGGCCAAAGCCAATCAAAGCCTGCGCCGTCCTGCTGGGCTGAGGCTGGCTCTGGTGCTGGCGCTTCATGCGACCGCCCGTAATGCGTCTTGCGCAGGCGCATGCACCGCACGCAGCAGTTCCCGCGCAACGGCCAAGCCCGATTTCAGGCCATCCTCATGGAAGCCGTAGCCAGTCCACGCACCGCAAAAGTAGGTGTGGTTAACGCCTTGCAAGGCACCCACACGCTGTTGTGCGGCCAATGCGGCGGTGTCAAACACAGGGTGTGCGTAGTCAAATTCGCCCAGAATATGCTGATGTGCGATGGGTCGGCTTGGATTCAAGCTGACCAGCACGGGCTGCTCAAACGGGATCGGTTGCAGTTTGTTGATGAGGTAATGCAGGCACACCCGGCCTTGCTCTTGCACATCGTCACCACGCACATAGTTCCATGCCGCCCAGGTGCTGCGCTTGCGCGGCAGCACCTGGGCATCGGTGTGCAGCACCGCGCGGTTGGCTTGGGTGCGCAGGGCGCTTAATACCTCGCGTTCAGTGCGGCTTGCGTCGCGCAGCATGCCAAGGGCTTGGGGTGCGTGGGTGGCGATCACCACTTTGTCAAAGCGCTCCACCCGGCCCTGCGTGATCACCCGCACGCCTTGCGCGTCGCGCTCTATCAGTTGCACCGGTGTGTTCAGCCGCTTGTCACCGATCTGCGCAACAATTTTGTCTACATAGTGGCGCGCGCCTCCGGCCACGGTGTACCACTGTGGCCGGTTGGTGATTTGCATCAGGCCATGGTTGTGGCAAAAACGCACCATGGTAGCCACCGGGAACTGCAGCATTTGGTCGGTAGGGCAGCTCCAGATGCAGCCCAGCATGGGCAGCAAATACCAGTTGCAAAACTCGGGGCTAAAGCGGTGCTGGGCAATAAACTCGCCTAGCGGCTGGGCCAGCTTGGCCTCGTCCCCGGCGGTAGCGATGGCAGTGCACAGCTTGTTAAAGCGCAGCATGTGCCACAGCATGGATAAAAACTTGGGGTTGTACAGATTGCTGCGCTGGGCGAATACGCCGGACACACTGTTGCCACTCCACTCCAGCGCGCCACCACCGTTTGCACCAGGCACTTGCACCGAAAACGACATCTCGGCTTTGGCGGTGGCGACACCCAACTGTGCAAACAGGGCAATCAGGTTGGGGTAAGTACGCTCGTTGTAGACCAGAAAACCGGTGTCGATGCCATGCGTCACCATGCCTTGGGAGGTGGGCAATGTGATATCTACCGTGTGGGTATGCCCGCCAAAGTACGTGTCCGCCTCAAACAGCGTGACCTCGGCGTGCCCCACCAAGCTGTGCGCCAGCCCCAAGCCAGAGATGCCTGAGCCGATGACCGCGACTTTGAGGGGAGCAGGCATGGCACGGCCTATCCAGTGAATAAAAGTGCCGCAAAACGCCCCGAAGCGAACAAGGGAGGGAGGGAGGAGGGAGAAACACGCTTCGGGATTGCAACCGGGCAAAAAGCTTGCGGAGGGCTTGGCGACAGTAAAAAGGGGCAGCGCCCGGTGGTGTAGCGTGCCCGGCCGCGCGCACCCCTTGAGGGCCTGCAACAGATCGCCTGGATACACATTAAACGCACTGAACAACTCCATACTAATTAGTAATATTAAGACTATACAGTACTAATCGAGATCGGTTAAGTATTTTTGTAAATATGAACCGTGCGGGCTCAGGCTTGCCCCGATATACGCTTTGTTCAGGACAACTATGCCCAACCTTTTTGTAGAAAGCCTGCTGGTAGCCGTGTCCCCGGCCAATCCTGGCCAAAAATGTCAATTTGTTCAGCACAAACCAGCGCGATGCCTGATACTTGGGACTTGGTTCGCAACGGCGTAGCGCGGGGATTGGATCTTCGCCCGCGCGTTCTGCGTTCTGTTCTGTGTAGTCAATCTGGAGTTACTGACTTTGAACGACCGTGCTGCTGTTCGCCCCATTACTGCATCGATTGCCGCTGTCGAGCGCGATACCGGGTTGTCTAAAGACACCTTGCGGGTATGGGAGCGGCGCTATGGTTTTCCTGTGCCCGAGCGCGATGCTGTGGGCGAGCGCGCCTACCCTTTAGAGCAAATTGAAAAGCTGCGCGTGATCAAGCGCCTGCTCGACTCGGGCCACCGTCCGGGCCGCATTGTCGGCCTGGATATCGCCATGCTGCACGACATCAGCGAGTCTTTGTCCCCATCGCCCCAGCGCTTGGCCAGCAGCGTCACTGGCACCGACCTGCGGGTGTACATGGATTTGATCAAAACGCATGATGTTGACGGCCTGCGCCGCGCCCTGGGGCAAGCGGCTGTACGCAAGGGCGTAGCAGGCATGGTGTGCGACGTGATTGCCCCTCTCAACGTCATGGTGGGAGATGCCTGGATGCGTGGCCTGCTGGAGGTGTTTGAAGAGCATATGTACACCGAGAGCGTGAACATTGCCTTGCGCGGCGCGATAGCCAGCGCCCCGCTGGCACCCTCCAGCGCCAGCCCGCGCGTGCTGATGACCACGCTGCCCCAGGAGCCGCACGGCTTGGGGCTGCTGATGGCAGAGGCCATGCTCGCACTGGAAGGGTGCCGCTGCGTGTCCCTGGGCACCCAAACGCCGATTCTGGACATTGTGCTGGCATGCGCAGCCCACCGCAGCGAGGTGGTGGCGCTGAGCTTTACCGCCAACCAGAACCCCAACTATGTCGTCAACGGCCTGGCGGAGTTGCGCCAAAAACTACCCGCCTCGGTAGATATCTGGGCGGGCGGTAGTTGCCCGGTCTTGCAGCGCAAACCGCCTGAGGGCGTGACCGTGCTGGCTGATTTGCAGGGGATAGGCGCATTTGTCGATGCCTGGCGGGCGCGCCGGGCGTAATAAATTTGCCATCTTGCGCGACCACAATATAGGCAATTGACGGGCGGAGTACGCAGCTTGTGCCGCCCACCACCCACAAGGGCTTGTGGCGCAGCAGCGAACATGCGCGTACAGTTGCGTAAAATCACTGGAACTTGCGTCAACACAAAGTACTCAAAACTATCCAAGGTACGACATGCTTTACCCTGAACTATTCAAACAACTCGAGTCCGTCCGCTGGGACATGGACAAGGACATTCCGTGGGCCAGCTTTGAGCCCCATCAGCTGTCTGATGAGCAAGCGCAAACTATCAAGATGAACGCTATTACTGAGTGGGCCGCACTGCCCGCCACAGAAATGTTTTTGCGCGACAACCGCGATGACTCCGATTTCTCCGCCTTCATGTCGATCTGGTTTTTTGAAGAGCAAAAACACTCCCTGGTGCTGATGGAGTACCTGCGCCGCTTTCGCCCAGACCTGGCCCCGACCGAGGCCGAGCTGCACGAGGTGCGCTTTGAGTTTGAGCCCGCCCCGGCGCTGGAGACCTTGATGCTGCATTTTTGCGGCGAGATTCGCCTGAACCATTGGTACCGCCGCGCCAGCGAATGGCATACCGAACCGGTGATTAAAAACATCTACACCAAGCTGAGCCAAGACGAGGCACGCCACGGCGGAGCCTACCTGCGCTACATGAAGCGGGCGATTGGCAATTTTGGCAACGATGCCAAGGCCGCGTTCACCAAAGTGGGCGTCTTGATGGCCAGCGCGCGGCGCACAGCGCAGGCCCTGCACCCGACCAATCTGCATGTCAACAAAGCGCTGTTTCCGCGCGACACCATCCAAAGCCGCCTGCCTAACCCTGAGTGGCTGGAGCACTGGTTGGACTCGCAAATCAAATTTGATACGGTGTGGGAGAACAAAGTGGTAGAGCGCATTTTGCACAATATGAGCCTGCTGATGGAGCGCAGCTTTGACACCGTGCAAGAGCTCAACCGCTACCGCAAAGAGCTGGCCAAAGAACTGGCGACCAAGGCGGAGAGTTTGATCGTCCCGATCGTCGCCACGCCCAAGGCGGCTGCCTAGGCGCAGCACGACTCACCCCCCCCCCAACCTGCGAACGCGTCGCTCCGAGCGCGTCCCTGCGCCCCGCACCCGCCACTACCGAAGTACCCTTCTTGAACACTCCCGCATTTCTCGCCAAGCTGGCCACCCGGGAGCAGGCCCCTGCCCGTGTGGCGCAGTTACCCCAACCGGTGGTGTTTACCAACGGCGTGTTTGACGTGCTGCACCGAGGCCACGCCAGCTACCTGGCCGCCGCGCGGGCCTTGGGGGGCTCCCTGGTGGTCGCGCTCAATACCGATGCCTCGGCCCGCCGCTTGGGCAAAGGCCCAGACCGCCCGCTCAACAATGAGCAAGACCGCGCCGCACTGATGGCGGCGCTGGAGTCGGTCAGCCTGGTCACCTGGTTTGAGGAAGACACACCCTACGAGATCATCGACACGCTGCGCCCCGAGATCCTCGTCAAAGGTGGTGACTACGACATGAAACTGCTGAAAGAGGCGCAATTGGTAGAGAGTTACGGCGGCCAAGCCTTTGCGCTGAGCTTTGTGGACGGTTATTCGACCACCGCCTTGGTCAAGAAAATTCGCGCCACCGTCTGAACATCCGAAATCTGTAAAAACACCAAAGATCTGATCGCCCCCTGTAGCCTGTAGCCTGTAGCCTGTAGCCTGTAGCCTGTAGCCTGTAGCCTGTAGCCTGTAGCCTGTAGCCTGTAGCCTGTAGCCTGCCCCACTGCACCAGATGAAACCCCATCCTTTTACAATAGAGGCATGAATCTGTCTCCCCTCACCGCCATATCGCCGCTAGACGGCCGCTATGGCAACAAACTCGCCGCCCTGCGCCCCCTGATGTCTGAGTACGGCTACATGCACTGCCGCGTGCAGGTAGAAGTGGCGTGGTTTATCGCGCTGGGCGATGCCGGCTTTGACGAGTTCAAGCCTTTGAGCGCTACGGCCCGCCAGCACCTGAACGCCTTAGTGAACGGTTTTTGCGAAGCTGATGCCCAGGCCATCAAAGACATTGAAAAAGTGACCAACCACGACGTGAAGGCCGTAGAGTATTGGCTCACGGGCCATGAGCGCACCGACGCACAAGGCCACAAGCAGTGGATACCCGGCGCGTTTGAAGGCTTTGCCGAACTCAAAGCCGCCAGTGCCTTTGTGCACTTTGCCTGCACGTCCGAAGACATCAACAACACCTCCCACGCTCTGCAATTGCAAGCCGCGCGCAACCAGGTGCTGCTGCCTGCGCTGGACGCGGTGATTGCCAAGCTGCGCGAGATGGCGCACCAGTACGCCTTTGTTCCCATGCTCAGCCGCACCCACGGCCAAACCGCCAGCCCCACGACCGTGGGCAAAGAGGTAGCCAACGTGGTGGTACGCCTGCAAGCGGCGCGCGCCCGCATCGCCGATGTGAAAATTCTCGCCAAGATGAACGGGGCGGTAGGCAACTACAACGCGCATCTATCGGCCTGGCCCGAGCACGACTGGGAGGCCTTCTCGCGCAAGGTGGTCGAAGGCGGCCTGGGCCTCACCTTCCAGCCCTACAGCATCCAGATCGAACCACACGACTACATGGCCGAGCTGTATGACGCGGTGGCCCGCACCAACACCATCCTCATCGACTGGTCACGCGACGTGTGGGGCTATGTGAGCCTGGGCTACTTCAAGCAGCGCCTCAAGGCGGGCGAGATCGGCTCGTCCACCATGCCGCACAAGGTCAACCCGATTGACTTTGAAAACGCCGAAGGCAACCTGGGTCTGGCCAACGCGCTGCTGAAACACCTGAGCGAGAAGCTGCCGATCAGCCGCTGGCAGCGCGACCTGACCGACAGCACCGTGCTGCGCAACATGGGCGTGGCCCTGGGCTACGCCGTGCTGGCCTACCAGTCCCTGGGCGTGGGCCTCTCCAAGCTGGAGCTGAACGAAGAAGCCCTGGCCCAAGACCTGGACAAGGCCTGGGAAGTACTGGCCGAGCCGATCCAAACCGTCATGCGCCGCTACGGCGTGCAAGGCGCGTACGAGAAGCTCAAAGAAGTCACGCGCGGCAAAACCATCCTGCCCGAAGACCTGCATGGGCTGATTCGCTCACTGGCGATACCCGCTGCCGACAAAGAACGCCTACTGGCCATGACCCCGGCAAGCTATGTAGGCAACGCGGCAGAGCTGGCGCGCCGGGTGTAAAAAGTGGTGCATAGTACAGTCCATCACCGCAACAGCGAAAGAAAGGCGTATCTATGCTCACGCGATTAAGGGTGAAGGGTTTCAAAAACCTGCTGGATATCGATGTCCGCTTTGGGTTGTTCACCTGTATTGCAGGGCCCAATGGCGTTGGCAAATCCAACCTCTTCGATGTCATCTTGTTTTTGAGTGATTTGGCATCCATGCCGATCATAGATGCGGCCAAAAAAGCACGCGGAACCAGCGGCCGCATCCTGGACTTCAACAGCCTCTTTTTTCAAGGTGCCAAAACGCACGGGAACACCATAGAGATCATTGCAGAAATGCTCGTTCCCTCCAAAGTGATGGACGACTACGAGCGTGAAGGCAAGCCCCAAGCATCCTGGCTGGAGTACGCCATTACCCTGAAGTGGGTGGACAAAGTAAAAAATTCTGGCGAACCCATCGTCATCGAAAAAGAAGAATTACGAGCCAAGAATTCGAAACAGATGCGCCCGGCATTTCAGGGTGTTTTGGATCTGGCCGCTGCTGAAAAATTCATCTTTGGCCCCGGAAAGCGAACCACGCCGTTTATTGAAACCATTCCAACTGATGCATCAGGGCCTACGATTAAGCTTTTTGGGGAAGGCGGTAGTAGTGGAAGGCCATCCGAGGTGATAGCGCACAAAACACCCCAGACTATCCTCTCTGGCGTTAACTCAGCGGTGTCGCATCCCACGGTGCTGGCTGCGCGGCGGGAAATGCAATCATGGCGCATGTTGCAACTGGAACCCACCGCGCTGCGCAGGCCAGACCACTACCGAGACGACCCCCATATTTCCAGTATCGGCGAGCACCTGCCTGCCACCCTGATGCGCTTGCAAACCTATGACGAGGTGGCTGCAAGTTTGAACGATCTGCTACCAGACATTGCCTCAGTAGAAGTGGATGATGACAAAACACGCGAAGCCTACACCCTTGCGGTCATGATGAAGAACGGAAACCGTTACACGGCCAGTTCCTTGTCCGACGGTACTTTGCGCTTTTTGGCTTTGTCTATTTTGAGTACGGACTCTCAGGCCAACGGACTGATCTGTATGGAGGAGCCGGAAAACGGCATCCACCCATTACGCATTCCTGAAATGATGAATCTGGTTCGTGGCTTGAGTGACATGCCACTGCCTGAAGACTTTAAAGACATCGACGAAGCCGACAGTGGCCCTTCCTTTCGGCAAGTCATTATCAATACCCACTCGCCATTGGTCGTCGCTGAGCTGGCCGATGACAGCGTTCTCATGGCCGAATCGCTTCGCCATCAAGGCTCGACATCCATTGTTTTTCGACCTCTGACAGAGACATGGCGTACCCTGCCAGATGCCAATGCATCGCAAGTTACCCCCGTGGGACGCGGGCATTTGCTGAACTATCTTCGGGGAGATCTGTGGAGTTACATCGGTGGTCAAAAAAATAATGCTCCGCCTAAATCACCTCACATGGCGATCAAAGACAGATTGGCGAACGAGCAGCAACATCCTCTGATATGAAAGAGCTTACCTCCACACTGTTGGCCGATGGCAGTTCAGATCGTGCACTTATCCCCTTGTTGCAAATGCTTCTGGGCGAGCTGTGCAATGTAGCCATTGCAGACATTGCGATGGCCAACACCAGCATATCCAATACGCTGGCGCTGGACCAGCGAATCGCATTGACGCTTGCAATGTTTCCCTCGGAGATCCTTTTTGTGCATCGCGACGCTGAAACTCAATCCTGTGACCAGCGCGTAGCGGAGATTGCGCGGGCAGCCAAACCCGGTGGTGCAGCAAAATTGATTTGCGTAGTGCCTGTGCGCATGACGGAAGCCTGGTTACTGACCCAAGAAGCCGCCATCCGTCGCGCGGTAGGTAACCCGCGCGGAACGGTCGCGCTGAACTTGCCGCAGGTGGCGCGGCTTGAGGGAGTTCCCGATCCAAAAGAGGAGCTATTTCAACGTATGCGGTTAGCCGTTGACAAGAGTGCCCGAAGAATGCGTGCGTTTGTACCAGAGCAGCATCGCCATAAGGTTGCGCAACATATCAGTGATTTGTCCAACTTACGCAAACTACACTCCTTCATGCATCTGGAAAATCAGCTTCGCGACTACTTTAAAACTAGAACATAAGCCCCATGGCCCTCAAATCCACCATCTACAAGGCCAACCTGGCCATCGCCGACATTGACAACAGCTACTACGCCGACCAGCAGCTTACCCTGGCGCGCCACCCCAGCGAGACCGATGAGCGCATGATGGTGCGCCTGGTGGCGCTGGCGCTGAACGCCCACAAGCTGCAAACCGTATGCAATGGCGACGGCACCTTGGCCTTTGGTGCAGGCATGTCCGACCCCGACGAGCCCGATGTGTACCTGCGCGACTACACGCTGGCCTACAAGCTGTGGATTGAGGTGGGCCAGCCCGAAGACAAGCCGGTGATGAAAGCCTGCGGCAAAGCCGAAGAAGTGGCGATCTACACCTTTAGCCACTCCGCCGCCATTTGGTGGAAGGGCATGGAGAACAAACTCAGCCGCCCGCGCAACCTGAGCGTCTGGCAGTTGCCCCACCCGGTCAGCCTGGAACTGGCGGCCATGGCCCAGCGCAGCATGCAGTTGCAAGCCACCGTGCAGGAGGGCAATTTGATGCTCAGCGATGGGGCCAATACGGTGAATGTGGAGCCGGTGAAGCTGCGCTAATTCTTAGCGCCAACGCGCTGCCCTCTGAGGCATTCGTTGCAAGTACGGTGGTGGTCTATTTCTTGCGCTGGCTGAACACCACTTTATCGACCACGGTGTCGCCTTTGTCATCTACCTTGAGCTGTACGTCGGCGTTGTAGGTGTGCGCGGCTCGGAAGTGCGCGGCCACAGCGGCTTCTTTGGCCATTTTGTTGGCTGTCCACAGCGAGCTGGCCAGGCTGATGAGCAAGAAAGGGCTTTTAGCCGTTACGGCGGAGGGTGGCGGCAGAATTTTGACGCTACCACCGCCAGCCTCTACTGCGGCCATCCATTTTTGCAGCCGCTCGGGCAAGGCGCTGGGGGTCACGCGGTCATAAAACGCCACATCGACGCTGGGCAAGGGCGCAGCCAGGGACGCAGCCAGATCGCGGTCAAAGCCTTGCAGGTCAACAAACTGCAATTGCGCCAGCGGCACAGCTTTGGCACCGTCTGGGCCTGTGGGGTAGTCAGCGCACCCGGCAAGGGCCGCGCAAGCGATCAGCAGGGCCATAGCGCCCGAGCGGAGAACACCATGCAGAGCGCGGGGCGTATGAACGAGGGCAGTGGAAGTGGTCATGAAGTTAGTGGATAGTGAAATGGACTGGTGTCATATACGGCGATGCACTGGCTGGGTTGGGCATTACTCGCCACGCCGCTTCTTGCGCGGGCGGCCAGAGGAGGCTTCGTCGAACAGCCAATTGGGCAGCACGCGCAGCAGCTTGGCCACCAGGCCCATCTGCCACGGGATCACGCGGTAGCTGGTGCCAGCGGTGATGGTGTCGAAGGCGCGCTCAGCAAACGCGTCGGCCTGCATGATAAAGGGCATGGAGTAACGGTTTGCGTGCGTGAGCGGGGTGTCGATATAGCCGGGCGCGATGGTGACGACTTTGACACCGTCTTTGCCGGTGGCCGATCGCATATCGCCACGCAGGCTCTCGCAGTAGGCGATGACTGCGGCCTTGCTGGCGCAGTAAGCCCCATGGCCGGGCAGGCCGCGAATGCCTGCCACGCTGGCAATACCCACCAAGCGCCCAGTCTTGCGCGCTTCCATGCCAGTGATGAAGGGATGGAAGGTGGCGGCCAGGCCGATGTTGTTGGTGGCGAAGGTTTGCGCCAGCACGTCAATGTCACCCCGCACACCGGTGTCAATGCCCACGCTGATCCCGGCGTTGGCGATCACCACGTCGGGCAGTCCCTGGCTGGCGATGCAGGCTGCGCCCGCAGCGACGATGCTGTTAGTGTCGGCCACGTCAGCGCTGTAGACGGCGTAGCGTTCTGCGTTGATGTTGTTTACGTCTGCCCACTTTTCTACTTCGCCCGTGCGCCGGGCGACCAGCGCCAGCCGGTACCCGGCTTGGTAAAACCGCAGGGCCATGGCTTGGCCCAGGCCACTGGAGGCCCCGGTGATGAATACGAGAGGTGGTGTGTTCATAAGCTGCCTGTGTTCAGTAAATGTTTATTTTTGCGGCGTCAGCACGCTTTTAACACGGCCTTGCAGCACTGCAACGCGTTCCAGATTATCGTATTGCAAGTTGTCGGCTTCAAAGCGGTCTTTATCACGGATCAGCACCACCGGTTTGTGCGACTTGACTTGCTCGGTATTCAAAAAAGTATGCAGAAACTCCCCGCGAAACTCCAGGCGCGGAAACGCCGTACCAGAGGCATCCTTGCCGGCCTCACGCACCACCACGGCATTGCCTACTAATTGCACTTCAGAGCCATCGCCATTGCTGTAAGCGCGGTTCGCCGTGGCGGTGGTCAAGCGTCCTTCTTTGAATGAGCGGATGCGCGCTGCATCGATCTCCAGCACATCGGTATCGGGAAAATGCCGCGCTTCGGCACCCGCCACTTCGCTTTTGAGCAGGCCTGCCGCGTCAAAGTTTTTAACCGCGAAGTTGCGCATAAAGTAGTCGGGCTCGTGTTTAGCAGGAGCCTCTGGGGCTGAGGGTGAAAACACCGGGGTGTTGCGGGCCAACCACCAGGTGCCCAGTGCCAGCACGACGATCATGGCAATCGGCAGGTACATCGACAGATGGAACCAAAAGGCTTTAAGCCATAGTACGGCCCGGCGCATCACTGCACCGCCTGGGCTAAAAACCGCGCATAGTGGCCCTGCGCTGTCAATACGATATCGCACAGCTCGCGCGCCGCGCCATGGCCACCGTCGCGCTGGGTGATGTAGTGGGCTTGGGCTTTGTTTTCGGCATGGGCGTTAGCGGGCGCGCAGGCCAGCGCGCAGCGGGCCAAGAGCGGCAGGTCGGGCCAGTCGTCACCCATGGCGGCAGCTTGCGACCAGTCGAGTTGGAGGGTTTTGAGAATGACCTCGGCGGCGGGGCGTTTGTCTTCGGTGCCGTACACCGCGTGCTGCACGCCCAGCGCTTTCAGGCGCGTGCGCAAGGGCGCAGAGTCACGCCCGGTGATGACGGCAATATGGATGCCTGCGCGCTGCAAGAGCTTAAAACCTTGGCCGTCCAGCACATTGAAGCGTTTGAGTGTTTCGCCCGCCTCGGTAAAGTGCAGGCCACCATCGGTGAGCACGCCGTCTACGTCAAAAAACACCACGCGCACGGCCTGCGCGCGTAGCAGTAGTTCGGGGGCGAAGGTTAAGGCAGCGGGCATCGGCAGATGGCTAGATGACTTTAGCGCGCATCAGGTCGTTGGTGTTGAGCGCGCCGATCAGTACACCCTGTGCATCGGTCACCAGCACGCTGGTAATGCGGCGCTGCTCCATCAGCTCTACGGCGTCCACGGCCAGCGCATCGGCCTGGGCGGTGGCGGGGTTGGCGTGCATCACGTCGTGTGCGGTCAGGCCGCGCAGATCGGCCCCGCGCTCGATCAATCGGCGCAAATCACCGTCGGTAAATATGCCTATCGGCTTGTCTGCGGCATCGACGATGGCCGATGCACCCAAGCCTTTGGCGCTCATCTCGCGCATCAGCTCGGTAAACGGGGTGCTGGCCAACACGCGGGGCACTGCATCACCAGTGCGCATGACATCGCGCACATGGGTGAGCAGCTTGCGCCCCAGGCTGCCGCCGGGGTGGGAGCGGGCAAAGTCTACGGCTTTGAAGCCGCGCGCGTCCAACAGCGCCACGGCCAGCGCGTCGCCCATGGCGAGTTGGGCCGTGGTGCTGGCAGTGGGGGCCAGGTTGAGCGGGCAGGCCTCTTTGGCGACGCTGCTGTCCAGCACCGCGTCGGCATGTTGGGCCAGCGCAGACTGCAAGCCACCGGTGATGGCTACCAGCGGAGTGCCCATACGTTTGATGAATGGCAACACCGCGTTCAGCTCGTCAGACTCTCCCGAGTTGGAGATGGCCAGCACGCAGTCAATGGCCTTGATCATGCCAAGATCACCATGGCTGGCCTCGGCCGGATGCACAAACATGGCGGCGGTGCCTGTAGAGGCCAGCGTAGCGGCTATTTTGCGCCCCACGTGGCCGCTTTTGCCCATCCCCATCACCACCACGCGTCCGCGCGTGGCCAAGACCAGCTCGATGGCTTTGGCAAATGCCGCTTGACCCTGGCTGGCCAAGCGGGTGCGCATACCCTGGATGGCAGCGGCTTCGATATCCAAGGTGTCGAGTGCCAAGGCAATGGCCTGGCTGGCGTTAAGTGTCATAGCTGCATTTTAGGGGCTTAGGCCGTCACTGTACGCACGGCTGGGTGTTTATCGGCCGCTCCATCGCCCACGAAGTACAAGAGCGCAGCGGCAAGACGCATTTCCCGGTCGCTCCACTCAGGCCAAGCGCAATGTGTACCTAGCTATCGTTGCCAATCTGAAACCTCTGAGCAGCGGGCTACAAACCCGTCATCAAATGCACTACCCCCGAGAAAGTAAAAAATGCCAACGCGGTAGACAGCAAAATAATGCGCGCGATGCGCCCGTTGTTGGCACCAAACTTTTCTGCCAGCAGCGACACATTGGAGGCCGAGGGCAGCGCGGCGACCAGCACGATGACGGTCAGGCTGAACTTGTCCAAGGGCACACCCAGCGCGATGGCAGCGCTGCCCACCAAGAGCACCAGCAGGGGATGCAAGATCAGCTTTTTCAGTGCCACGGGCACATAGTCGGTCCAGGGTGTCGCATCGCTGCTGGTCATCTGGCTGCGCGCCAGCACCGCACCAATGGTGAACAGCGCCACCGGCGAGGCCGCGTCGGCCAGCAAGCCAATGGTTTGCATGACCGGCGCAATGGGCGTGAGGCCGAGCAAGGACGACAGCGCGCCAATGGCAATGGCCCAGGGCATGGGGTTGCTGAGCATGCCTTTGAGTGCATTACGCAGCGCCGTGCTGGCACCGTGCTTGTCGGCCGCATCTAAACGCGACAAGGCAATGCACAAGGACGAGGTAATCAGCAAGTCCACCACGATGGTGGCAATGGCCGGGCCCGCTGCCTGCGCGCCCAAGAGAGCCACCAGCAAAGGCACGCCCATGAAACCCGTATTGGGAAAGGCGGCCACCAGAGCGCCCAATGCGGCGTTGTTCCAGTCCATGCGGTGGCCCAGCGTGACGGCGATGGTAAAGCCCACCATGGTCAGCGCGCACAGCAAGTAGACAAAAAACACCGAGGGATTTAACAGCTGCGCAACCGGCGTACCCGCCCCAAAACGGTACAGCATGCAGGGCAGCGCAAAGTACAGCACAAAAGTGTTGAGCCCCGGAATCGCCGCCTGCGGCAAAAACTGCCGACGCGCCGCCACATAGCCACACAGCACGAGGGCAAAAAACGGGAAGGTGATGAGCAAGATTTGCAGCACGGCGCTATTGTCTCAGCACTGCGCGTGAAAACTTGGCGCGGGGCTTACACCACGGCTCGAAGCGGGAGACTAAAAAAGCATCAGGAAAGCGGCCAGGGGAACGACCGCCAAAGGCAGGGCGGCGCTTTGGCGTAGCTTGTCGATCTCATCGTCAGGCATGGGTTCTTTGCTCACTACCACGCAGGCTTCACAGCCATGGTCATGCGCCAACCGAGCGGCTTTGAGGACATCCTTGTGCTGCACCTCATTGCGGTATTTCACCTCAATTGCAATGCGGGTGTGGCCTAAATCGACGATGAAATCAATTTCATCGTGCGCTTTGCCTGTGTGCACACGCCAGTAGCCCAGTTCGACCAAGCCCGGCCAGCGGCGCAAGTGGTTGGCCACCACGTTCTCGGCATAGGCTCCCATGAGCGTGGGGTCAGCTAGCATCTGCGCCTGGCTCAGCTTCATCACTGCATTGCGCACTGCAAGGTCTACCAGGTAGGTTTTAAAGTTGCCGGCCTTGGGTGTCGCCTTGGTGCTGGTGTGTTTGTGCAGGCGCCACACCAGATCGGTCGCCTCCAGCAAGGGGAAGTAGTTTTCTATCGTGCTGCGAGACAGCTCAATGGATTTGCTCAGTTGCGTGAGGTTGGTTTCGCGGCCCGGATCTTTGAGCAAGCCCAGATAGAAGCGGCGCAGCATTTCGGGCTTGCGAAATTCGGCGGCAAGCAGCAGGTCTTCAAAGATGACGCGCTCGACTTGGTTTTGGTAGAGGTATTCTTGTTTAGCCAGTTGGGTGGGGAGAGCCCAGACTTCGGGGAAGCCGCCTTCGTAGAGGAAGTTTTCAATTTCCGATAGATGGGTATCGCCGCCAAAAAAATCTGTGTCCAGCCACCTGGTAAATCCATACCCTCCGAGGTCAGATGTCTGTAGTCCATGGCCATAGTCACGCATCGTGTGCATGCTCGCATTCACTGATTGCATTGAAACGCCAGATCGTTTTGAGATGACTTGTGCATATAGCCACTCCCGAAAACTAAACGGCAACACATGGAAGTCCTTAATCCGCCCCAGCAAACTCTCGCGTGACTTCTTGAAGATGGGCGTGCTGGCCGACCCCGACACGACGATGCGCACCGGTGTTTTCAGGTCATAGTATTTTTTCAGGTACAACTCCCAGCGCGGGAAACGCTGGATCTCGTCGAGAAACAAGTAAGTGCTTCCCTCGCGGGACGCGCGTACCGCGGCCGCCATCAGGTCATTGAAAAACTTGTCTTGGTTAAACCCCGGGAAATCCAGCAACGGGTCTTGCATCGAAAAATAGACGATGCGCCCGGCCTGGGCTGCGGGGTCGCCTGCATCGGCGATGATTTTCTGGATGCACTGTAGTAGCAACGTGGTTTTGCCAACCCGGCGCGGCCCTGTGACCGAGACCATCTGAGGTAGCGTGGTAACGTCGTTGTATATGGCGTCGAAGACATCGCGCCGGAAGCTGGGTAAGTGCGAAAATGCCCCCTCTTGATGGGCTAACCAGGGGCTGTAAGGCGCAATTACCTCGAATTCATTGAAAAACATAGATGCTAAGCCGTTGATATACTTGAAGATTATCGATCATTATGTTTATTTACTGTTATAAAGTCAAATAAACATAATTCAGCGATTTGACCGTGTGAATTCGATAGTTGTTCGAGCACCCAGTATGATTCGCCGCTTCCTCTGAAAACTATCGTTTTCTTCATTCTCCATAGAGCTCCCCTCGCATGTCTACCCCCGGCCCCGGTCTGAATATCGCTCAGCAAGAAGCGGTGAATTATCTGCACGGGCCTTGCCTGGTGCTAGCGGGCGCAGGCTCGGGGAAAACGCGGGTCATTACGCACAAGATTGGCCGTTTGATCCAGGCGGGCGTGGAGCCCGCGCAGATCGCGGCGATTACCTTCACCAACAAGGCCGCCGCCGAGATGCGCGAGCGCGCCAAAACCCTGGTCGGCAAAGCTGCCAAAACGGTGGTGATCTGCACCTTCCACTCTCTCGGTGTGCGCATGTTGCGCGAGGGCGGGCATGAGCTGGGCCTCAAACCGCAGTTCAGCATTTTGGACAGCGACGATGTGCTGTCAATGATCAAAGACGCCGGTGGCGGCACCGATAACGCGGCGGCGCGGCAACACCAATGGGCCATCAGCGCCTGGAAAAACGCAGGCCTCACCTCCGCAGAGGCGTTGGCACAAGCCAAGGACGACAACGAGCGCGTGACCGCCACCATCATGGGCCGCTACGAAGAGCGTCTGACGGCCTACCAAGCCGTAGACTTTGACGATCTGATTGGCATGCCACTCAAGTTGCTGCAAAAATCAGAGCACGTAGCGCAGCATTGGCAGGCGCGTTTTGCTCACATCTTGGTGGACGAATACCAGGACACCAATGCCACGCAGTACGAGCTGCTCAAACTGCTGATGGGCACCAAGGCGCGCATTACCTGTGTGGGCGACGATGACCAGTCGATCTACGGTTGGCGCGGTGCTACCCTGGACAACCTGAAAAAACTGCCAATAGATTTTCCGCAGCTCAAGGTCATTACGCTGGAGCAAAACTACCGCTCCACCTCGGCCATTTTGCGTGCAGCGAACAACGTGATCGGCCCCAACCCCAAGCTCTACCCCAAAACCCTGTGGAGCGATCTGGGGGAAGGCGAGCCGGTGCGCGTGGTGGATGCCGACAACGAAGAACATGAAGCCGAGCGGGCGGTGGCCCGCATCCAAAGCCTGCGCTCGGGAGACTTGGCGACCCAGGGCACGCAGTACAAAGAGTTCAAAGACTTTGCCATTTTGTACCGCGCCAACCACCAAGCCCGGGTGCTGGAGCAGGCGCTGCGCAAGGCCAATATCCCGTACAAAGTCAGTGGAGGCCAGAGCTTTTTCGACCGCGCCGAGATCAAAGACCTGTGCTCTTGGCTGCGCCTGATTACCAACAACGACGATGACCCGGCATTTTTGCGCGCTGTGACCAGCCCCAAGCGCGGCATTGGCCACACCACCTTGCAGCAACTGGGCAGCTTTGCCTCGCAGTACAAGCTGAGCATGTTCGAGGCGCTGTTTTCCAACTCACTGGAAAGCGTGATGGCCGCCCGTGCCGTGGGCAGCTTGCACGAGTTTGGCCGCTATGTGAACGACCTGGAATACCGCGCCCGCCAGACGCTGGGCGCGGAGGCAGCAGGCGTGTTTTTGACCGATTGGCTTAAAGACATAGGCTACGAAAAGCATTTGTACGACAGCGAAGACAGCGAGAAAATCGCCGCCAACAAATGGACTAACGTGATCGAGTTTTGCGACTGGATGGCCAAGCGCTGCGGTGGCGAGATTGACGATGCAGGCGACATCTCCATGGTGCGCGAGACCAAAACCCTGCTGGAAGTGGTGCAAACCATCTCGCTCTTGTCCACCCTGACCGACCGCGAGAAAGACCAAAACGTGGTGACCCTCTCGACCCTGCACGCCTCCAAAGGCCTGGAGTGGCCGCATGTGATGCTGGCCGGCGTGAGTGAGGGCATGCTGCCCTTCAAGCTGGGCGAGGACGACGCGGCTTCGACCGATGCCAAGGCCGCCGCCAATGAAGGCATTTTGGCCCGCCTGCAAGAAGAGCGTCGCCTGATGTACGTGGGCATTACCCGCGCACAGCGCACGCTGGCCGTGAGCTGGCCGAAGAAGAAAAAGAAAGGCCGCGACATGGTCAGCGCCCAGCCCAGCCGCTTTATTGCCGAGATGGCGCTGGAGCAAAATACCGTCAAAGAGGATCCACGCGAAAAGCTCAAGGCACTGCGTGCCGAGTTTGCGCTGAAGTCGGCGCAAAACGCAGAGCTGGCCAAGTCCATGGTGTAACAAGGGGGTGCGAGATGAACAAACCGGTCACTCTCTTTTGTATAGCTGCTTGCGCAGTATTTACGCTGGCTAATGGCCAAACCATCCAAAAAAACACTGCGCCGGATACCTCTTGCCCCGCACCCAGTGAACTCAAAATTGCCAACCTCTACGGCACCTGGGTGCTCGAAATCTCCAGCGCCGACGGTACGCAGATACTCCTGCGTGGCCGCGTGGAGCTGGAAAAAAATCCGGAATATGCAGGCTCGGTCAGCGGCTGGATATATCTGCAAGACCGCAAAATATTTGTAGCCGGCGATCTATCGAAGGGCGAAGTGAGCCTGGAAGAATCTGACGACGGCACCCGCATCAGCGCCGTGTGGGACGGCACAGTAGCCGAAGGCAGCTGCGCCACAGCCATCACCGGCACCCGCCGCGCAGGTGAGTTGGTGACCAACTTTGTTTTGCGCAGATCTCGCGGCTGGAACTAGCCCAAAAAAAGACCCGCACTAGAAATCTAGGCGGGTCAAACATCCAGAGGAGACTCTCTAGTGACTTGGAGACTGTGCTGTCTGTTAAAACGGGCTGCACTTGGGTGCAGCTCTGGGTTTAGGACATAGGTTGGATTAGCGGTTGTAAGCGGTCTCGCCGTGGGACGTGATGTCCAGGCCTTCGCGCTCTTCTTCTTCCGGTACGCGCAGGCCAATGACCAGGTCTACCAGCTTGTAGGCGACGAAGGACACGATACCTGACCACACCACGGTGACCATCACTGCTTTGAACTGGATCCACACTTGGGCACCAATGCTGTATTCAGCCGGGGTCATCATCGTTGCGGTGACCCAGTCGCCCATGGCGCTAGGGCCACCCAGGGCAGGAGAGGCAAACACACCGGTGAGCAAAGCGCCCACAATGCCGCCTACGCCGTGCACGCCAAACACGTCCAGCGAGTCGTCCGCGCCCAGCATCTTCTTGAGGCCACTGACGCCCCAAAGGCACAAGAAGCCCGCCACTGCACCAATGACCAGTGCCCCGCCTACGCCGACGTTGCCTGCTGCTGGCGTGATAGCCACCAAGCCAGCCACCGCACCAGACGCTGCGCCCAGCATCGAAGATTTGCCTTTGTGCAGCGCCTCGCCCACCGACCATGCCAGCACCGCGGCAGCCGTGGCTACAAAGGTGTTGATAAAGGCCAGCGCAGCAAAACCGTTGGCTTCGAGCGCAGAGCCTGCGTTAAAGCCAAACCAACCCACCCACAACAGGGCCGCGCCGACCATGGTCAAGGTCAGGCTGTGCGGTGCCATGGCTTCTTTGCCGTAGCCAATGCGCTTGCCCACCATGAAAGCACCCACCAGGCCAGCCATGGCAGCGTTGATATGCACCACGGTGCCGCCTGCAAAGTCCAGTGCGCCCCACTGCCAGATCATGCCGGCTTTGGCGTTCATGGCATCGGCGACTTCTTTGCTAGCGTAGGCATCAGGGCCTGCCCAGAACCACACCATGTGGGCAATCGGCAAGTAGCTGAAGGTGAACCACAGCACCATGAAGGCCAGCACGGCAGTGAACTTGATACGCTCCGCAAAGGCACCCACGATCAGGCAGCAGGTGATGCCCGCGAAGGTGGCCTGGAAGGCGGCAAACACGATCTCGGGAATCACCACGCCCTTGCTGAAGGTGGTGGCGTTGGCAAAGCTGCCAGCCGCGTTGTCCCAGATGCCCCGCATGAACAGCCGGTCAAAGCCGCCGATGAAGGCATTGCCCTCCGTGAACGCCAGGCTGTAGCCATAAATGAACCACAGCACCACGATCAGCGAGAAGGTCACCATCACCTGCATCAGGACCGAGAGCATGTTCTTGGAGCGCACCAGGCCGCCGTAAAACAGGGCCAGGCCCGGCACAGTCATCAGGATCACCAGCAGGGTGGAGACCATCATCCAGGCGGTGTCGCCTTTGTTGGGAACGGGGGCCGGCGCCGCTGCTGCGGCAGCAGCAGGTGCCGGTGCGGCAGCAGTCGCAGCAGCAGCGGGTGCCGCTGGCGCTGCAGGAGCCGCCGCGTCAGCGGGTTTGGCTTCGGCCGGGGCTGCTGCGGCGGGCGCCGCTGCCGGGGCTTGTGCCAGTGCGGCGGTGCCACCGATGAGCAGACTCAAACCCAGGGTGAGGGAGGCAAGTAGTTTTTTCATGTCAATGTTCTCGTAATTTAACAGTTGGGGACAGAGCTGGCTCGCTGCGCGTAGCTGCGGTCTTTCCCGCAAGGTCTCATAAAGCTTCCTTGCCGGTCTCGCCGGTGCGGATGCGTACGACTTGCTCGAGGTTGTAGACAAAGATCTTGCCGTCGCCGATCTTGCCGGTGCGGGCCGCGGCCTCAACGGCC
>JAYVGI010000279.1:0-2004 GCA_043772355.1 Polaromonas sp.
ATCTCCAGCCTGCCATCGTGGTGTTCGACCAAGGCAGTCATGCTTTCCACCCAATCACCATCGTTGCAATACAAAACGCCATCTATGTCACGCATCTCGGCACGGTGGATATGGCCGCACACAACCCCTTGGTAACCACGCTGCTGCGCCTCGCGCGCCACGGCACACTCAAAATCAGTCACGTAATTCAAGGCACTTTTGACTTTATGCTTGAGAAACGCCGACAGCGACCAGTAGGGCAAGCCCAGCTTGGCACGCCAGTGGTTCAGGTAGCGGTTAAGCCGCAAGGTGAACTCGTATAAGTTGTCGCCCAAATAGGCTAACCATTTGGCGCATTGGATTACGCCATCAAAGTAGTCACCGTGGGTCACCCAAAGCTTTTGCCCCAAAGCCGTGGTGTGCACCGCCTCGTCCAACACTTCTATGCCGCCAAACTGCTGGCCAATGAATGCGCGGGCAAATTCATCATGATTGCCTGGTATGAACACCACGCGGCAACCCTTGCGTGCCCGGCGCAGCAGCTTTTGCACCACATCGTTGTGGGCTTGTGGCCAGTACCAGCGCCTGCGCAATTGCCAACCATCAATAATGTCGCCCACCTGGTAAAGACTTTGACTTGGATAAGCCTTGAGAAAATCAAGCAAGGCAACCGCTTGGCACCCAGCGGTGCCCAAGTGCAAGTCCGATATAAACACCGCACGCACGCCCTCAGGCCGCTCGCTCTTGAACCCGAAAGACGCCTTGGCGCTGATCCAGCCCGGTCTCACGCAGCACCTGCAAAGTATTTCAAAAATCGGCTCGGCGCGTCTTTGACATGGATGAGCAAAGGCAGATCAGCGGTATTGAAATCTGGGTCCCAAGCGGGTGCCCCCAACACTTTAGCTCCCTGGCGCAAGTATCCTTTGATCAAAGCCGGTGGTGCTACGTCCAGGCTGTTGTCCAGTTGCTCCACGGGTAGCGGTAAAAGCGCCTGCACTTGCAGCTCTGGGCTGGCCATATGCTTGTCCTGCATTTGGCGCCACACGCTGGCGGCCACATCGCCGCTGACCATACCGTTGTGCAGCATGGGAATGCTGGCACAACCCATCATGGTATCGAGCTTATTGCGCGCCATAAACTCGTACAAGGCACTGCCCAGCGCCAAGATTACCCCGCCTTGGCGAAAATCAACATGCACACAGCTGCGGCCCAGCTCCACCATCTTGGAGCGCAGATGGCTAAGGGGGCGCAGGTCAAACTCTGTGTCGCTGTAAGCACCCCCGGCGCGTACCGCCTGCGTCGGCGTGAGCACCCGGTAGGTGCCAATCACTTGGCCTGATGCGTTATCGATCGCCAAAAGGTGTTCGCAAAAATCATCAAACTTGTCTACATCGTGGTCAGGCACCGCTGTATCCAGACGGGCGCCCATCTCAGTGGCAAATACCTGGTAGCGCAACTTCTGTGCCTGCCTTATCTCGTCTTGGTGCCGAGCCCAGACAATTTGAATTCGCGCTACGGGCGTGTTGTCGATAGCTTGCCCCATCACAAGCGGCGTGTGGGCATTAGAGTGATGCGACCCGTGAGGCAAGCTGCCTGCCGGCAGCGCTTGTGTTGGAATAGATTGTGCTTTCATGGTATGCCCTCTAGGTAATAGATGTACAAGCATTCATAGCTTGCGATGTTTCAAACCAGACCTGCAAATTTTGCAGCGTTGGTATGACGCAGTGATGGCATTTTTATGGCAGTTCAGTGAACGAGCCCAATAGAACATGCGGGAGTAGCTACATATTTAGTAGTACTGAAGTCACTGAAAAAAATTTCTTCTGAAGCAATCGCGTCATACATTTGTCACCGACACCATGCAAACTCTCGAAGTGGTGTGCGAAATGGTTCGCACACTTTTTAGAAATTGATGACCATGAAACTCAAACTCTGCGCCTTAAGTCTGTCACTCGCTGCCCTGTACGCTTGCTCAGGATCTGATGACCCCGCCCCTACCCCCACACCACCAGCAGCTGAAAAGCC
>JAYVGI010000280.1:0-2987 GCA_043772355.1 Polaromonas sp.
TGTCCACCTGTCCACCTGTCCACCTGTCCACCTGTCCACCTGTCCACCTGTCCACCTGTCCACCTGTCCACCTGTCCACCTGTCCACCTGTCCAGCACGTCACAGCAGCCTGCCAACCCCACCTTGCTCGCGCCAGAATGTGTGCCATGGGGTTGCGCCCCAATCAGGACGCCTCAGCTGGAAGCACGGAAAAATTGGGTACACAACCTGGGCCAAGCGCTCACAAGCTTGACCCCAATTTTGAGTACTGCACATGCTCCCCCGAGGGGGCCGACGTCCGGGGCGCATGCCCATGGCACACGCTCTGGCGTGAGCCGCGAGGTCTCGGTAAGGGGCTCTTCGCTGGTAGGGGGAAGACATGACGCGCCGGAGGCTTCGCAAAAGGGGTCAGAGCAAAATTTCGTTAGGGCGTTGCGCGCTCCGAACAGAGGGTCGTCCTGAATTTTGCCCTGACCCCTTTTGCTTCTGTGCTCCATTTGCTTCTATCACGCCATTTGCTTCTACGCAGGATCTGCCCACTACAAATCAAATAGACCCAACAATTTCATCAAAGAACTTATTTTTCGTTAAATTTATCACGAAAATATCTACCAAATCAGCCAGATTTACCTAGGTACATAAATTCGCATAATTTAAGCGCTTTCAAATCGCCGCACATGGCATGTGCGGCGCCGAAAACCCGAAAAACAGGCTGCTGAGACTCATTTTTAAGATACTAATCAGGCCGCAGCCCTTTAGAATGATGCGGGAGCAGCTATCGTATATGCAGCACTCCTGAATGAGAAGGCAGTGGTGCACTGGCGGTGAAGCGCCTGCCGCCATGAGCTTGTCGAAGCCTTCGCAAGCCCTTCGACAAGCTCATGGCGGCGGGCGTTCATCCCAGCCCTGCAAACTCGCAATCAACGGGCACTTCACCTTGCCACGCGCGGCGGTGCAGCGTTCTACCAAGTCGGCTAGCGTGGCTTCCATGCGTTGCAAGTTGGCCAGCTTGGCGCGCACGTCTTGCAGCTTGTGCTGCGCTTGCTGGCGCGCCGCCGCGCAGTGCGCGCCGTCGTCCAGGGTAAGCAGCTGGGCTACCTCGTCCAGGCTAAAGCCCAGCTGCTGGGCGGACTTGATAAAGCGCACGCGGCGCAGGTCGGCCTCACCGTAGTGGCGCACACTGCCCTGCGCACGCTGTGGCTCGTGCATTAGCGCTTTGCGCTGGTAGAAGCGGATGGTTTCCACGTTCACCGCCGCCGCTGTGGCCAACGTGCCGATGGTGAAATTGTCCGTAGGGGTTTGCATGGGGCTTGACTCCGTACTTAGGTACGGGCTTAAGCTTACGCTATGAACGCTATTTCTACAAACCCAACGAGCATTACTTCTGCCAAAGGTAAACAGGAAAAAACGGGGCTGTGCGCTCTGATGGCGGGCGGCCTTGCCGCGCTACTGGCCGCTACCTGTTGCGTGGGGCCGCTGGTGCTGATCACGCTGGGGTTCTCAGGTGTGTGGGTCAGCAAGCTGGCTGTACTACAGCCCTATCAACCGCTCTTTATTGGCGCAGCGCTGGTGGCATTGTTCTTTGCTGGCAAGCGCATTTGGCGGCCCGCTGCGCGGTGCGCACCAGGCGAGGTGTGCGCCCTGCCCCGAGTAAAGCGCGCTTACCAAGTGCTGTTTGCAGCGGTGTGCGCGCTGCTGCTGCTGGCACTGGTGTTTCCGTTGATTGCGGATTGTTTTTATTGAAAGCAACACCATGACCACCATCACCCTGGAGTCCACCCTCACCTGCCCCGAGTGCGGCTTTGCCAAAAGCGAGACCATGCCCACCGATGCCTGCCAGTGGTTTTACGACTGCACGCACTGCCAGGCGGTGCTGCGCCCGCTGCCGGGCGACTGCTGCGTGTATTGCTCGTACGGCACCAACCCCTGCCCGCCGATTCAGGAAAACGGTAAGGAGAGCGGGTGCTGTAGTTGATGGGAAAAAGATGAGGGCTTGACATATTTTCATAGTTCAATTATTATTGAACTATGAAAACACTTTTCAAACCTACTAAATCCGCCAAAATAGCCGAGACCGATGCCATCCGAGCGCTGGCTGCGCTGGCGCAGGCGCAGCGGCTGCGCAGCTTTCGCGCGCTGGTGGTGGCGGGTGGCGATGGGCTCACACCCAGTGCGTTGGCTGCGCTGCTGGACATTGCGCCTAGCGCGCTGTCGTTTCACCTCAAAGAGCTGTCCCACAGCGGCTTGGTCAGCGCCGAGCAACGCGGGCGCAACCTGATTTACCGCGCTAACTTTGCGCAGATGACGACACTGCTGGCCTACCTGACGGAGCACTGCTGCGCGGGGCAGGCCTGCGTGGCAAGCGATGCGCAACCCGTGTGCTGTTAACACCCTTTATTCACTATTAATTTAGCAGCTGCTCCCGCGATATTTTATTGGGTTACAAGCAGTTTTCTTCTTTTTTTTCAAGGCCATCTCCAATGCATACTCCTCTCAACGTCCTCTTCCTATGCACCCACAACTCCGCCCGCAGCATCTTGGCCGAGGCGGTGCTGAACCACCTGGGCCAAGGCAAGTTCAAAGGCTTTTCTGCAGGCAGCAGCCCGCGAGACAACCAACAGCCCAACCCATTGGGACTAGAAGTGCTGCGAAACACAGGCATATCTACCGACGGCCTGCGCAGCAAAAGCTGGGACGAGTTTGCGCTGCCCAGCGCACCCCAGATGGACTTGATCATCACCGTGTGCGACAACGCGGCCGGTGAGGTCTGCCCGCACTGGCCGGGCCAGCCTGCCACGGCCCATTGGAGCTACCCCGACCCCAGCGCGGGCGACGCAAGCGATGCTGAAAAACACATGGCATTTAAGCAAACTCTTCTGGCTATCAAGCGGCGTATTGAGCTGCTGATCAGCCTGCCACCCGAAAAACTGCAAGCGGTAGCCCTGCAAACCAGCGCAAGAGATCTGGCCAAATCATGAGTGTGCCTGAAGCGCCTATCTACACGCTCT
>JAYVGI010000281.1:0-3241 GCA_043772355.1 Polaromonas sp.
CCGGGTTTCCGGGCAGACCCACAAAATGGCTGGCACCAATCCGCCCGTATGCAAATGGCTTGCCAGGCTTCATGCTGATGCTCCACAAGTCCAGCGAGCCCAGCTGCTGCACGGCAGGCTTGATATGGTCTTCTTCACCCACACTCACGCCGCCGCTGGTTAAAATTACATCGTGCCCTGCCGCAGCGGTTTGCAGTGCGGCCAGCGTAGCCGCCCGCTGGTCGGGCACGATGCCCATGTCGCTCACTTCGCAGCCAGCGCGCAGCAGCAAGGCGCGCAGGAAAAAGCGGTTGCTGTTGTAGATCGCCCCCGGTGGCATGGCATTGGGCGCTACGTCACCAGGCATCACCAGCTCATCACCGGTAGAAAACAAAGCTACTTTGGCGCGCCGCATCACGGGCACCCTGTTCAGCCCGATACTGGCCGCCAGCCCTATAGAGGCAGGCGTTAGCAGCTCCCCTTTGCGTAGCACCACCGCGCCTTGGGCGATGTCCTCCCCTGCTCGGCGCAGCCACTGGGCAGCGCTGGGCACGGTGTTGACCCGCACGGTGTCGCCACCTAAATCGGTGCAGTCTTCTTGCATCACCACGGCATCTGCACCCGGGGGAATAGGCGCCCCCGTGAAGATGCGTGCAGCCTCGCCCGCATGCAAGGCTTGGCCAAAATGGCCAGCGGGTATGCGCTGTGCAACCCGCAGCACGGCCCCAGATTCGCGGCAGTCGGCGTAGCGCAGGGCGTAGCCGTCCATGGCGCTGTTGTCAAAGCCGGGCACATTGAGCTGGGCGACCAAATCTTGTGCCAGCACACGGCGGTCTGCATCGAAGGTGGATACTGACTCACAGCCCGTCAACGGCGTTACACGCGCCAGCAGGTCAGCCAGCGCGTCGTCCAACGAGCGCAGCGGAGGGAATTTAACGGGGCTGTTCATGGCGGTGCGCGGTGCAAAATCAAAGGTAAATGTCTGCGTTGTAGTTGAACCTGTCGCCATTGTCTACCAACCATTGCGCGATCAGCTCGGGCTGGTTCACATCCAGCACCGGTCGCAGGGTGCCTGGGGTAATTTGGTCAGGCGCATCGGTAGCGATAGCCACAATAAACTGGTCGTAAGTGTACAAGGCAGGTTGGTTATGGCTGGGTCGCCAGACTTCGATTTTATGCAGATCGCTGTCTTTGAAGCCTTCTACCAGCACCCAGTCCACTGCGTGGGACAGCTCGGCTATCAGTTGATGCACCTTGAGCTGGCCAGGCGCTTCAAACTCGCGCACCAAAGCCAGCCGCTTGCTTGAGGCTACCACCACCTCAAACGCGCCTGCCTCGCGGTGGCGAAAGGTGTCTTTGCCAGCGTGGTCAATATCAAACTTGTGGTGCGCATGCTTGACCACGCTCACGCGCAGCCCACGCGCTTTGAGCGCCGGAATCAGCGCCTCTACCAAGGTGGTTTTACCTGAACCGGAAAAACCTGCAAAGCCGATAACTTTCATTCTGACTCACTACAAAAGGGACATGGGTAACTCGATGCGCTATTAATTAAATAGCTTCTCCCGCAATATTTTAGCTGGCTAAGCAGGGTTTTATTATGTATTTTGCACAATAAAGGCTTTGATCTGCGCTACATCGGCTGGCATGGTGACCACCCGTTTGGGCAGCGCCTCTATGCCGATAAACTTGGCCGGCCGATCAGGCTCGCGCCCCAAAGCCTCCACAATGGTTTCGGCAAATTTGATGGGCAGCGCGGTTTCCAGCACGATCATCGGCACGCCCGGGGTGAAATGCTCACGCGCTACTTTCACACCATCGGCGGTGTGGGTGTCGATCATCACGCCGTGCTTGGCAAACACGTCTTGAATGGTAGCCAAGCGGTCTGCATGGGTGCTTTTTCCGCTGACAAACCCGTATTGGGTCGCTGCATCTTTAAAGGCCGCATCTGCGCTCAAATCGAATAGGCCTTGGGTGTTGACCTGGGCATGGAACAAGTCCTTGGTCTTGGCACCATCGCGGCCCAGCAAGTCAAACACAAAGCGCTCAAAGTTGCTGGCCTTGGAAATATCCATCGATGGGCTGGAGGTTTCGTGTGTATCTGCGCTGCCGCGCACGCGGTACACCCCGGTGCGAAAGAACTCGTCGAGCACATCGTTCTCATTGGTGGCCACCACCAGCTTGTCAATGGGCAGGCCCATCATGCGCGCCACATGGCCTGCGCACACATTGCCAAAGTTGCCTGATGGCACGGCGAAACTCACCTTACCTGCCCCCACGCTCTGCACTGGCGTGTCGTCGCTGCCCCCCGTGGGAGATTTTTCGCCTTGGGGCGGCCCGGCGGCGAAACCGTGTGCGGGATCGGTTGCATAAAAATAGCCCGCAAAGTAATACACCACCTGCGCCAGCAAGCGCGCCCAATTGATGCTGTTCACGGTACCAATCTTGTACTTGCGCTTGAAGTCCAAATCGTTCGACACAGCTTTGACCATATCCTGGCAGTCGTCAAACACCCCTTCGACGGCGATGTTAAAAATGTTCGCATCCATCAGGCTGAGCATCTGCGCCTGCTGGAACGGGCTCATGCGGCCTGCGGGGGATGTCATAAACACCCGCACACCCTTTTTGCCGCGCATGGCGTATTCGGCCGCGCTGCCCGTGTCGCCCGATGTAGCGCCAAAAATGTTCAGCTCTTCACCTGTGCGGGCCAGTTGGTATTCAAACAAATTGCCCAAAAGCTGCATGGCCATATCTTTGAAAGCCAGCGTGGGGCCGTTGGACAGCGCCTCCAAATACAGTGTAGCGGGCTGCTCGCCCAAGCCAGCGGGCTGTTGGCCCCCTCTCCCTGCGGGAGAGGGCTGGGGTGAGGGCTCCCCCAACAGCTTCAAAGGCACAATCTCCTTGGACCCAAATACCTGCGCCGTATACGTCTTATCGCACAGCGCCTTTAAATCCGCCGCCGGAATATCGTCGATGTACAGGGACAAAATTTCAAACGCCAATCCCGCGTAACCCTGCGTTGCCAAAGTAGTACGCAACTTAGCCAAAGCAGGAGCATCCACCTGCGGATAGTGCTCAGGCAGGTACAGACCCCCATCGGGCGCCAGGCCTTCCAGCAAAATTTCACAAAACTGTTTGCGCTCGGTGTGGCCGCGTGTGGAGAGGTATTTCATGGATAACTATTGGCCCCTCGTGCGGGCAGGTAGAGGTTGAATATTCAACGTGTTGTGCGGCAATTGCCGCGATGAAGATGCGGTGATAAAAA
>JAYVGI010000282.1:0-5851 GCA_043772355.1 Polaromonas sp.
CCGGCCTTGGTGGCGGCGTAGGCAATCTGCGCTGAGCCCGTCCAGCGCAGCGCCGAGGTGGACGAGATGTTGACTATCGCGCCGCTGCCTTGCGCCTGCATGTGGGGTAGCACGTATTTGCAGGTGAGGAAAACGCTTTTGAGGTTATGGTCTACCTGCGCGTCAAACACCTCCTCGTTCATCTCCACCGGCCCGCCCTTGGCCGAGCCGCCCACGTTGTTGACCAGCACGTCAATGCGGCCCCACCTGTCTATGCAACGGGTCACCATGGCTTCGATGGATTGGCTGCTGGTCACGTCACACGTACCGCTGATAAAGGTGCCGCCCGCGTCGCTAATGAGCTTGGCGGTCTCGGTCAAACGCTCAGGGTCTTTGTCAAAGCCGTAGACCTTCGCGCCTTCTTGCGCAAAGCGCACCGCAATCGCGCGGCCATTGCCCCAGCCGGGGCCGACCGAGCCTGCGCCGGTGACGAGCGCTACTTTGCCGGCGAGGCGGCCTGGAGGTGGTGAATGGGGAGTGACCATAGGCTAAGCTATCTATTCAAAGTTAAAACTACTCAAGGGGCGAAATCGGACTTGACCGGACGCAGAGGCCGCAAAAACTCGCAAAGGACGCAAAAGAAGACAAAAAAAGAATACCAAAATTAAATTTTTGGCCTCTGTTTTCGATTTTTTTTTGGTTTTCTATTTTGGTTTTCTTTTGCGTCCTTTGCGTAACCTTTGCGTCCTCTGCGTCCGGTATTATTTCTTCATTAAGAAATATTTTCATCAAGCAAAGCGGTACAAACGTTGCGGGTTATGCACCAGCAATTGCGCTAGCAACTCAGGTGTAGGCGCAATACTGGAGAGTGCATCGAACAGCACCCCATCATCCGGCACATGGGTATGGTTAGGGTGCGGCCAGTCGGTGCCCCACACGCATTGCTCGGGAAAGCGCTCTACCAGCAGGCGCGCAAACGCCACACCGTCTGCATAGGGCGGTTGCTTTTGCGATCCATGCGAATCTATGCGGTCAATGCCGCTCACCTTCACATGGAACTTGGGGTTGTTCAGCAGCGTGAGCAAGGCCGCAAAGTCTGCATGCTCTGCGCCGCGTGTAGCATCCACACGACCCATGTGGTCGATCACCACAGGCACGGCGCTGCGCGACAGGGGCTCAATCAGTTGATGGATCAGCGCGCCATCAAAATGCACTTGCAAGTGCAGGTTGAAGGGCTTGAGCCGCTGCGTCAGCGCCACGATGGCATTCATCGAGGTGTCGCTGGTCAGGCTGGGCATAAAGTGAAAGCGCACGCCGCGAATGCCCGCCATCGCTATGCGCTCCAGCTCGGCATCGGGCACATCCACGGGCACCAGGCTCACACCCAAATAACGCCCGCCGCCTGCGGCAATGGCGTCTTCCACCACCCGGTTGTCCATGCCATGCACGAGCGACTGCACAATCACGCAGCGCGCAATGCCCTGCTGGTGGTGCAGCGAAAACAGCATCTCCTTGGGCGCATCTACGGGCGTGAAGCTGCGCGTGGGCGCATAAGGAAAACGATCTGCTGGCCCGAAGATATGCACATGCGTGTCGCAGGCCAGCGGCGGCAGCTTCAGTACCGTGGTGCTGGGTTGCGGCTGGTAGGTGAGCAGCGGTTTGAGTTGGTCGGCAGACAGCGCGGCATCAGAAGTCAAGGCTTTGTCCTTCGGTCATTTTGATGACTTGGGTACCGCTGTGCCCCTGCATGGCCGCTTCAAACTGTGCGAAGGTGCCCTTGGTCAACGGGTTCGATCCGTAGTGCATGGGCATCACAAACTTGGGCTTGATCCAGGTACGGATGGCAAAGGCTGCGTCGTCCGGGTCCATGGTGAAGTTGCCGCCGATGGGGATCAGCACCAAGTCGGGCTTGTAGTGCTCGGCGATGAACTTCATGTCGCCAAACAAACCGGTGTCGCCCATATGCCAAATCTTGAAACCGTTTTCCAGCTGGATGATGTAGCCCACCGCCTCACCTGCGGGGTGCGACTCGTTTTTGTCGGTGGTGGGGTTCTTCCACACCAATAGGGACGAATGCTCTGCCGCCACCGCAGTGACCTTGATGCCAGGCAAGGGCGTGACGTGGCCGGTTTTGTTAAAACGGTGCGTCAAGTTGGCAGGCACTATGCCCAGGGTAATGAGCGGGGTCATCATGTCGGCTGGGCCGTACAACACGGTGTTGTTCAGCTTGGCCAGCGCGGGCGCGTCGCCAATATGGTCTACGTGCGCATGGGTCACCAGCAGCAGGTCAATCTTGCCGATCGCTCCGGGGTCGGCCTTGTACGGTGCGGGCGTTTTAGGGCCACCGCTGAACCACGGGTCAATCACAATCATCTTGCCACCCGGCGATTTAATGCGAAAGCCTGCTTGGCCTAGCCACAGCAGCTCGGTTTTGCCTGCAGTAGGAGTGCCACTAGCTGAGGCACCGGTAGTCGAGGCTGAGGGAGCGGAGGGCATTTGCGCGCAGCCGATGCTCAGCAGTGCAGTGAGCGCCAAAGCGCAAGGCGTTTTAAGGGAATGGGTCAGTCGCATGGGTGTCTCCAAATGGTTTAAGTTGTCTGAGTTTGTTCCGCAAAGCACGCGCCACACGTGCGTGGTATTGCGTAGAGGCTGGTAGCTAGGGGGCGACGCAGGGGTGGCTAAGTGGAAACCCTCTTTGGCAGCACCCAGCCAAGCGTTAGTATTGTCTGCGTAGTTGTATTTAGCAAATGCTCATTTAATTGTGTTCAACCTCTCGGAGACTTTCCATGTTTAAAAAACTTGCCCTGCTCAGCGGCGCGGTTTTGCTGGCCCTTAGCGGCTGCCAAAGCGCCCCCCCTGCACCTGTAGCTGCTGCACCTGTAGCGGTAGCACCTGCCGCCGCTGCACCCGCCGCTGCTGCGCCACCCGCTTGGCAGCAAGGCCGCTCATCAGCCCAAGCCAGCTCGCCCCTGGCACCTGTGGCTGGCAAGCTCACCGCCACGCCCGCCGCTGACATTCAATTGAGTAGGCTCAAGCTGCCACCAGGCTTCAAGATCGAGCTGTGGTCAACCGGCACCCCTGGCGTGCGCGCCATGTCGCGCGGCGAGAGCGGCAAAATCTACGCCGGCACACGCCCTCTGGGCCGTGTTTATGAGATCAGTGACAACGGCGGCCAGCGCACCAGCCGCGTAGTGGTAGACAAGCTAGACCAGCCTGCCACCGCCATGCACAAAGGCAACCTCTACGTCATGGCAGTAGACAAAGTGCTGCGCTACGACGGCATTGAAACCAACCCCAATGTGCAGCCGGTGGACATGACCGCCGTGTTCAATCTGCCCAAGGAAAAGCACCACAACTGGAAGTACCTGCGCTTTGGCCCAGACGGCAAAATCTACGTGCCCTTCGGCGCGCCGTGCAACATCTGCGAGCTGCCTGGCCCTGAGTACGCCCAGATTCGCCGCTACAACCCCGATGGCTCCGGCATGGAAGTGATCGCCACCGGCGTGCGCAACTCTGTGGGCTTTGACTGGCACCCGGTCACCCAAGAGCTGTGGTTTACCAACCATAGCCGCGACTGGATTACCGACGACCTGCCAGAAGACGGCCTGAACCGCCTGAGCGCAAAAGGCCAAAACTTCGGCTTCCCATACTGCCACGTGGGCAATCTGCCTGATCCAGACATCAAAAAGGCCAACCCCTGCGCAGGCGTAACGCCTGTGGTGCTGCCCATGGGCGGCCACACCGCAGTGATGGGCCTGCAGTTCTATACCGGCAATATGTTCCCTGCCGAGTACAAGAACGCCGCCTTCATCGCCCGCAAAGGCTCATGGAACCGCACTAAAAAGAACGGCTACGACGTGGTGATGGTCAAATCTGATCCGGATGGCAAGAACGCCAAAATGACCCCGTTTCTCACCGGCTTTTTGGACAGCAAAGACGAGAGCTTCTCTGGTCGTCCAGCCTACTTGCTGCAAATGCCTGACGGCTCCATGCTGGTGTCTGACGAGCAGATGGGTGCCATCTACCGCATCTCTTACGCGCGCTAAAGCATGACCGCTAAACCAAGCGGCACAACACAAACAAGCAGGGCGCTGGCAGCAGCGGCCCTGCTTTTTTGTATGGGCATTACCACCGCACCGACCCAAGCCCAAACCTCTGTTCAGCCCAACCTCGGGCAGCTCGCCCTGTGCGCCGCCTGCCACGGCGCGCAAGGCAACTCGCAAATCCCCAGCATCCCGTCCCTGGCCGGTCAGCCCAAAACCTTCATTGAAAACCAGCTGGTCCTCATCCGTGAAGGCATCCGCGAAGTACCGCAAATGAAGGGATTGCTCGACAAAATAACCGACGAAGAATTCATCACGTTGGCCAACTATTTTGCCGCCCAAACGCCGACAAAGGCGACCACCAGCGCAGTCAACAACGCCACTTACCTGCGCGGCCAGGAGACCGCCAAGAAGATGCTGTGTGGCACCTGCCATTTGCCCAACTACGTGGGCCAAAACCAGATACCGCGTTTGGCTGGGCAGCACGAAGAGTTTTTAGTGTTGTCTATCAAGCAGTTTAGAGACGGCAACAGCGCCGGGCGCGATACCAATATGACCGCCGCGGTGCAGGGTGTGAAGGACGGCGATATTGCGGATTTGGCGCATTACTTGGCGCATTACTTGGCGCATTTCAAATAGCGTTTGCCTCGTGCTTCGTACACGCGTTGTGCGGGCACGCGCGCTGCTACGGCGCAATGCCTACGCCACCCGAGCCCCTGCCCGATATCTATTTCAAAGATTCGTGAATGAGAGCCTGAACAGCAAAGACCATTTTGAGCTGATCTGCACGGCGATAGTTGCCCATGAAAATGACGTAGGCCAGTTCTAGGGCAGGAACGACAACCAGCCGCTGGCCACCATACCCGATGCCCATGTAAGACGCTCTTGCATCGCGGCGTTTTATCAAAAACCATTGATAACCGTACTGCAAACCTTCGAAGGATTCGGCGCGTGAGGTGAGGGATTCGGCAATCCATTTACCTGGAACAATCGTGCGGCCATTCCATTCGCCCCGCTGCAGGAACAGTTGACCTATCTTTGCCAAGTCAGTCGGTCGCATACGCAATCCCGAAGCCGCAGCAGCTTCGCCGTTCAAGCCAAGCGTCCATTCCACTTTGTCGATACCCAACGGCGTGAACAATTTTTCACGCGCGAAATCTAACAGAGGCTTACCTGTCCCTTTCGAAATGAGATGGCCCAGGAGCGCAGTCGTACCTCCGTTGTAGCGCCATTTTTCTCCGGGAGGGGTCACGATGGGTCGCTCCAATACATAGCGATATCTGTCTGGGCTGCGCTCCATTGCAATTTCACTGTTTCGTGGATCGCTGTAGGGCAAATCTTCGTTCCACTCCAAACCCATGGTCATCGACAGTGCATGATGAACATGAATCTGCCGCCTGCGATCATCTTGGGCCAGGTCTGGGTATGCTGGGAACGCCTCCAACAGCGGCGTGTTCACACTGGGAACTTTCCGCTCTTCGAGAGCAATGCCATACAACAAGCTCACGACACTTTTACTCACCGAGCGAACATCATGCAGCGTGTCCGCATTGAACGCCACCGTGCCCAATGGCGTTCCCCAGCGCTCATCCTGTCCGGTGAAATAGGACTCCAGGACCAACTTGCCACGGCGAACAATGGCCACACCATGCAGATTAGCCAATGCACCACTCTTGACGCCTTGCGCCAGCCGCTCGGGCAAATCCGGTGTTATTCTCATATCCTCAAGGCTAGCCTGAATATTTCATGGATTTTCAGTAAAATTTATTAAATGCCATTGAAACCTTTAGCTGTATTGACTATCTAACTATAAAGTTAGGAGCAATCAT
>JAYVGI010000283.1:0-11700 GCA_043772355.1 Polaromonas sp.
CTACATAAAACGTAGCTGCTTGCGCAATTGATTAGAGGGCCAGAGCACTAAACGGTTTGAAAAAGTAACCACTCGGCACGTAAAAGAGGGCGACCAAGCCAGTTCAGCGGCAGTTCGGCGTGGTTTTGATGAAAAATCTGGAGAAAGGCGCGGGGACGATCTCAAGATAGCTACCAAGGTGCCCGCGTGTTTTCGCAAGATTTTTGCAGCAAAACTTGCCCGCTGATGCCAGCCAACCAACTCTGATCTGCATCTTCAAGCCAACTGCGCCCCCCAACCATCTCAGCGCATCATCTTCAAACCGCCCATCACTTCCAGGGATCAATCGTCATGTGAATCGCGTTCTCCGCCCCTTCACCCAGCAAGGTACGCAACGCATATTCCGTCTGCGCCAAGCCAAAGGTGTGCGTGCCCATGTCTTTCACGTTGTGGCGGTTGCCTGCGATCAATTGCAGCGCCAGTTCCACCGACTCGTAGCTGTGCCCGCGCATGCCCTTGACGGTGAGAAAGCGGGCGATGATCATGTCGCTGTCAAACTGCGGGATTTTTTGGCGCTTGATGCCGCCCAAAATCACGCGGCCGCGCTTGCGGGCCAACTGCATCGCGCTGATGACCGAGCCGGGGCCGCCGGAGGCACAGTCAATCACCAGGTCAGCCATCAACCCGCCCGTGATGTCGGCCACAGTCTCCAACAAATCCTGCTCACCAATCGCCACCGTGTGGTGCGCGCCCAAATGCTTGGCCATGTCGAGGCGAATTTTGTCTGACGGTGTGGACAAACCTGTGACGATAATTTTCTCAGCACCCGCCTCCTTAGCCGCCACCACACAGGCCAAGCCTTGCTGGCCGGGGCCTTGGATCAACACCGTTTGACCAGGGCCTGCGCCGCCTTGCAGGTACACCCACTCAATGCCGTTGGACATTGGCAAGGCCAGCGCCGCGTACTTGGGCTCTACGCCCTTAGGCACTTTGTGGAACACGGTGTTCAGGTGCAGCTCTTGGTACTGGCTGTAGCCGCCCCACAGGCCGTTGCCGACGCTCAGGCCAGTGGCACCGTAGCGCAAGCCACCCAAGCGCCAATCGGTGGCGTTGCACAGCCGGAAGTCGCCGCTGCGGCAAAAATCGCAGTGGCTGCAAGGCAGGTACTCTTCCAGCGCCACCAGGTCGCCTTCTTTCACGCCCCATTTGGGGCCTGCAATCGCGCCCACCTCTTGCACATAGCCCACGGTCTCGTGCCCCAAAATGGCCGGGCCACGCAGCCTGGGAATGTCTTGGAAAAACATCCAGTCACTGCCGCACACGCCGGTGATGGCGACCTTGAGCAAGCCGGTGGTCGGGCTAGGTGCAGGGGTTTCAAAGTTTTGAATTTCGACCACGCCGGTGGGTAGGGCGACGGCGGCTTTAAAAGGTATTCCCATTTGTATTCTCGATATTGAATTTGGCTAAGCGCAAGAGAAATCGGACTTGACCGGACGCAGAGGACGCAAAAGAACGCAAAGGACGCAAAAAAGTCAGAAGAAAATTCAAAAAAAATTTAGAGAAAAACGCAATAAAAAATCTAACTGTTTTCGGTTTTCTTTTGCGTCCTTTGCGTAATTTTGCGTCCTCTGCGTCCTGTCTTCTTTTCTTAGGTATCAAACGCTAGCGTGCGGCTTACCCGGCGCAGATTGGAAGGCATCTTTCGCGGCTTCTTTGAACACCTGGTCGCGTTTGAGCAAGATAGCCACCGAGCGAATTTTCTGATGCTCTGGGTCCATGCCAGGCACTTTGTATTCGGGGTCTGCGGCCAAGGCTTTGACGGCTTTGAGCAGGCGGTTGCGCATCATGATGATGCCGTTGTCGGTGGAGACCAAATTTTCTTTGGTGCGGTCTTGCAGCGCGCCCATGCTCTCTTGCAGGGAAGCGTCTTGCATGCCAATGCCTTCGATGCCGCTGTACAAGCTGCCTTCGCGCTGGGCCTTGCGGTTCATCATGTAATCATTGTCTTTGCGCTGCAAGGGCACGTAGTTGGCGTCCACCTTTACGTGGATGCTGGCACCGCCGTCCATCGCTGTGCGCTCGGCCTGCGTCAGTGCCCGCGTGGGGTGGTAGTCAAAGCTCCAGGTCCAGCAGGTGGTGTCGTTGATGGGCACCCAAAAGTGGCCGTGCACCGGGTGGTCGCCACGCGGGGGCACCATGGTAAAGCAGGGCATGATCCACGGGGTGATGCGCCAGTAGTACTGGTCGTCTTCGGCATTGCGGCGTGCGCCCACCAGCAGGCCGCCGTCGGCCTCCACCACTTCAAACACGGGGCTTAAATCGCTCAGGTTGTACTGGTTGCCTTTGGCCCCTTTGAACAAAGGGTCGCGGCTCAGGCTGGCGCTGTGCAAGAACGATACGTGGCTGGAATCAATGCCGCCTTCGAGTGCTTGCAGCCAGTTGGTCTCCTGGATGCGTTTGGACATGTAGGAGTGGGCATCGGGCAGGGTGGCAAACTCCCAGGCGGGCAGTTCGGGCTTGCGTTCTGGGTCGCCCATATAGACCCAGACCACGCCACCGCGCTCGACCATGGGATAGGACTTGAGCTTGATGCGGTTGCAGTAGCCGCTGGTAGGCTCGGACGGCACCTCGATGCATTGGCCGTTGACATCGTATTTCCAGCCGTGGTAGGGGCAGCGGATGCCGCCCTCTTCGTTGCGGCCAAACCAGAGCGACACGCCCCGGTGCGCGCAAAACTCGTCCACCAGGCCCAGCTTGCCACGGGTGTCTTTGAAGGCCAGCATTTTTTCACTCAGCAGCTCCAGGCGCACCGGGTCGCAGTCTGGGCCGGGCAGTTGCGACGACAGCAAGGCGGGCAGCCAGAAGCGGCGAAACATGTTGCCCATGGGGGTACCGGGGCCAGTTTGGCAGAGCAGGTCGTTGTGTTCTTTTTTCAGCATGGTGGGGTGTGGGTAGTAGGTATATTCGATCGTTCTTTATAAAGGAACAATGTTCTTTCATTAGAAACGAGGTTATCATTGAAGCCCTGTTTTTGTCAACTGGAGAACCCCTTATGTCAGGCCCCTGCAAATACCTCGCTGTGTGCAAAGCCTCGGCCGTTGCGCCGGGCAAAGTCATCAAGATCGAGAAAGAGGGCTTGACGCTGGCGGTGTTTAACGTGGACGGCGAATACTTCGTCACCAACGATGCCTGCACCCACGGCCCGGGCTCTTTGTCTGAGGGCGAAGTAGATGGCGACATAGTGGAGTGCGACTTTCACAACGGCTCGTTCAACATCCGCACCGGTGAGCCTGTGGCCTCGCCTTGTATTGTGCCGTTGAAGACGTACAAAGCTCGGGTGGAAGCGGGCGAGATTGCTATTGAGACCTCTTGAGCCTGCTGGCGTTACGACATAGGTAAGCTAGCTTTCGACACGCAAGAGATCGGGCTCGAACTTGGTTGCTTTTGTCTCGCACCCGCTATGTGACGGGCTCGAACTTGGTGACGCATTGGAGTCTGTAGAGCGCGCTGGCCGGAGCATATTTCCGACTCCCTCTCCCGCATGGCGGGAGAGACTCCAGTCGCCCGCCGTACGCCCGAATTAAGCCCATGAACCTTGGATTTCGATGCAGGTTCACGGGTAGGGCTGGGGTGAGGGTGTCCCCCAGTACCAACCCATCAGGCGCTAAGGTGGTTTGCGCTCTGGCAATGCGTTTACTCTCTTTACCGTAGCACTCCGTCTAAGCAGGGCAGTGGGGTACATGGGGTACAGACTAAAAATTGGAGTTTTTTACCGTACGCAGCCGCTGCGCACCGAAAACCTGCCCCACAGACGATCCACCAAGCGTCCACCGCCCCTCTTCGGCAAAACAGCCACTCCCCATTCCATAGCGGAGACTCTATGTTTCTTGCAGGCTACTGCCCGATAATTCCATTTCTAAATCATTACTGACGTTGTTGCGTCGCCGTGCCGTGCTACAGCACTCTCGTAGGCTCCGCGCTTAGACATTAATGATGTAGAAATGGAATAAGATCCAAAATCAGCGCTCAAACAGGTGCATTTGCAGTGTGCCGCCGATACTCAGGCTCCCAAGGCTCACCGAGCGCTCAAAAACGGCGATTTTGAGCTATTTTTGGTGGCTATTAGCTGTTAGCCGTGGAGAAATATAACTAAGCTGCTACGCAATGCATAGCGGACAGATTCTCGCCGGAATCTGTTGGCCGTGGTTCTGGCGGCAAAAACGCTGTTCAGTGCCGCTGAAGCTGTAAACCCATCAATTATGGGATTTATCCTGTGTACCCCACTGGCCTGCTTAGACGGAGTGCTACTATAAAGAGAGTGAGCAGCTTGCCGCAGTGCAAACCAGCGTAGCGCCTGATGGGTTGGTACTGGGGGATACCCTCGCCCCAGCCCTCTCCCGCCATGCGGGAGAGGGGGCCGGAAAAGTACTGCGGTCAGCGCGCTCCCAGACTCCAGCGTTCGCAGGATTTTTCGCGAAAGCTAATTCCTCCATCGCCGCAACGTGACCACGGTGGAAAAGCATCGTCACAACAGAAGGCAACGTGACCAAGTGCTAGCGGACATCTTCAAGCCGGGCCAGAGAAGCACCGCGATGCGGCTTAAGCGGACAGTATTGGCCGCACAGCTGAGTACACCATCGACCAGCTCCTGTGCAAAACGGTGAGTACACCGTCGGCCTGATCAGGTACAAAAACAGGAAGTACACCGCAGGCCTGCTCCCGTGCATAGCTGGAGTAACACCGCGCAGACCCAGTGGGAAACTAGGAGATCACTTATCGGGCTGCACCTGCGCCACCATCGGGCCCCAGCGCTTCACCTCTTCGGCAAAAAACTGGTTCACCTTCGGCACATCCCAGTCAAAGGTTTCCATCGAGCCTTTGTGTAACTGCTCTTGCGCCTGCGGCGAATGCATTACCTTGCGCACGGCTTGGTTGATGCGCTGCACCAGCGCGGGCGGCATGCCTGCGGGGCCGGACAATGAAAACCAGGTGACGGATGTGAGCTGGGGGTAGCCCAGCTCGGCAAAAGTCGGCACATTCGGAAAGTCGGGCAGGCGCTTGGACGAGGTGACGGCCAAGGCACGCAAACGGCCCGACTGGATGTGTACGCTGGCCGTGCTCAACGTGGTAAACGATGCCGGGATATGCCCGGCCACCAGGTCGGCCACGGCGGGTGCTGCGCCCTTGTAGGCCACATGCACCATCGGCGTTTTGGTCATTAGCTCAAAGCTCTCGCCAATCAAGTAGCCGTGCGTGCCCTTGCCGGGCGATCCCCAGCTCAGGCCGTTTTTATTGCGGCCTGCCAGCGCGATAAAGCTCTTGATGTCCGTCGCCCCGATGTCGGCGTTAACGGCCAATGCAATCGGTGGGCCGCCCAAGATGGCGATGTGGGTAAAGTCTCTCAAAGGGTCAAAAGCCTTGGGGTTTTCTGCCGGCGCGATCACATGCGAGCCGATGCCGGAGATGACCAGGTTGTAGCCATCGGGTGCTGTCTTGGACACTTGCTGTGAGCCAATGATGCCGCCTGCGCCGCCTTTGTTTTCAATCACAAAGGGCTGTTTGAAGATGTCCGTCAGGCCCAGGCTGACCATGCGGCCCAAGGTGTCCGAGCTGCCGCCTGCGGCATAGGGCACGACGATTTTGACGGCGCGCTGCGGCCACGCGGCCTCTTGCGCCCAAGCGGCGTGCGGGAAGAGGGCGGCGGGCGCGCTGGCGGCGCACAGTTGCTGAATAAATCGACGGCGGGTCACTGGCTTGTCCTTCTATGGCTCGTACGCAGGTGTTTCGTGGTGCTCAGCCAACTCAATTAAAACACTGAATATCGGCGAAGCGAGGGCTTCTGTCAACTATAGAGAACCGGCGTTCCGTATAAAGGAAAGATTGGTTGACGCACTATTGTCTACCCGGGAACGTGCAACGCAGATCAAGCGCATGCCGCCTCCAATGCCTCGATAAACATTTTGGCGACATCAAACCCGGCCTGGTCGTTGATTTCTTGAAAACAGGTGGGGCTGGTCACGTTGATCTCGGTCAGGCAGTCGCCGATGATGTCCAGGCCCACCAGCATCAGGCCACGGGCCGCCAGCGTGGGGCCCAGAGCCTCTGCAATCTCCCAGTCGCGGGGGCTTAGGGGTTGGGCTACACCTTTGCCGCCCGCAGCCAAATTGCCCCGCACCTCGGTGCCTTGCGGAATGCGTGCCAGGCTAAAGGGCACGGGCTTGCCGCCAATCACCAGCACACGTTTGTCGCCTTGGGTGATGGCCGGAATAAACTTTTGCACCATCAGGGTTTGCGCGCCGTCTTTGTTCAGCGTCTCGGTGATGCCGCCCAGGTTGAGTGCGTCGTCTTTCACGCGGAAGATGCCCATGCCGCCCATGCCGTCCAGCGGCTTCAAAATAATGTCGCGGTGCTCGGCGTGAAAGCGTTTCACGTCATCGGCATCGCGCGTGACCAGAGTAGGGCTGATGTACTGCGCAAACTCCATGATGGCCAGTTTCTCGGGGTGGTCGCGCAGGGCGCGGGGCTTGTTAAACACCTTGGCCCCTTCGCGTTCGGCTTGCTCCAGCAGATGCGTGGCGTAGAAATACTCGCTGTCAAAAGGCGGGTCTTTGCGCATCAGCACTGCGCCAAAGTCCCGTAACGCTTGCGGACGCTCTTGGGGTGCTGACTGCTTGGCGGTAAACCAGGTGTCGGGTTTGCCTGTGAGGGTGATATCACGCACAAAGGCTGTGACGGGGCTGCCTTGCTGCCACATGATGTCTTTTTGCTCGCAGGCGGACAGCGTGTGCCCGCGCCGCTGGGCTTCGCGCATCATGGAGAAGGTGGTGTCTTTGGTGATCTTGAAAGACTCAAGCGGGTCGGCGATAAACAGGATGTGCATAGGTGAGAGTGTGCCGCACTGCGCACCGCATACTAAGCGGGCCGCACAGAACGGGTCAGTCAAGGTAAATTAATCAGAACGGCGCAAGTTTTGCACAAAAAGCGCCAGCGTGCCTGCCACTACACCCCAAAAGGCCGAGCCTACCCCGGCTATCGCCACGCCGCTGAGCGTGACCAGAAAGGTGATGGTAGCGGCCTCGCGGTGCTTCTCATCCGCCAGCGCGCTGGTCAGGCCGCTGCCTATGGTGCCCAGCAGGGCCAGACCGGCGATGGCGGCAATCAGCTCTTTGGGAAAGGCGGCCAGCAGTGTGGTGAACACCGCCCCAAACAAACCAATGGCGATGTAGATCAGGCCGCAGGAGGCTGCGGCCGTGTAGCGCCGCGCCGGGTCGGGGTGCGCCTCTTTGCCCATGCAGATGGCGGCGGTGATGGCGCTCAGGTTTAAGGCAAATGCGCCAAACGGAGCCAAGAGCAGGGTGGCGATGCCTGTGAGGCTAATGAGCTTGGAAATCGGCATGTCATACCCCGCCGCACGGATGGCGGCCACGCCGGGCAGGTTTTGTGAGGCCATGGTGACGACAAATAAAGGCAAGGCCAAGCTGATGGCGGCCTTGGTACTCCATACGGGCGCGGTAAAGACCGGCGTTGCAAAGCTAAACGGCGTGCTAGTCCAAGTCAGTTGTGCGCAAGCAGCTGCGTAAATAATAGCAACGAGTAAGGTGATGGGGATGGCATAGCGCGGCATAAAACGCTTGCCCAGCAAGTAGCTGCCCAGCATCAGCAGCACCAAGGGCAGGGCGGTTTGCGCGGCGCTAAAACCTTGCATGGCAAAGCGCGCCAGCACCCCCGCCAGCAGGGCCGAGGCAATGGCCACGGGAATACGGTGCATCAGCTTTTCAAACCAACCCGTCACGCCACACAGGGTGATAAGCGCCGCGCACAGCATGAACGCGCCCACCGCCTCACCCATGCTAAAGCCGCCGCCCGCCATCGCCAGCACCGCTGCGCCCGGTGTGCTCCAAGCCACCATCACGGGTTTGCGTAGCCACAGCGATGGCACCAGCGTACAAAGTCCCATCCCCAAGCCCAGCGCCCACATCCATGAGGTAATTTGCGCAGGGGTAGCGCCAAAGCTCAGCGCCGCCTGAAAGACGATGGCTATCGAGCTGGTAAAGCCCACCAGCACGGCGACAAAGCCTGCTGTGAACGACGGGAGGGAGAGGTCTTTGAAAAACTGCATGGCTGGATTAAGCCGCATTCCCGTTACAGTGTTGATGCTGGATTAGATGGGCTGGCTGCCGTTGTGTCGCATCAATGCGGGTTTAGATTTCGATCTTCGAGCCCAGCTCGACGACTGCGTTGTTAGGCAAGCGCAAAAAGTCCGCCGCTGCGCTGGCGTTGTGGTGCATTTGCGCAAACAGTTTTTCACGCCACTGCGCCATGCCGCCACCAATGGTGGGCACCACCGTGTCGCGCGACAGGAAGTAGCTGGTTTGCATTGGGTCCAGCTCGCAGCCACGGCCTTTGATTTGCTGGAGCGCTTCGGGCACATCGGGGTCGTTTTTAAAGCCAAAATTGAGAATTACTTGCCAGCAATCATGGCCCAGGGCTTCGATCTCGACCCGCTTGTTCAGGCCCACCCAGGGCACCTCTTTGCTGCGCACGGTGACGAACAGGTTGTGGACATGCAATACCTTATTGTGTTTGAGGTTGTGCAGCAAGGCATTGGGCACGGTGCCAGGCTCGCCGGTCAAGAACACCGCAGTGCCCTCTACGCGCACCGGGGGGCTGACAAACACCGCTTCTAAAAAGCCTGTGAGATCCATCCCCTCGGCTTTTTGCTTCTCGGCCATCAGCCTGCGGCCTTGCTTCCAGGTAAACATCAGCGTGAATATGGCGGCGCCAATCAGCAAGGGGAACCAGCCGCCGTCGAGCAGTTTGAGCATGTTGGAAGCCCAAAATGCCAGATCAACCACAAAGAAAATGCCGGTTGCGGCAATGCACAGCCACAGCGGGTATTTCCAAGCGTAGCGGATCACGTAGAAAGTCAATAGGGTAGTGATCAGCATGTCGGTGCATACGGCAATGCCGTAAGCCGAGGCCAATGCACCGGATGACTTGAACATCACTACGGCAAAGGCAATGGCTACAAACAGTGCCCAGTTGACAAAGGGGATGTAGATTTGCCCGGTATCTTTGGCGGAGGTGTGCAGCATACGCAAGCGCGGCAGGTAGCCCAGTTGCACCACTTGCTTGGTGACTGAAAATGCGCCAGAAATCAAGGCCTGGGAGGCTATCACAGCGGCCATCGTGGCCAGGATGACCAAAGGAATCAAAAACCAGTCGGGGGCCATCATGTAGAAGGGATTCTTTACCGTTTCTGGCCGAGCCAGCAGCAAAGCGCCTTGGCCGAAGTAGTTCAAGATAAGGCAGGGCATGACGACTGCAAACCAGGCGGTGCGAATAGGGCGCTTGCCAAAATGCCCCATGTCAGCATAGAGCGCCTCGGCACCTGTCACGCATAACACCACCGCGCCCAAGATAATAAAAGCGACGTGGGTGTTATGCCATATAAACAGCAGCGCGTAGTGTGGGCTGAGCGCTTTGAGAATCATGGGGTTTTGCACGATATGCGAGATACCCAGCAACGCAATCACCACAAACCACACTAAAGTAATGGGGCCAAAAAACTTGCCAATACCGCCTGTGCCCCGTTTTTGCACCATAAACAAGGCCAGCAAAATCACCAGTGACAGCGGAACCACATAGGTTTTGAACTGCGGCGAGATCACTTCCAACCCCTCCACTGCGCCCAGTACCGAAATGGCGGGGGTAATGACACCATCCCCATAAAACAGGCAGGTACCAAAGATGCCGATGACCATCAAATTGCGCCGCAACCGGGGCTTGTCTTTAACGGCGCGCGAGGCCAGGGTGAGCATGGCGACCAGGCCGCCTTCACCTTCGTTGTCGGCCCGCAGCACTAACACGACGTATTTGATCGACACAATAACCGTCAGCGTCCACACAATCATCGACAGAATGCCGTAGACGTTGTCCGGTGTGAAGGCCACATGCCCGGAGCCAAAAATTTCCTTCATGGCATACAGCACGCTGGTGCCGATATCGCCATAGACCACACCAATGGCCCCCAGTGTCAGGGCGGTGAGAGAGGATTTAGTGGATTGCACGTTGTGGGCTCCGCGCGATAGCTCGGCGTACCGAGTATGTTTCGCGCATTGGTTAGTTTGCGTTTAGCTCTAGACAATATTGTGCTCTCAGGCCACGCGTGGGTGGCGAAAGCCTCTATTCAATGGCGTATAGTTTGGTGCAATGCAGCATTTTGTTGTGAATTGACGACACATTGTTTCACTTAATGCGAGTTTCAAAGTAATCCATTTGTTCGTAAAAAACGTATTTTTTCACACGTATTCATCGCAAAAACTTTCAAATTCAAGCTAATTCGGTGAAAATTGGTGCACTAAGTGATGATAAGTACTTACGTATTACAACGATATGATCGTTGTAATCTATAATCTGTAAAATTAATGGGTGTGATCTTTGTCGCATGATGCTGCTTTAAGTTGTGTATACCGTTTGTTACCGGTATTTAATTCAGCAATATCAATAGAATACGTATGCAACATAATGTAGTTTGCAATGATGCGATGTAAAGTTTGAGAATAAACGTTGGCGGCTTTAAAGGTGTTGAACCTCTTTGCCCTATCTAAATGGATGGGGGCGCGAGGTACCAGTGCAATGGCATTGGTACTTGTGGTGATGCTCGCACTTTTTTCTTCACACGCTGCGTTGGCGCAAACTCAAATTACCAACACGGCCTCAATTTCCGCGCCGCCTACCGTCACCAATACGAACGCGGCACCCGGCTGTTCGGCAGGCACCTGTACGGTCGCTGACCTTGATGCGGTTGTTGCCAGTTTGCCGCAGGTTTCTAAAACCTTCACGCCGAGTTCTATTAGCGCGGGCGGAACTTCGTTGCTGGTTATAACTTTTACCAATACCCACAAGTTAGCTACCGCGACGTTTAACTCTCTGTTCACGGATGTGTATCCCGCCGGCTTGGTGAATGCGCCAACGCCTAGTCCCGCCAGTACCTGTTTGTCGCCAGTGCTTGCGGCGAACGCGGGACAAGGGACTCTTACTGTAGCCATTGGCACGGGCATAGCGCCTAATTCGAGTTGTACCGTTTCGGTGATTGTTACATCTGCAGTATCTCCTCAGGTGGTGAACACGATTCCTGCGGGATCGCTCTCAACCAATGTAGGTGCTAGCTCCAATACCACCACGGCTGCGTTGACGGTATCACCTGTTGCTGATCTGTCTGTATTCAAGACGGCTAGTGTGGCTACTTTGGTGCCGGGGGCTACATTCACCTACACGATTGTGCTAAGTAATGCTGGGCCAAGCACTGCTACTGGTGCAAGTTTTGCAGATAGTTTGCCGATTGGGTTGGGCGCACTTAGCTCCGTGTCAAGCCAAGTCAGTGTTGGCGCAAGCACGGCCAATTTCGTGGCTACTGCTACAAGCTTGAATGGCTCGGCGACTATTCCTCCGTTGGGCAGCGTCACCATTACTTTCCAGGTCACGGTGGCGTCAGGCGTAAGCGGTAGTTTTGCCAACGTCGCGTTTGTTACCGCTCCGCCCGGCACTACGGATCCGGTGTCTTCGAATAATAGCTTCACTGCTACGGTTGTAGTGTTGCTGACCGACATCAGCACGACGATCGCCCTGCCCACCAGCGCCGTGGCCGGCACCACCGTGACCGGCACGGTGACCTACAGCAACGCCACCAGCGTGGCCACCACCTTCACCTCCAGCATC
>JAYVGI010000284.1:0-11333 GCA_043772355.1 Polaromonas sp.
TACCCAATATCTCGATATTGGGATGCGAAACCGTCAAAAACTATCCTCGCTGAGGTCGATTTTCGCTTTCGACGACCTAAGTCCGACAGGCTGCTAGAGCCTGCGCCCTGCTCCCTGACTCCTGTCCCCTCACTCCACCCGCAGCACACCCGTAGGTTTAAAGCCCAAATCGGCCGCCTTGCCTTTGCGCCCCCGCGCCGCCCGGGCGTTGTTCAGGCTGCGAATCTCTAGCTGCTCTTCGCGCGCTTTGCCACCCCTGCCAATGCCAATGATGTTGACACTGCGGGTATAGGCCGCAGCGCCGGCCAGCGTGTCTTTGGCCTCCAGGTCAATCAGCATCAGGCCACGCCCGCCGTTGGCCATGGTTTTGAGCTCGCTGATCTCAAAGGTGAGGATACGGCCGCCCGCCGAGGCGCAGGCCACATGCGTGGCTACTACATTTTTAGTAGCTGCTCCCGAAACATTTACGCTGGCTACTGGCATATTGAGCTCTAAAGCAGAGGGTTTGCACACGCTTTCACCTTCGGCGCAGCTGATAAAGGCTTTGCCCGCTTTTTGGCGTGAAATCATGTTCTCGACACTGGCAATAAAGCCGTAGCCGCCGCTGGCGCTGACCAGCAACTGCGCGCTGGCTGCGGCCGCAAAGTAGTGCAGCACTTGGGTGCCTGATTCCAGTTCGATCAAGGTGGTGATGGGCTGACCGTCACCCCGCGCGCCGGGCAGCAAGGCCACGGCCACCGAATACACCCGGCCGTTGCTGCCAAAGGCCAGCAGCGTGTCCACGGTGCGGCATTCAAAGGTGCCATACAAATCGTCGCCCGACTTGAAGGCAAAGCTGGCGGCCTCATGCCCGTGGCCGGTGCGGGCCCGCACCCAGCCTTTGGCGCTCACCACCACGGTGACGGGCTCGTCTATCACTTTGACCTCCACGATGGTCTTCTTTTCAGCCTGGATCAAGGTGCGGCGCGGGTCTTTGGCGGGATCGCCATACTGTTTGGCATCAAGCTCAATTTCTTTCACCATCAGGCGGCGCAGGGCGCTGGGGTTGCCCAAAATTTCTTCCAGCTTGGCCTGCTCGTCCCGCAGCTCTTTCAGCTCGCCTTCGATCTTGATGCCTTCCAGGCGCGCCAGTTGGCGCAGGCGGATGTCCAAAATGTCTTCGGCCTGGATCGTGCTGAGCTTGAAGCGCTCCATCAGCGCGGCCTTGGGCTCGTCGCTTTGGCGGATGATGGCGATCACCTCGTCGATGTTGAGCAACACCAACTGGCGGCCTTCCAGAATGTGGATGCGCTCCAGCACCTTACCCAGGCGGTGGCGCGAGCGCCGCTCGATGGTGATGGCGCGAAACTCGATCCACTCCACCAGCATCTGGCGCAGGCTCTTCAAAGTGGGCCTGCCGTCAATGCCGATGGCGGTGAGGTTAATGGACGAGGTGGTCTCCAGCGAGGTGTGGGCCAAAAGCGCGGTAATCAGCTCACTTTGCTCTATCTTGCTGGTCTTGGGCTCAAACACCAGGCGCACGGCGGCTTCGCGGTTACTCTCGTCGCGCGTCGCGTCCAGCAAAGCCAGCATGCTGGCCTTGAGCTGGGTTTGGTCTAGGCTGAGGGCTTTTTTGCCCGCTTTGACTTTGGGGTTGGTGATCTCTTCAATCTCTTCCAGCACCTTTTGCGTGCTGGTGCCGGGGGGCAGCTCGGTGACGACCAGCTGCCACTGGCCGCGCGCCAGCTCTTCGATCTTCCAGCGGGCACGCACTTTGAGCGAGCCTCGGCCGGTTTTATACGCCTCAGATATTTCTGCGGCGCTGCTGATGATCTGCCCGCCATTGGCGTAGTCGGGCCCGGGGATGATGGCAAACAGCTCGTCGTCACTCAGCTTGGGCGATTTGATGAGGGCCACGCAGGCGTCGGCCACCTCGCGCAGGTTGTGGCTGGGAATCTCGGTGGCCAAGCCCACAGCAATGCCGCTGGCACCGTTGAGCAGGTTAAACGGCAGCCGTGCCGGAAGCTGCTTGGGCTCGAGCTCGCTGCCGTCGTAGTTGGGGATGAAGTCCACTGTGCCCATGTCCAGCTCGTCGAGGAGCAGGCTGGTAATGCGTGCCAAGCGTGCTTCGGTGTAGCGCATGGCGGCTGCGCCATCGCCATCGCGGCTGCCAATGTTGCCCTGCCCGTCGTTCAGCGGGTAGCGCTGGCTGAAGTCTTGCGCCATGCGCACCATGGCATCGTAGGCGGCGCTGTCGCCGTGCGGGTGGTATTTGCCCAGTACGTCGCCCACCACGCGGGCGCTTTTGACAGGCTTGGCCCCGGCATTGCCATTGGCCCCGCCAAAGGACAGGCCCATGCGGCCCATGCTGTACAAAATGCGCCGCTGCACGGGCTTTTGGCCATCGCACACATCGGGCAGCGCGCGGCCTTTGACGACGCTCAGGGCGTATTCAAGGTAGGCGCGCTGGGCGTAGGTGGCAAGGTTCAGGCTGTCGTCGGTTTCGCCGGAAAAATCTGTGGGAGCTTGCTCGTTCATGGGTCAGTTGTCAAATTCAAAAATGGGCTCACTGCGTTGCGGGCAGCTTCACGGGGGTATCGGGTGGGGCGGTATTTTCTGCGGTCACGCCGGTCATAGGCGGCACCATATTGCCGCGACCTGTAGCGCCGCCGATGACCATGGTCACGCGTTTGGGCGGCTTGGCCACCTCAACGGCCTTGACCTCGGCCAAGCGCTTGGCCATGAGCACGGGCGGCTTGAGCGTGGCGTACATCTGCAAGATGGTTTTCACATAGTTTTGCGTTTCTTTGTAGGGCGGTATCTGGTTGCCATAGCGCTTGACTGCGCCCTCGCCTGCGTTGTAGGCGGCCAAGGCCAGGTCCAGTTTGCCGGGGAACATCAGTATCAGATCGTGCAGGTAACGGGTACCGGTCAGGATATTGGTTTTGGGGTCGGTAAGTTTTTTCTCGATGCTGGTTTTGGCATCGCCCTTCACGCCATAACGCTGGGCCGTGGGCGGCATGAGCTGCATCAGGCCCACAGCGCCTTTGGGCGATACCGCGGCGGTGTCAAATCCCGATTCAGTCGCTATCAGGGCTTGCAGCAGCTCAAAGTCGATCTGGTGAATACTCGCGGCCTCGCGCATATGGTGTTTGACGGCTTTGAAGTTGGGCGACACATCGAAAAAGGTTTGCAGCTTGGGGGGCAAGCTGAGGGACGAACTGGCAGGGCCGACCAATGGCAGCGTCTCGGTGGGTACGACAACATCGTTGCGCAATAGACCACCAGATGGCTTGTTAGGCAAGCCATCTTGGGTATCGAAATTTTGCCCGTTTTTAAAGTACAGCTCGTAGCGATCATCCACCCGCTCAGAGGCAAAATGCGCCACCCCTTTGTCGTCCACATAGCCCCACACGTCGGCGTAAGCACCGCCTGCGGCGCACACCAGCACGCTGAGCAGCGCTATAGAACGCTTCCAATTAAATAGCGGCTCCCGCAATATTCTACGTGGCTGCGGCCTAAAAAGGCTTAAAAACAGGGCCATCAACGAGATCATCACGGTAATTCCAACGCCTGTGAGCGGCGCGCGGCAAACTCAGCGCGCAGCATGGACAGTACCACCAAAGAGTCGTAGCCGGTAGTGCCGTCCTCTGAGCGGACGCGCACCGCATCGCGCAAAGTGCCCTCCACCACAAAACCTTCGCTGTCATAAAAGGCCTTGGCACGCTGGTTGCTCTGCTTCACGTCCAGCCAAAACCGGTGCGCCTTCAGGTCGTCAAACGCTACCCGCTTGGCCACCCGCAGCGCAGCGCGGCCAAAACCCTGGCCCTTGCCCTGCAACACCATGCGCTTGAGCTCCAGCGACTGGTGCTGGCTGCGGCAGCCAATGAGAATGAGAAAGCCCACAGGCTCCAAGCCCTCACCGCCTTCGATGATGAAATGCCGAAAGTCTGGAAACCTGATGGCCGCTTCGTGTTGCGTGCGGTCCCACGGCGTGATAAACGGCAAATTCTGCTCGTCCTGCTCCAGCGACAGCACGTAGGCCAGGTCGCTTTGCATGGTGGGGCGTAGACGGACTCTGGCGGTCACTGTGTTGGTCTTCCTGTCGGGTGGAGGGTTGTCATTGGGGCGAAAACGGACTTCCGGACGCAGAGGACGCGAAAGTTACGCAGAGGACGCAAAAAAGAAAATACCAAAAAAAATACAAAATGAACTGCTACCCAATTCAGATTTTTTAAGTTGCATTCAATTTTGGTTTTATTTTTCTCCCTGTATTCTTTTGCGTCCTCTGCGTAACTTTTGCGTCCTCTGCGTCCTGCCCCCGATCCCGATCCCGATCCCGATCCCGATCCCGATCCCGATCCCCACCCTGCGATAGTCAAAGTCGTCATACATCCACCTCCACAGCATCCCCATGCAGTTCCATCAGCTCACGTCGCGCCGCAGCCTCACCCTTGCCCATGAGCTGGGTAAAGCGAATGGCAGTGAAAGCCGAATCGAGTTCGCCGTATTGCACGGGCAGCAAACGGCGCGTATCTGGATTGAGTGTGGTTTCCCATAATTGTTCCGCGTTCATCTCGCCCAAGCCTTTGAAGCGGCTGATCGTCCACTTGTTCTCCGCCACGCCGTCTTTGCGCAGCTTGTCCAAAATGGAGTTGAGCTCGCCTTGGTCCAGCGCATATTGCTTACTGGCAGGCTTTTTGCCGCGCGCGGGTGCGTCTATGCGAAACAGTGGTGGGCGGGCGACGTAGATGTTGCCGGTTTCGATGAGCTTGGGGAAGTGTTTGAAAAACAATGTGAGCAAGAGCACCTGAATGTGCGAGCCGTCTACGTCGGCATCACTCAAGATGCAAATTTTGCCGTAACGCAGGCCGCTTAAATCGGGGCTGTCGTCTTTGCCATGCGGGTCTACGCCAATAGCGACCGAGATGTCGTGGATCTCGGTGTTGGCAAACAGGCGGTCGCGTTCGACTTCCCAGGTGTTCAAAATCTTGCCTCGCAGGGGCAGAATGGCTTGGCTTTCTTTGTCGCGGCCCATCTTGGCGCTGCCGCCCGCGCTGTCGCCTTCTACCAAAAACACTTCGTTGTGGGCCAGGTCGCGGCTTTCGCAGTCGGTCAGTTTGCCGGGCAACACGGCTACGCCAGAGCCTTTGCGTTTTTCTACTTTTTGGCCAGCGCGCTGGCGGGTTTGCGCGGCTTTGATGGCCAGGTCGGCCAGTTTTTTGCCGTAGTCTACGTGCTGGTTCAGCCACAGCTCCATGGCGGGGCGCACGTAGTTGGACACCAGGCGCACCGCGTCACGCGAGTTCAGGCGTTCTTTGATTTGCCCTTGGAATTGCGGGTCGAGCACCTTGGCCGACAGCACGTAGGATGCGCGGGCAAACACGTCTTCGGGCAGCAGCTTTACGCCCTTGGGCAAGAGCGAATGCAGCTCGATAAAGCTCTTGACTGCGGTAAACAAACCATCGCGCAGCCCACTGTCGTGCGTGCCGCCGTTGGTGGTGGGGATCAAGTTCACATAACTCTCGCGCACGGGTTGGCCATCTTCGGTAAAGGCCACGCACCAGGCTGCGCCCTCGCCTTCGGCAAAGGTCTCGTCCTTGGCATCGGCAAAGCCCTCACCCTCCCAGAGCGGAATCACCACCTCGCCATTGAGCGTTTGCTCCAAATAATCGCGCAGGCCGCCTTTGTACTGCCAGCTTTGCGTGTCTTTGGTTTTCTCGTTCACCAGCGTCACGCTCACGCCGGGCATCAGCACGGCTTTGCTGCGCAGCAGATGCGTCAGCTCATTTAAAGGGATCACCAGCGATTCAAAATACTTGCCATCGGGCCATACGCGCACGCTGGTGCCTTGCTTGCGGTCGCCTTCAATCTGTTTGCGCAAATGGAGCTTTTCCACCACGTCGCCGCCTTCAAACACCAGCTTTGCCACCATACCCTCACGGTAGCTGCTGGCCTCCAGCCGTTTGCCCAAAGCGTTGGTCACGCTCACGCCGACGCCGTGCAAGCCGCCCGAGAAGTTGTAGGCACCGCCCTTGCCTTTGTCAAACTTGCCACCCGCGTGCAGGCGGGTGAACACCAGCTCGATCACCGGCGCCTTCTCTTCCGGGTGCATGCCAATCGGTATGCCGCGCCCATCGTCGTCCACCGTCACCGAGCCGTCGGTGTGCAGGGTGACCTTGATCTTCTTGCCAAACCCCGCCAACGCCTCGTCGGCCGAGTTGTCCAGCACCTCCTGAATGACATGCAGCGGATTGTCGGTGCGGGTGTACATGCCCGGCCGCTGCTTGACGGGCTCCAAGCCCTTGAGCACGCGGATCGAGCCTTCGCTGTACGCGGTGTTTAACAATGTGGGTAATTTTTCTGCCATGGGGTGGATTGTAGAGGGAAGATGCTGCAATGCTGTATATAATATCAGTTCAATAGTTTTGATACCGCTATCAGTGTTCAATGCTGGTTGGGCAAACTAATTCTCCTCCTACGTAAAAAACGACATGCCATTTAACTCAATTGAAATTTGCGCAGGCGCTGGAGGACAAGCTCTTGGCTTAGAGCAAGCAGGCTTTGAGCATGCCAGTCTGGTTGAAATCGAGGCACCAGCCTGCCAAACACTGCGCTTTAATCGCCCCCACTGGAACGTCGTAGAGGGGGATCTTCACCATTACTCCGCAGAGAAATGGAAAGGTATTGAATTGCTTGCCGGGGGGGTTCCATGCCCGCCTTTTTCTAAAGCGGGTAAACAGCTTGGGAACGACGATGAGCGCGACCTTTTTCCAGAGGCTTTGCGTTTAGTGGCTGAATGTAAACCTGAAGCTGTCATGCTAGAAAATGTACGTGGCTTGCTCGACACGGTTTTTGATGACTATCGCGCAAAGTTGATCGGTGATCTGAAAAAACTAGGTTATTGCGCAGAGTGGCGGTTAATCAACGCACGCGATTTTGGTGTTTCGCAATTGCGTCCGCGCGTTATTTTTGTAGCGCTCAAGAAGAATGTCACAGATTTTTTTGCCTGGCCGTCGGTAAATCCAACACCACCGCCCACGGTAGGCGAAATACTTTTTGATCTCATGGCATCTAATGGGTGGCGTGGCGCACATCAATGGCGCGAACTTGCATGCGATATTGGTCCCACTCTAGTCGGTGGGAGTAAAAAACACGGCGGCCCTGATCTTGGCCCCACAAGAGCAAAAAAGGCTTGGGCCAGTATCGGTGTCGATGGCATGGGAATTGCGGATAACGTGCCTGATAAAGACTTCGTAGGAATGCCCCGCCTCACTGTGCGTATGGCGGCTCGCATTCAAGGTTTCCCAGACCATTGGCAATTTAGTGGAAAGAAAACGTCGGCATACCGCCAAATTGGCAACGCGTTTCCACCCCCAGTAGCATGCGCAGTGGGTACCCAAATCAGATTGGCTCTCAACGCCGCAGCGAAGCCAAAACTTAAGCGCGCTTAGCCGTGTCTCAAACCATGACACCACGAGGCGGCGCGCGCGGTAAGCTTCGGGCTCATTTTCTTGCCAATATTGGCAGGATCATGAACTCAGAAGAATTAAGAGTCATCGCTGACAATCAGTCCGAATGGGCCCGACGGGTGCGCGAACTTAGAACTGAAGAGGGCTATTTAATCCTTACCCACAACGATAGAAGCGAGTTAAAACCAGGCCAGTACCTTCTTGAAACAGCAAAACCTCAACCAGCTTTTGAGCGAGCTATCTCCAAGGAAACTCGGGCTTATGTGCTAGACCGCAATGGATTCACTTGTCAAATGTGTGGCGCAGTTGCAGGAGAAATTCATCCGTATGACTCCACCAGAAAAACCCGACTACATCTTGGCCACATCGTTGACAAAAGTGTAGGCGGCACAGACGAACCTGCAAATCTTCGCGCAATCTGCTCTGTATGCAATGAGGGTGCTTCTAATGCAACTTTAACTCGACCCGACTTGCAAAAACTACTTATTCAAGTTCGTCGTGCGACATCTCTGGATCAGCTAGAGGTATTGCAATGGTTAATCAAAAAATTCCCGAAACAAGCCGTAGATCAATTAAAAAATTGAACTTTTCAGCTTTGTGATCGGCTGGGCAATGTAAGTGAAAAGCGGATGCATGCTCACGACTTTATTTGGGCATTGATCACCTCGTCAACAACGCCCCCAAACGCTGCCCAGACACTAACTCAATCTCCTGCTCTTTGGCAAAGCTGGCGGCTTGGTCAGTCACCTCGCCCAGGCTGATGTACACACCTTGGTCGGCAGACGCTTTGTCCACGGCTGCGGCCAGCTCACGCAACGGCTCCGCGCCGTGAGTGGCCGCTTTGTAGCGCTTGGCGCTCACTAGGATGACACGCTCGCGCCTTTCCAAGCGCAGATCCGCACCGCCGCTAGCGGGCCCACCTGAGAGCTGGGTGACGGCGTAGCCCTGTGCCGTGAAAGCTTTTTCCAAAGCAGCGGAAAACGCCCGCCAGGGCTGGCTGGCGGCTTGGGCCAAGGCGGCATCCACCCGCTTGGGGTCGGGCGCATTGCGGTTGCGCCACAGCACCATGCCTGCAATCACCACAAAGGGCGCAGCACTTAACATGCCAAAAGGCACATACTGCGGCGGCATGAATGCACCCGCCAGTGCAATGAAAACGATCGCCACCCCCGCGCTGACCCACCACGGTGAGCGCAGCAGGACGGCAAACACAGAGTTCTCACGCATTTTGAAATTCATAGAAGCTCTTTTTGATGTGGGGTTTTCGGCATTTTGAGAAATTTCATCGCCAGCCAGCGATTGTAGTAAGGTGATGCCAGCATACCGTCAAGTCTCACGTTCTATAATCACACCCAGCGCGGGTGTCGTTCAATGGTAGGACTCTTGCTTCCCAAGCAAATAACGTGGGTTCGATTCCCATCACCCGCTCCAGGTTTGCAGCGCCTAGTCTATCTGCCGCACTATACAACGCAACGGCTACGTTTTTAATAGCTCCTTGCGCACGATTTTAGTGGGCTACAGCTTAAAACTCTAGTCAATCCAAGCGCAAATTAGCCAACAGCGTAATGCGCCCGTCAGCCTGTCCTTTGTCGTAGTAGCGTTGGTCAGCGGTGATCAAACTGGCACCCGGCGTATGCAGTGCTACGGCGTGGTACAGGGTGTTAAACAAATGGTGTTGGTGGCGTAGGGCCAACTGTAGCGCGGTGGTATACACCTCGGGGGTGGCCAGGGTTTCGTGCCCTGGCTGGAGCAAATCATCTACATCGGCTTGTGCATCGCCCGGTTTAAGGCGCGCCAATACGGCGGCTACCTCGGCGCTAAAGTGCGGCGGCTGCACCATGGGGGGGCAAGCCCAGAACCGACTGCTCCAGGATGCGCAAGGCCAGGTCGGCATGCGCTGCAAAATGCGCAGGTAAGCGTGTTTGCTACTTTGCTGGCGCTGGGCGCGCTCCACCGCCTCGCGCATCAAATCGGCGATGACCGCGCTTTTGTTTTGGCCTGCAAACGTGGCGTTGAAGGCTAACTTGATGTCTTCAGGCACGCTGAAGTTGACGGTAGACATAGTTGCCCTAAATTGTTGAATATTTCAACAATATTTTTAGCCCACCCATTCAATTTGTCAAACTGCTATTGACACTCTGCGCTTCAGAGTTGTATACTCTGCAATTCAGAGTAACCGGAAACGCAACCCATGTCCACCCATGCCAGCCAACAATTAGATGCCATCGCCTCCATGATGGCATCCGGGCAACGCAACCTGCGCATGGAGCGCTGGAGTCTGGTTTTGTGGGGGCTGGCGGGTGGGCTGCTGTTTCTGTTCAGCGAATCCATCCTCACGCCCACCCAGTTGCCCGACTTGCAGCAGCGCGCGCTGGCTTGGTTGCTGCTGATTGCGTTTGTGCTGGGCGCGGTGGGCACGGCAGACTGGCACCTCACCCAGAGGGCCAAGCGCTCGCGCGACGAGGTGTGGTCGTTTATCCACCGGCAGGTGCTTAAGGTGCTGTGGCTGCTGATGGGCATTGGCGCGCTGCTGACCATTGCGGTGTTTTTCTACGGCGGCGGCTACATGCTCTACACAGCCTGGCTGGTGCTGCTAGGCACGGGCCTGTACGTGCATGGCTTGTTTTCGGAGGAGATGCTGGAATGGGTGGGCGCGCTGATTATTTTGATCGGCATTGCCATGCTGGCCACCCAGCAAAGCGCCGAGAACCTGAAAAACATCGCCACCTCGGTGTTTGGCATCGGCCTGCCCGCCCTGGCCTTCATGCTCGACCATGGCCGCGTGCGCAGCAAGGCCTACCGGGCGCTGCAAACCCTCGGTTGGGCCTGCTTGGTGCTGGCTATTCCGTTGGTGGCTGCACATTGGCCGCTGATCGGTACGGCCGCAGACACCCCGGTTGTCAGCCTGCAAGAGTACCAACGCGAAGGCGTAGCCGTGGGCAGCCAAGCCATCAGCCTGCCAGCGGGCACCCGCATCCCGGTGCACATCGAGATCGCTGGCAATGTGTTTGAGGCAGGCGCTACGCCGCTCTTGCTGCCCTTGGTGCTCAAGCAGCCGATGGAGCTGAGGTTGGAGGACGGCAAGCCCACAGGCGCTGGCCGCCAGCCCGGCAGCGCATGGTCCAAAGGCCCTGAGACGCAGATCAACATCCCATGGGTCAAAGGCGAGCTATCGACACAAGCCGGGCCACTGCTCAAAGCCAGTATGACAGTGCAGTTTTTGCCCGGTACGGCGCCCTGAAACCTTCACCCATACCAACCCGACACCCAAGGATTCCCCATGGACTTAGATGCCCTGCTCCACCAGCCCCTGCGCACCCAAATAGCTGCCTTCTTGGCAGGCGCGGGCAGCGCCACTTTCAGCGAGCTCAAACGCCAGCTCGATGTATCCGACGGCAATTTAGAGTCGCACCTGAAAAAGCTCATCGCCAGTGACTACCTGGCGGTGCGCAAGGAAAGCGGCGAAGGCCGCAAGCAAACCCATTACGAGCTGACCCCCACCGGGCGCGACGCACTGCAAAGCTACATCCAAGCGCTGCAAAAGGTGCTGGCGCTGGATACCCGCAGCACGCCAGCGGCAGCGCCTGTCGTGCCGCCGCCCTTGCAACCTGCATAGACACCAACCGTTTGAATCCCATTCCATCCGCCCACACAAAAACGCCACGACCTATGAAGCTTCACACTCTCGCCCTCCCCGCCGCCCTGTCCCTCGCCATCTTGGCAGGCTGCGCCTCTGCCCCCCAGCGCCCGGCCAGCGTTGCACGCGGCGACTACGCGGCCACGCAGGCCTACATCACCCGCTTGATCGAGCACGGCATGGCGCAAAACAAAGTCACGGGCCTGAGCATTGCCCTGGTAGACGACCAGCACGTGGTGTGGAGC
>JAYVGI010000285.1:0-16680 GCA_043772355.1 Polaromonas sp.
GCCAGCAAGCGGTGATGGAGCGTGTTTGCGATGAAAAATCTGGAGAAAGGCGCGGCGACCAACTCACGACCACTACCAAACCAATCGCGTGTTTTCGCAAGATTTTTGCAGCGCAAATTCCTCCATCGCCGCAGCGTGGCCAAGGTAGGGCAGACATCTTCATACCTGAGCCGCAAAGGGATCAGGGCAGGACAGAACTCTTCAAGCCCATACAGCAATGCGACCACGATAAGGCAGGCACCTTCAAGCCCACCCGCGCACAAGCACTTGCAATATTCCAGAGCTTTGTTACTGCAAAATCTGTCTGCTTAAGTGCAGCTAGCGACACAATGGACTCGAAGCTATGGGAGTAAAAAATACACTTGAGACACCAACACATGGCAACGACTTGCAAAGCTTCTCGCACGCTCCAAACGGGCTGGGCACCCTTGGCAGTGCTGGCAGTGCTGGGCTGCGTGGCCTGCTCTACACCGCCCGGCGCTCGCAACACGCCCAGCACTTCCCCCGGCACTGTGCCTGGCAGTACAGCGCCAAGCAACGCACCAAGCGGTAACGGCCCTTACGGTGGCACCACCACTGCACCCGTCATGCCACCTTTGATAGAAAGACCCTCGGCCGGCGGCGCGGCTTTGCGCCAAGGGGTGGCAGCCTTTGATATGGGCGAATATGGCCGCGCACAAAGCAAGCTGTCGGAGAGCTTTAAACTGGGCTTGACCAATACGCCCGACCTGCTGCGCGGCTACAAAACCCAAGCCTTTGTGTACTGCATCACCGCCCGCACGGCGCAATGCGAAAGGTCGTTTGATGCTGCATTCAGCATCAACAAAAAATTCAACCTCACACCCGGCGAGCGCCAACACCCTGTTTGGGGCCCGGTGTTTGCCAAAGTGCAAAAGCGCTACCCCATTTAGCGCACTAGCCCCGCAGAATATTGCGGGAGCAGCTATTCATTTAATAGTAACCACGGCGCCTGTGCGCCCCCAGCCTCACCCGCTGGCGCTGCACATTTTATTTGTGATCGGCCTTGGTGTCGGTGTAACGCCCAAAGCCTTGCAGCTTGTCGTAGCGCTTATCCAGCAGCTCTTTGACCTTGAGGTCACTTACCTGGCGGTAGGCATCGTTCAGGCCACGCTTTAAGAGAGCGGCCATTTGTTTGTGGTCGCGGTGCGCGCCGCCTACCGGTTCGGCGATGATTTTGTCGATCAGGCCCAGTGCCTTCAGACGGTGGGCGGTGATGCCCAACTGTTCGGCGGCGTCTTTGGCTTTGTCGCTGGTTTTCCACAAAATGCTGGCGCAGCCCTCGGGGCTGATCACGCTGTAGATCGAGTATTGCAGCATCAGCACCTGGTCGGCCACGCTGATGGCCAGCGCGCCGCCGGAGCCGCCTTCGCCGATGATGGTGGTGATGATAGGTACTTCGAGTTGCGCCATCTCGAAAATGTTGCGGCCAATCGCCTCGCTCTGGCCGCGCTCTTCTGCGTCCATGCCCGGGAAGGCACCCGGTGTATCGACAAAGGTAAAAACAGGTAGCTTGAATTTTTCAGCCGTTTTCATCAGACGCAGGGCTTTGCGGTAGCCTTCGGGGCGGCTCATGCCAAAGTTGCGCACTGTGCGCTCTTTGGTGTCGCGGCCTTTTTGGTGGCCCAGCACCATGCAGGCGTTGCCGTTAAAGCGGGCCAAGCCGCCCACAATGCTTTGGTCGTCCGCAAAATGGCGGTCGCCATGCATCTCGATATAGTCAGTAAAGCACTCGCTGATGTAGTCCAGCGTGTAGGGGCGCTCGGTGTGGCGGGCGATCTTGGTGATCTGCCAGGGCGTGAGGTCGCTGTAGATGTCTTTGGTAAGCTGCAGGCTCTTTTTGGCCAGTTGGTCGATCTCTTCGCTGATGTCTACCGCAGACTCTGACTGCACGTAGCGCAGCTCTTCAATCTTGCTTTCCAGTTCAGCAATCGGGTGCTCAAATTCTAAGAAAACTTTTTTGGCCAATCTGGGCTCCTTGGCATTGCAACAGCGGCAAGTTTAAACCTGTTTACGCCGATTTCAAGGCTTGACAAGCATTGCAAAATTGATATCAAAACAATATTTTTATCGCAGAACGTAGTTCAATAGACTACCGGCAGTGGATCCAGCGAGCGCCAAATATACCAAGTCGCCACGCTGCAATAGGGTGCCCAGGCAGCGGCCACCTCACGGATTTCGCTGCGACTGACCGCTTCACCAGAAAAATAGCTTTGGCTGATGCCGTTGATCAAACCCACATCGTCCAGCGGCAGCACGTTGGGCCGCATCATGTGAAAAATCAAAAACATCTCCGCCGTCCAGCGGCCAATGCCGCGAATGGCCACCAGTTCGACGATGATGGCCTCGTCGTCCATGGCCTCCCAGTTTTTGACGTGCAAAGCACCGCTGTCAAAATGCAACGCCAAATCGACCAAATACTCAATTTTTCGGGCCGAAAGACCTGCCTCTCGCATGGCGTCTACCTTGAGCTTGAGCACCGCGCCAGGCGAGAGTTTGTTGGACAACAGGGCGAACCGGTCCCAAATCGTTTGCGCGGCCTTGACGCTGATTTGCTGGCCCACAATGCTGCGGGCCAGGGTGATAAACGGGTCACCACGGCGCTGCAAGCAAGCCTCGCCAAACTGCGGAATCAGGCGTTTCATGACCCGATCTTTTTTCATCAGGTGCTTACAAGCTTCAGCCCAGTAGTCAGGCGGTAGCGCTACAGAAGCTACTACTTTCATAGCTGGTACCGCAATACTTTAAAGGGCTGCAGGTCTGAAACGCATGCAACACATGCAACCCATGCAACCCATGGGCTGTGCATCATACCTTTTGCACCTCCCAGGTGGTGCCCGTCGGCGCGTCTTTCAGCACCACGCCCTGGGCTGCCAGGTCTTTGCGTATCTGGTCTGCCCGGGCGAAGTCTTTGCCCGCTTTGGCGGCGGCGCGCTCGGCAATCAGGGTTTGGATGGCCGCATCGTCCAGGCCAGCACCGGCCTGCAAATAGGCCTTGGGATCGCCTTGCAAAATACCCAGCACGCCACCCAGCGCTTTAAGCTCACCTGCCAGTGCAGCAGATTGGGTACGGTTGACCTCCACGGCCAGTTCAAACAGCACGGCCACAGCTTCTGAGGTACCAAAATCGTTGTCCATCGCCGCCTTGAACTTGACCGGGAACGCATGGTTCCAGTCTATGGCCACTTGTGCAGGCGGCACTAAATCCAGGGCGGTATACAGGCGCTTGAGCCCCAAGCCCGCATCGTCCAAACCCGCGTCGCTGAAGTTGAATGGCCGCCGGTAATGCACCCGCACCATGAAGTAGCGGATGGTTTCGCCGTCGTAGCTTTTGAGCACATCTCGAATGGTAAAAAAGTTACCCAGCGACTTGCTCATCTTCTCGCCGTCTACGTTCAAAAACCCGTTGTGCAGCCAGTAATTGGCAAACGGTTTGCCGTTGGCACCTTCACTTTGGGCAATTTCGTTTTCGTGGTGCGGGAACTGCAAGTCAGCGCCGCCGCCGTGGATGTCAAAGGTCTCGCCCAGCAAGGCGCAGCTCATGGCCGAGCATTCAATATGCCAGCCGGGGCGGCCCGCACCAAACGGTGAGTCGTATTTAGCGTCATCAGGCTCGCTGGGCTTGGCCGCTTTCCACAGCACAAAATCGAGGGGATCCTCTTTGCCGCCCAGCACGGCCACGCGCTCGCCGGCGCGCAGCTGGTCAAGCGATTTGCCGCTGAGCTTGCCGTAGCCGGGCATTTTGCGTACGGCAAAGTTCACATCACCGGCCTCTTCCCCGCTGCTGGCCTGGTAGGCCAGGCCTTTGTCCATCAAACGGGAAATCATCGCCGTCATCTGCGGCACATACTCGGTGGCGCGCGGCTCGTGGGTGGGCGGCTCCAGGCCCAAAGCGCCCAGGTCGTGGTGCATCGCGGCCACCATCTCGTCGGTCAGGGCCCGCAGGCTGATACCTCGCTCGACCGCCCGCTTGATGATTTTGTCGTCAATGTCGGTGATATTGCGCACAAAAATGACTTCGTAACCACTGGCTTTGAGCCAACGCTGCACGGTGTCAAAAGCCATCATCATGCGGGCATGGCCGACATGGCAGAGGTCATAAATCGTCATGCCACACACGTACATGCGGACTTGACCGGGAACGAGAGGGGAAAAATCTTCCAGCGCACGCGACAGCGTGTTATAGATACGAAGGCTCATGGGAAAAGACGGCGCTTGGGTGTTATCAGGTCAAAGGACAGCGGCGCGGACCATGCTGGGACGGGAACTAACCGCGAGTCAATGGCCAGCCGCTACAATACAGCACAGTATACGGCCCAATTCTTGGGCTTGCCAAGCTCGCTTCGTTCAAAGAGGTTCTATGCCATTCGTTAAGCCATCGGTCAAGTCATGGGTGTCCCGTGTAGTTTCAATGCCCCGCATTCACGCCGTCCATCCGCTGGCCAGCGTTTGTCTAGCCATTGGCCTGTTTGCGTCTGGCATGGCTTATGCAGACGAGTACGCTGACGTGAGCCGCATGCTGCGCGCAGGCCAACTGGCCGAGGCCAATGCCAAGGTAGACCAGTTTTTAGGCACCAAGCCGCGCGATGCGCAAATGCGCTTTTTAAAGGGCGTGATCCTGACCGAGCAGAACAAGCCCAACGACGCTATTGGTACATTTACCAAACTCACCGAAGACTTCCCGGAGTTACCGGAGCCATACAATAACCTGGCCGTGCTCTACGCTGGCCAAAGCCAGTTTGACAAAGCCCGCGCCGCGCTGGAGATGGCAATACGCACCAACCCCAGCTACGCCACGGCGCATGAGAACCTGGGCGACGTGTATGCCAAGCTGGCCAGCCAAGCCTACAGCAAGGCTTTGCAGCTGGACAACACCAACACCGGGGTGCAGCCCAAACTGTCCTTGATCCGCGACCTGTTTGCTGCCCCGGGTGCCAAGCCCACTCGCCCAGTGGCTGCTGCGCCTACCGCTGCACCCGTGCCAGCCGCTGCGCCTGCGGTGGCCGCTCCTACGCCAGCTGCCGCTGCGGTCGCCGTGGCTAAGCCGCCAGCCGTAGCCGCCGCTGCGCCAGTGGCAGCCGCTCCTGCTACCGCTCCAGCGGTCGTCGCCAAACCGGCTGCACCTGTAGCAACACCGACTCCAGTGCCCGCTCCCGCAGTGGCCAGCTCTGGCAATGCCAGCCAGGAAGTCAATGCCGCAGTGCAAAGCTGGGCCGCAGCCTGGAGCGCCAAAAACACCTCGGAGTACCTGAACGCGTATGGCAAAGATTTCGATGCCCCAGGCGGCCGAAGAACTTGGGAAGAAGAGCGCAAAAAACGCATCGTCGGTAAAAACAAAATCAGCGTCAAGCTCAGTGATGTTGCCATCTCGATCAACGGCAATAAAGCGCAAGCCAAATTTAGACAGGAATACAACGCCGATGCCTTGGCAGTGTCCAGCCGCAAAACGCTCGATCTGGTCAAGGCAGGCGAGCGCTGGGTGATTGTGAAAGAAACTGCGGGCAGCTAATTTAGCGCCCTCTCATCAGCGGCCAGAGCCCATGCACCAGCCACACTTAACCCGTTGGGGAATCTTTCAGTTGTTTGAGCTTCCTAGCCCGTAACTCCTATGTTGTTGCGCCGCCTGTGGGTTGTGCTGTGTGTGGCTGCGCTGGTATGCGCACCCGCTGCAGCGGCCCAAAAAACTCCTGCCAAACCGAGCAAACCCGCCGCTGCCACGGGCTTTGACGCCGAGGCGCGCTTGATCCAGATCTACCAACGCATTGGACTGGCCCAAACCCGCGATGCGCTGAAACTGGCCGACCAACTGGTCAAAGACCACCCCAATTTTGCGCTGGCCCAGCTGGTGCATGGTGACCTGCTCAACGCCCAAACCCGACCCCTCAAAAGCATGGGCGATATGCCTGAGGCCACATCACGTGCTGCGCCTGGCGTGCTGGGCGAACTGCGTGAAGAGTCTCTGTTGCGGCTCAAAGCCCTGCGCGAGCGCCCGCCTGCAGGCATGCTACCCACGCAACTGGTCAGGCTCTCGGAGCGCAACAAGCACGCCATTGCCATCGATGCGTCGCGCTCACGGCTTTACGTGTTTGAGAACACCAGCGCAGGCATGCGCCTGCAAGCGGACTACTACATCTCGGTTGGCAAACTCGGGATTGAGAAAAATCTGGAAGGTGACTTGCGCACACCGCTGGGCATCTACTTCATTACCAACACCCTCAAGCGCAAGGCACTGAAGGATTTTTACGGTGCCGGGGCATTGCCGATCAACTACCCCAACCCTTTTGACTTGCGAAGGGGCAAAACTGGCAGTGGCATTTGGTTGCATGGCACGCCCTCCAACCAGTTCGCGCGGGCGCCCAAGGCCACTGACGGCTGTGTGGTTTTGTCCAACCCCGATTTGGAACGCATTTTGGCCACCGTCGAGATCCGCACCACCCCGGTCGTCATCGCGTCGTCTTTGCAGTGGGCCAGCCCCGCCAAAAGCAGCGCCGAGGTCAAAGCGTTTGATACCGCATGGGCTCAGTGGCGCAGCGCCAAGGCCAACGCAGATACCACCCGTACACTGGCGTTCTACACCAGCGACTTCAATAGCTACGGCAAAAATCTGGCCACGTGGACTGGCATTCTGGAAGCTGAGCTGGCGCAAACCAAGGGGCGGGAAGTGCAGGTCAAAGACATGTCGGTACTGCACTGGGCTGAGGGCGCGCAGACCTCGACCATGGTAGTTACATTTTCAGAAGTACGCGCAGGCCGCAGCACCGGCAGTACCAAGCGACAATACTGGCTACGCTCGCCTGGTGCGACGCAAAATGAGTGGAAAATATTTTTTGAAGGAGTGATTGGATAATGTCTCTTAATTTTAAATTGATTCACAGATTGGCCTTTGTGGTCATTGCGCAAGCAGCTATTTTTTCCATAGCGTCCAGCGCTTTTGCCCAAGCAGCGGCTGCACCCAAAGTCAAAATCGCCACCTCGATGGGCGACATTGTGGTGGAGCTGTACCCGGACAAAGCCCCTAAAACGGTAGAGAATTTTCTGCAGTACGTCAAAGACAAGCACTATGACGGCACCGTTTTTCACCGCGTCATCAGCACCTTCATGGTGCAAGGCGGTGGTTTTGATGCCAGCTACGTGCAAAAGAAAACCCGACCCAACATACCCCATGAAGGGCGCGAAGCGTTGGCCAAGGGCCTGAAGAACACGGTAGGCACCTTGGCCATGGCCCGCACCAACGACCCGCAATCGGCCAGTAGCCAGTTTTTCATCAACACCGTGGACAACGCGTTTTTAGACCCTACCCTGATCCCCGACGGCGACCCGGTGCTGAACTTTGTCTACCAAGGTCAAACCTACGCCAGCACGCCGCGCGCCAATTTGCTCGGTGCCGCCCAGTTGTGGGGCTACACGGTGTTTGGCAAAGTCGTGCAAGGCATGGACGTGGTCGAAAAAATCAAAGCCGTGCCTACCGGCGCTGGCGGCCCTTTCCCCACTGACGTGCCTAAAACGCAAGTCAGCATCCTCTCTGCAACCCTTTTGAAGTAAGAAACCCCTATCATGGCAAACCCCCAAGTAGAACTGCACATCGCCGGTCACGGCACCATCACCCTGGAACTCGACGCTGACAAGGCCCCGAAGTCGGTGGCCAACTTTTTGGCCTACGTGGCCTCTGGCCATTACAACAACACCGTGTTCCACCGCATCATCGACGGCTTCATGGTGCAAGGCGGTGGCTTTGAGCCTGGCATGACACAAAAGCCAGTCAATGCAGCTATCGACAACGAAGCCAACAACGGCCTGAAAAACGACAAATACACCGTAGCGATGGCCCGCACGCAAGAGCCGCACTCGGCTACCGCGCAGTTCTTTATCAACGTGGGTGACAACGCCTTCTTGAACCACACGGCACCTAGCCGTCAGGGCTGGGGCTACGCTGTGTTTGGCAAAGTCATCTCGGGCACCGAGGTGGTGGACGCCATGCGCGCAGTCAAAACTACACGCAAAGGTTTCCACGACGACGTGCCCGCTGACGACGTGGTGATGACCAAGGCCGTTGCCCTGTAAGCCACGCCATGCTGGTGCCACCCTTGCCCAGCTTTCACCCGTTGCAAGCACTGGCAGCATGGCGCAGCGTGGACTTTATCTCTGACCTGCATTTGCAAGAGAGCGAACCCGCCAACTTTTTAGCCTGGCGGCGCTATATGCAAAGCACCCCAGCGGATGCGGTGTTTATCTTGGGCGATTTGTTTGAGGTATGGGTGGGCGACGATGTGCTTCCACCCGGCGCTCATGGCAGCGCACCAGAGCGTCATGAAGGCCTACCGTTTGAGGAGCGCTGCCGACGCGTGCTGCACCAGTGCGCACAGGACAAGGCGGTGTACTTTATTTGCGGCAACCGGGATTTTTTAGTCGGCGATGCATTTTTAGAAGCCAGCGGCATGCAAGCCCTGCCCGATCCCACCGTATTGACTTTTGGCAAAGCGCAATACCTGCTCAGCCACGGTGACGCGCTGTGCCTGGCAGACACCGAGTACCAAGCGTTTCGCAACCAAGTGCGCAGTAGCCGATGGCAGGCGGATTTTTTAGCCCGCCCGTTGACCGAGCGTTTGCAACTGGCCCGCCACATGCGTGCGCAAAGCGAGGCGCGCAAGCAGCAAGGCGGCCCGTGGGTTGACCTCGACCCAGCCCAGACCGCGCGCTGGATGCAAGCCAGTGGCGCGCAACACATGGTGCATGGCCATACCCACGAGGGTGTGGACCATCCCTTAGCCAACGCCCAAGGCACCAAAGCCGGCCAGAGCACACGCCATGTGCTGTGCGACTGGCATGCAGACGTCCACCCACCGCGCGCCCAGGTACTGCGCCTGTCTTGCGCGCCGGGGGGCAGCCCCAGCGTGCAACGTTTGCCAGTGTGAATGCGCGCCTGGCTTAGCGCAGTTATCAGCCGCGTCAAGGCACGGCTGCGCGCTGCCAGCCACGCGCGCACATTGCAGCGCCGCGCTATCAGCGACGCACTGTGGCAAAGCACCCTCGCCGATCTGCCATTTTTGCAGGCACTCCCTGCAGCCGATTTGCACCGTCTGCGCCATTTGGTCAGCCTGTTTCTAGACCACAAAGAATTCAGCGGAGCCCACGACTGGGAAGTGACCGACGCACAGGCCGTCATGGTGGCAACCCAAGCCTGTCTGCCCATCTTGTACATTGCACCACCTGACAGACCCGATCTTGCGCTGCGCTGGTATGACGGTTTTGTGGGTATTGTGCTGCACGCAGGTGAGGTGCGCGCACGGCGTATGGAAACAGATGAGGCTGGCGTGGTGCACAGCTGGCAAGAAGATCTGACGGGAGAGGTCGTCCAGGGTGGGCCACTGATGCTGGCCTGGAGCGATGTAGCCGCTGCAGGCGCAAGCGCCAATGAGAGCTACAACGTGGTCATCCATGAATTTATCCATGTGATGGACATGCAAGACGGATCCCCTGACGGCTGCCCGCCCATGCCCCTGCAGGCGCGCCGCGCGTGGCTGGCCACCATGCAAGCGCAGTACGATGCATTTTGCGAGCAATTGCAGCAGTGGGAACGCTTTGGCAGTTTGGCTGTCAGTCTCTCCAGCTCAGGGCAATCCACGCCCATGCAGGAGCCACTGCTGGACAGCTATGGCACCACCAGTATTGACGAGTTTTTTGCCGTGGCGGCAGAGGCCTATTTTGTGCGCCGTGCTGATTTTGCATCGGCTTACCCGGAGCTATTGGCGCTGTTTGATCGATTTTTTATCGGTGGCAACAGGTCGGTTTGAAGGTTGCTGTTCAAGCTTGGTTGCGTTGCGGCTTAGGTTTGAAGATGTCTGGCCTACCTTGGTTGCGTTGCGGCTTGGGCGTGAAAATTTTCGGTTCCACCTTGATCACATTGCGGCGATGGAGGAATTTGCGCTGCAAAAATCTTGCGAAAACACGCGACTGGTTTGGTAGTAATCGTCAGTTTTTCATCGCGCCTTTCTCCAGATTTTTCATCACAAACACACTCCATCACCGCTTGCTGGCAGTGGCTCGTTCAGGTTCGCGCGGGCGCGGTGTGTGGGTACTGGGTGGGTCACATATTAGCGGCAGTTGACGTGCCAGTTGGGTGCAGCTTCGCCTTGCATCCCACTACAAATACCGTAGCTGCTCCCGCAATATTCTATTGGGCTAGACGCCAAACAGTTTGAAATAGTGACATCTACGCGATCACGGAACGACAACCCGCTAGTTCAGCGGCAGTTCGGCGTGCTTGGGATGAAAAATCTGGAGAAAGGCGCGGGGACCACCTCAAGATGACCACACAAGCAGTCGCGTGTTTTCGCAAGATTTTTGCAGCACAAGTTCCCGAGCTGCCGCCAGCCAACCAAGCTAGCCAAGTTCTCTTCAAACCAGAGAGCTGTAGCTATCGAACCCACTGCGCATCACATCTTCAAAACGCCACCACCTCACCACCACCTCACCACCACCACCACTTCACCACCAATCACACACCACCAATCACACAGCGCCAATCACACAGCGCCAATCACTCAGCGCCAAAAACTTGAAGCCCGTCTACTTTAGCAAATGCGTGCGGTAGTACATCAGCTCTTCAATCGACTCATGCACATCGGCCATGGCTGTGTGCTTTTGCTTCTTTTTAAAGCCTTTGTACACCTGCGGCGACCAGCGCTTGGCCAGCTCTTTCAAGGTGCTGACATCCAAATTGCGGTAGTGGAAAAACGCCTCCAGCTTGGGCATGTAGCGGTCTAAAAACTTGCGGTCTTGGCCAATGGTGTTGCCGCACAGCGGCGACTTGCCTGCGGGCACATAGTGCTTCAAAAAATCCACAACCTGCGCCTCGGCCTGCCCAGTACGGATTTTGCTGGCGCGCACTTTGGCCGTCAGGCCGCTGTTGCCGTGGGTGTTGCGGTTCCACTTGTCCATTTTGGCCAACTGGATCTCGCTTTGGTAAATGGCAATCTCGGGGCCTTCGATGCGGATACTCAGGTCGGCATTGGTCACCACCACCGCTATTTCGATCAGGCGGTTTTCTTTCGGGTCTAGCCCCGTCATCTCGCAGTCAAGCCAAACGAGGTTTTGGTCGGATTTTTTGAGCACGCCTGGGCTTGCGGCGGCGGCTACATGGGTGTGTGCTAGGGTCATAGCTTGCATTTTCACCGATCAGCCCCCATCTATCGCATCAAGGTCTAAAATCAACGCTTATGACTGCATTTACTTTTACCCTCGCTTTTGCCATCGCACTGATCGCTGGCTTCCTGCTCAAGGTGTGGCTGGCATCCCGCCAAGTGCGCCATGTGGCCCAACACCGCGCCAGCGTGCCAGCGGCTTTTGCGGATCGCATCACGTTGGCAGCCCACCAAAAGGCGGCAGACTACACCATCGCCAAATCGCGCCTGGGCTTGATAGAGCTGGCCTTTGGCACCGCCGTACTGCTGGGCTGGACGCTGCTGGGTGGGCTCGATTGGCTGAACCAGGCGCTCGTCACACGCATGGGCCCCGGTATGTGGCAGCAACTGGCCTTGCTGGGCAGCTTTGTGGTGATTGGCGGCCTGATTGACCTGCCGTTCACGCTGTACCAAACCTTTGTGGTGGAAGAGCGCTTTGGTTTTAACAAGATGACCTTCAAGCTCTGGCTGGGCGATCTGGTGAAGTCGTCCCTGATTGGCGCCTTGATTGGCCTGCCGATTGCCGCACTCATCTTGTGGCTGATGGGCTCGACAGGTGGGCTGTGGTGGCTGTACGCGTGGTTGTTTTGGATGGGTTTTAATTTGCTGCTGCTGGTGGTCTACCCTACCCTTATCGCACCCCTGTTTAACAAATTCCAACCCCTTGAGGACGAGGCTTTAAAGTCCAGGGTAACGGCGCTGATGCAGCGCTGCGGTTTTGCCGCCAAGGGCTTGTTTGTGATGGACGGCAGCAAGCGCAGCGCCCATGCCAACGCCTACTTCACCGGCTTTGGTGCCAGCAAGCGGGTGGTGTTTTTTGACACCTTGCTCAAGCAACTCAGTCCCGGTGAAGTTGACGCTGTGCTGGCCCATGAGCTGGGCCACTTTAAGCACAAGCATGTGATCAAACGCATTGTGGGCATGTTTGCCATGAGCCTGGTGGGCTTTGCGCTGCTGGGCCACCTGAGCCAGCAAGTGTGGTTCTACCTGGGCCTGAGCGTACGGCCTGTGCCCGGCGGCCCCAACGATGCGCTGGCACTGCTGCTGTTCATGATGGCCGCGCCCATATTTACCCTGTTTATCTCGCCCATCTTCGCGCAATTTTCCCGCAAGCATGAGTTTGAGGCCGACGCCTATGCGGTGGCGCAAACCAATGGCGCAGACCTGAAAAATGCGCTGCTTAAGCTGTACGAAGACAACGCCTCTACGCTCACACCCGACCCCTTGTTTGTGAAATTTTATTACTCACACCCACCCGCCTCTGAGCGGCTGGCAAGGATGGCCACATGACCAGTGTACTGTTGAAAAAAGACTGGGGCATGCACGCGCGGCGTGCCCTGAAAGCTACTGAACTGGTAGCGCGCATGGCTGACCATGGCGGATGGCTGCTCGATGGCGACGGTGCCAATGTAGCCATCCAAAAAACCTTTACCTTTGCCAATTACATGGAAACCATTAGCTTTGTGAACGCAGTAGCCTTCATCGCCGAGCGCCACGACCACCACCCCGATTTGAGCGTGCACTTTGGCAAATGTGTGGTGCGGTTTAACACCCACGACGTAGGCGGCGTATCGGCCACAGACTTTGAATGCGCCACCGAGGTGGATGCGCTGGTCGCGCCTCGATGAGCCAGCATACCGGTCTGGTCGTCGCCAGCTTTGGCCGCCACTGCATGGTGGAGTCCCCGGACGGTACGCGCACACTGTGCCACCCGCGCGGCAAAAAATCCCAAGTCGTCGTCGGTGACCAAGTGCAGTGGCTCCCCAGTACCGATGAAGGCACGATTGAAAAAGTCAACCCACGACGCAACCTGCTCTACCGCCAAGACGAGATTCGCACCAAAGAGTTTGCAGCCAACCTGGACCAAGTGTTGATTTTGATCGCCGCTGAGCCCGAGTTTTCAGAGCACCAGCTCACCCGCGCGCTGATTGCCTGCGAGGCAGCCAAGATCAAAGCCGTCATTGCACTGAACAAGAGCGACTTGCCAGAGCCTTTTGAGCTCGCTTGGCAACGCCTGGCACCCTACCGCCACATGCATTACGGCGTGCTACCCCTGAGTTTGCGGCTGTCCAGTGATGTAGACAAAGCCCATTTGATGAAGCACCTGGAAGGCAAAACCACCCTCATTTTGGGGCCCAGCGGCAGCGGCAAAAGCACCTTGATCAACCTGCTGGCGCCCGGTGCTCGCGTACTGACCAATGAAATTTCGCAAGCATTGAATTCTGGCAAGCACACCACCACGAGTACCACCCTGTACTGGGTGGGCGATGCCCCAGCATCCGCTAGTGCACCAGCTTCTGCCAGTGCATCAAGCTCTGCCAGTGCACCTACTTCTACCAGTACACCAGCCACCGCGCCGCATGCAGCGCCAACTACCACAGCGCGAACGGCCTTGATCGATTCCCCAGGGTTTCAAGAATTCGGCTTGCACCACATCGAGCCCACAGGCTTGGCGTCCCTCATGCCCGACATCTCTGCGCATTTGGGCAACTGCAAGTTCTACAACTGCACCCATTTGCACGAGCCAGGCTGCGGCGTGATTGCAGCAGTGAAGGCAAAGCCTACTGTGGACGATATCTGTGCACGGCGCTACAGGTTGTATGGTGAACTGTTTGCTGAGTTGAGTGCGCCGCCCGTGTATTAAGCGGGGAAACGAGTATGCAGACACTATCAATTTAGTAGCTTATGCTGCAATATTTTATGGGGCTATGTGATGTGCCGTGGGTGGAACATGCACCCCCTCGATCTGCCCGCTGGCCCGCACACCCATCTTACGCTGTGAACCCTTCCTTCGTAGCGTCATCCGCTGAGAGCTCGCTCCTCGTAGCGTCAGTTGCTAATTCCATTTCTACATCATTAATGTCTAGGCGTGGAGCCTACGAGAGTGCTGTAGCACGGCAAGGCGACGCAACAACGACAGTAATGATTTAGAAATGGAATAAGACGTCGCGCCTCGTAGTCTTGGCCGCTGAGACCTCGCGCTTCGCGGCACAGCGTGTGCCATGGGTATGCGCCCCGGACCTTGGGCCCTTCGGGCGAGCATGTGCAGTACTCAAAATTGGGGTCCAGCTTGTTTGCGGATCGGCTGGGCTTTGCACCCAATTTTTCCGTGCTTCCAGCCCAAGGCCCTGATTGGGGCGCATACCCATGGCACACGCTGCGCCGCCAGAACTGAGGCTGTGGTGTGCTGTAGGTGCTTGCGCGGAGATTTCTGCCGCTTTGGGGCGGCGCGCAGGGAGAGCAAGAAGCAAGAAGCAAGGTAGCAAGATGCGGGAGGCAAGCTGCGGGCAAACGCGGGGCAAATGGCGAGCAAATGGGGTCAGATCAAAATTCAGGACGACCACCTCGCCGAAGCGGGCAAATGCATGCCGAAATTTTGCTCTGACCCCTTTTGCGTACGCTGCGGCGCGTCAAACCTTCCAGCGCAAACGCTCATGCATGACCACCTCACCCAAGCTTGGCGGGCCTCGTGGCACTGCGCAAAACACCCGCTATGCATTACGTAGCTGCTCCCACATAATTCTAGAAGGCTACAGCGCCATACGCACCAAAAAATCAGCTCCCAAACAGCCAAATTCGCCGTTCACCACCGATTTTCAAGCCCCCAACGCGCGCGAAACCCCTCCAGGCAACCATTTTGATAGTTTTTTATACACCAATAAGCCTGTAGGCCTCTAGAATAATGCGGGACAAGCTACGCTATACATAGCGTGTAAATTTCCTCGGAAAGCGCTCTTCACCGGTTTTTCACTCCCAAAGGCAGTCAACGGCTCCCAACGTCAAAGAAACGCAGAAAATAAGCAAAAACCCCTGTACCCCACTGGCTTTATTAAACGGAGCGCTACTATTTAGTGAGTATCCATACTTCCCCAGCCCGGTCATGGCATCCACGCCTTTTCCCGCAGGGAGCCAGCCCGCCCAGCTGCGCGGCTGTCCCGCAGCCGCTGCACTGGCGGGAATGCTGCAACCCGCCTGACCCCATTTGCTTTTAGCACCCCAACCAAACCCATACGCAGCTCTGGCGCTTGGTGTGGGCGGCGTAGCGGCATCAAGGAGGAGGCCGAAGGCCGGGGGACAGCCGCGTAGCCGTCCACACCAAGCGTCAGAGCGAGCACAGCACTGGCTTGGGCTGCCCCCCCCATTTGCTTGGGTCGTATTGCATCGCCAGCCGACAGGCACGCAATGGGGTGCACGTGTTACCCATTGCAAACCACATAGCCCCTATTTTATTGGGCTGCGGGCCTGAGAACGCTTACAAAACTAGCCCAACAAGCGCGCCAAGGACAATAGCGCCAGCAGCAGCATCCACAGCACCACACTGCGCCACACCAAGCCCACAATGCTGCGCAAATGCGCTACGCCAGGTTCGCGGCCAGCGGTGGTCTCGGGGGTGGCGCCGGTACCCAGGGGCGTGGCGGCATCGGCCTGGAAAGCCTGCGAGGCCAAGGGCGAGAACACTTCTTTGAGCGCCTCGCCGCCCAAACGCACATTCAAAGCCCCCGAGGTAGCCGCTAACACCACGCCATCGTTGTCGTTCATGCCATCGGCCAGACCGGTGCGGGCCAGTCGCTGGGCAAAATTGCGCCAACTGTCGATGGCTTCCTCAAAATTGCCCACAATGGCAAAGCCCAATGACGTGACGCGCGCTGGCAGCCAGTCGACCACCAACCACGCCTGTTGTGCGGCCGCCAGCAATGAGGCGCTGGTATGGAACTTACCCGGCTGGGCTCTGCGCCGCGCATAGTAGCGCTGCGCAAACTCGCTCATGCGGTAGATGATGGCACCCGCAGGGCCAAAGCCAAAAGCGGCTAACAACGCATACCAACCCAGCACGCCAAACACATGGCGGTGCGCGGCCAACACCGAATGCTCGATCACATGGCGCACGATTTCGCTCTTGGGCAGGTCGCTGGCATCCACCTGCTTCCAGTTGGCCAAGGCTTTACGGGCGGCATCTTCATCGCCTGCTTCAAGGGCCTCGCGGATGGTGGTGAAGTGGTGGCTGAACTGTCGAAACCCCAAAGTTACGTACAGCACCGCCGCATGCATGGCAAAGGCCAGCACCACCCCTGGCCAGCCCAGCGTCCAAACCAGTAACCAATGCACCGCCATAGCCACTGCGGCGGGCAAGAGCACCACCGCACTCCAGGCCAACCAGCCATGGGGGCGTTGGCCTGCATCCAGCGTCTTGCTAGCCGTGCCAGCCCAACTGCGCGCCAGTGTATAGACCGCATTGCCCATCGGTAGCGGGCGTATTTGCTCAATCAAAAGTGCGAAAAGAATAGCGAAAAAACTCATACTTAATCAGTAGTAACTATGACAATCATAGCGCGCTTGGCCTGCGAATGAATTGCACCGCTTTCACCGACCCTGTGGCTTTGTCCGGTACCTCGCCGCTGGAGCAACAAAGCACCGTGAGACCCATGGGGGCATGCCCACCTCTGGCAGCCTGTCGGACTTAGGTCGTCGAAAGCGAAAATCG
>JAYVGI010000286.1:0-3564 GCA_043772355.1 Polaromonas sp.
ACCGCGAAAACCGCGGTAGTCGGCCAACGTCACCGCGCAATCGGCCACCGGCACCTGCCAGGGCCCGACCATCGGATCGCGGTGCGTGAGACCGCCCACCGTGCGGTCGCCGATGGTGATCAGGAAGCGTTTGCTGGCCACCGTCGGGTGGCTCAAGACTTTAATCACGCTGTCCTGCAAGTCAACGCCAGTCAGGTCGATGGCTTGGAATTGGCGCTTTAAAGTTGTTACGTCGCGGTGCATTTTGGGCGTTTTGCCCAGCAACACATTCATCGGCATATCGACCGGCTTGCCCTCACCCGGAGGGAGAGGGAGCGAAGAGGGGGTTGTGTGCGCACTAGAGGTGTCTGACGGAGTGGGGCTTTCACTCCCTCGCCCCTGCGGGGAGAGGGCAGGGGTGAGGGCAGGGGTGAGGGGCGCTTGCGACACCACCAATTCACGCAGCTGCGTCGTCACCCCCACCACTGCAAACGGGCAGCGCTCGCGTTCGCAAAAGCTTTTGAACAGCGCCAGCGACTCGGGCGCAATGGCCATCACGTAGCGCTCTTGACTCTCGTTGCACCAAATCTCTTTGGGCGCCAGGCCGGTCTCTTCCAGTTGGATAGCAGACAAGTCAAAGCGCGCGCCACGGCCCGCGTCGTTCACCAGCTCGGGGAAGGCATTAGACAAACCGCCTGCGCCCACGTCGTGGATCGCCAAGATGGGATTCGCCGTGCCAAGCTGCCAGCACTGGTTAATCACCTCCTGCGCACGCCGCTCGATCTCGGGGTTACCGCGCTGCACCGAGTCAAAGTCCAGCGACGCGGCGTTGGTGCCCGATGCCATCGAGCTGGCTGCGCTGCCGCCCATGCCTATGCGCATGCCGGGGCCGCCTAGCTGGATGAGCAGCGAGCCAGCAGGGAACTCGATCTTGTGTGTCAGCGCCGCATCAATGGTGCCAATGCCGCCCGCAATCATGATCGGCTTGTGGTAACCCCAGCGCTGGCCTGCGATGGTTTGCTCAAACGCGCGAAAGTAGCCGTTCAGGTTAGGGCGGCCAAACTCGTTGTTGAACGCAGCAGCGCCCAACGGCCCTTCGGTCATGATCTGCCATGGCGTGGCCATGTGGCTGGGCAAGCTGGTGTTGTCCGCAGGTGCGTGTGCTGGCTGTTTACCCGGAGCCTGTCGAAAGGCCTCGCCGGTTTCAGCGCGAGTGGACGCACGAGATTGTCCCAGCGAAGACACGGTAAAGCCAGACAAACCGGCCTTGGGTTTGGCTCCGCGCCCGGTCGCACCTTCGTCGCGTATCTCGCCACCCGCGCCGGTGCTGGCACCGGGGAAGGGGCTGATGGCAGTGGGGTGGTTATGCGTTTCTACCTTCATCAGCACATGCCGCAGGCTACTATGCTTTTCGTAGCTGCTTGCGCAACTTTCCAGCTGGCTAGCGGCATAAAAGGCTTCAGAAACATGGCCTTCCATGATGGACGAGTTGTCGGAATAGGCCACGATGGTGTGCTGCGGTGCCAGCGCATGGGTGTTGCGAATCATGCCGAACAGGCTTTTGTCCTGCGCCTGCCCGTCGATGGTGAACTGGGCGTTGAATATCTTGTGGCGGCAGTGCTCGCTGTTGGCCTGGGCAAACATCATCAGCTCCACATCCGTGGGGTTGCGCGCCAGGGTGGTGAAGGCGTCTACCAAATAGACAATTTCGTCTTCAGCCAATGCCAGGCCAAACTCGGCGTTGGCTTTTTCCAGCGCGGAGCGGCCTTCTTTGAGTACATCGACATACTGCATCGGCGCAGCTTGTAGCGGGGTGAACAGGGCGCGCGGTGCATCCAGCTCAAAGGCGGCCGACTCAGTCATGCGGTCGTGCAGCAGGGCGGCTAGCGCATTGCGCTGCTCCGGCTTCAAGCTGGCTTTGCCCAGCAGGGGATTTTTTAAGCTGAGTGTGTAGTGCAGGGCGCGTTCTACGCGGTGCAACTGCAAACCGCAGTTGCGGGCAATATCGGTGGCTTTGGAGGCCCAAGGTGACACGGTGCCCAGGCGCGGCATCACCACGATCAATTCGCCGTTGGCTGCCACCGCTGGCTCGCCATAGGTCAACAGGGCTTGCAACTTGGTCAAAGTGACGGTATCGGGCGTGCTGTCAGTCTGCACCCAATGCACCCATTGGGTTGCCACGGCAATGATCTGCGGTGCAATCTGCTGGGCTTGGCTCAGCAACTGGTTGGTTTTAGACGCAGACAGTGCACGACCCCCCAGGAAAGTAGTCAGCACAGGGGAGTAGGTGGGGGAAATGGTGGCAGTCACTGGGCGGGTCGCTTTGAATCTCTGAGCCTCCAAACGCTGGAGGCATCGTGGTCGGTGGGACAATATGCGTGGAAACCCTAGATTGTACGGGGTGTGAGAACATCTAAGCCTTTCCCTTTGCCTATGCCCCAGCCCCTATTTCGCACTCTTGACCTGCCCGCAACGCGCAAGCGCCCCGGGGTCTGGCTGGCTGTGCTGGTGGTGCACTTGGCTCTGCTGTGGCTGGCCAATCTGTACTGGCCCTTGCAGCAGGCTGTGCGAGCGATGGTGGTGCAGATTTTTCGCAGCGACGCGCCCCCCGCCACCGTCACCAGCCCAGACAAGGCGCAGGTGGCGGATACGCAGCGCGGTATCAACACCCGGCGCGCGCGGGCCACCGCAGCGCAACTGAGCCTGCCGCCCTTGGTGGCGCAGCAAAGCACCCCACTGGAGGTGACCCAGCAGATCGCTCCCATCAAGCCAGCGCGCGCGCGCTCCGCCACGCGCCGTGCACCTGCGCTCCCTGTGCAGACTGCAGTGCGCGTGCGTGAACAGCCGGTAGCTGTAGTGGCTAAGCCGGTAGAGCCGGTAGAAGATAAAGTGCCTGAACCGAAAGTGGTCGAGGCTCCAGTGCCTGCGCCGGTGCCTGAACCAGCCCCAGCACCAGCCCCGGCTCCCGAGCCAGCGCCGTTACCACCTACTCCCGCGCCCATACCGAAACCAGCCCCAGCGCCGCCCCCACCTCCATCCCCACCCGTACCCGCACCAGCACCAGCTCCAGCTCCAGCACCAGCTCCAGCTCCAGCTCCAGTGCCTGCTCCAGCTCCAGCTCCATCTCCAGCACCAGCACCAGCACCAGGACCAGCACCAGCACCAGCGCCAGTGCCCGCACCAGCACCAGCACCAGCACCAGCTCCAGCTCCAGCTCCAGCTCCACCACAAGCCGCCGTGACCAGCGTGACGCTGGCAAGTACCAACGCCGACTTTGCCAACCCTGAGCGCGGGTTTTACGGCTGGGCGGGCAGCGACTTTGTCACCCAATACGACGCTGGCAGCGTTCAGAACGCAAAGTTGGCCGGCCGAAGTCTGGTTTTGGCAAAAGTAGAGCTGAACAATTTCCGCACCACCGACCTGCCTGCTGCCTGGCTGACCCAACTCGGCGACAGCTTTGCCAAAGTGCGCGCTGCCGGCCTCAAAACCACCCTACTGTTCAGCTATGACTTTTCTGAAGGCGGCAAAGACGCCAGCGCTGCGCAAATCAAGCGCCATACCGAGCAGCTCAAGCCCGTGCTGGCC
>JAYVGI010000287.1:0-20671 GCA_043772355.1 Polaromonas sp.
GCTTGAGAAACTTCACCAACTACCGTGCGCGGATACTGTTTCATTGCGGCAAATTAAATATGAGCACGGAGTGAAGGGAAAAATCACAGTGAAATCGCCAAAGAACCAAATTTTTTACCTCACCGGTAAAAGCCTCTTATGCAAAGCACGCTCAAGCATCAGAGCACGCGCAAACGCAATACCATCACGCCCTGCTAGCCAAGCATCCAGAATTGATCCACATCATCAAGGGCTTTCACATATTCGAGCCGACAGCGCTGCCTACCTTCACGTCTGGCGTGGCCCCCACCAAAAGCGTCGTGTCGCAGGTATGGATGATCGACGAAAAGCAAACCGATGTGAATATTGCCTTACATGCTTACCGCGATGCAGCGCGTGGCCTGTGCGATCAAGTGGTGATCTGCTCTAACGACAGTGACCTGGAGACGGCGCTACGCATGATTCGGGAGGATGTGCAAACCAAAAAGAAGCCTGCTAGCAAACCTGCGCATTGGTAGCGCTACAGTCATGCAATGGGGCACGTCATCAAAGTAGCGTGCCCATTCAAAGGATGTATGGAACAAACTCTAGATACCGTATCGACCCTGTGGGCATGGTGCATGCTACCCCTCAGCGGCGCGGCTGAGCACGGCATTGCGCCGCTGGTGGCGTGGCATGCCCGGCTGATGGTGCTGGCCTGGAGTGTGCTGATCCCACTGGGGGTGATGGCGGCGCGGTTTTACAAGGTAACGCCCAAGCAAGATTTTCCGCGCGCGCTGGACAACAAGTGGTGGTGGAACGCGCACCGCACTACGCAATACACGGGGGTGGCGATGGCAGTCATTGCAATCTTGTTGGTACGGCCTGGTCGTGGTTGGAATTGGGGCTGGGGTTGGCACCAAGCTGTGGGCTATGCCCTGCTGGCGCTGGGTGCGTGCCAGGTGCTGGGTGCGCAGCTACGCGGCACCAAGGGCGGGCCTAGCGATGTCGCAAAGGGCTTGCCTATGCGGGGTGACCACTTTGACATGACGCGCCACCGCCGTATCTTTGAATGGTGCCATAAGCGCATGGGCTATGCATCGCTAGTGTTGACTGTGCTGGCTACCGGGCTTGGCCTGGTTTTGGCAGATGCGCCAAGGTGGATGGCGCTGGTGATTGGGCTGTGGTGGTTGGTGTTGATTTTTGTATTCATCAGCTTGCAGCGGCGGGGCCGCGCCATAGACACTTACACGGCCATATGGGGCCATGCTTTTCGGGAAAGCCCTATGCGCGTCGGCGAGTAAAGCAGGCACATTACACCTTAGTTTTCATTTCTTAAACTACTGGAGTTATTTACGATGCGTCGCCGCTCACTGATTCAATCCACTGCAACCACCGCAGCCCTGTCCGTTTTTGGCGCGGGCGTGCCCATTGCCAGCAGCTTTGCACAAGACCGCTATGCCAAGTACCGTGGCTCCACCGTGGTGATGAGCATCCCCGCGCATCCGCACTACGACGCGATGCTCAAACTGCTGCCAGAATTTACCAAAGAGACGGGTATCAAGGTAGAGGTGGACAAGCTGGCCGTGCCGCGCATGAAGGACAAGCAGTTGCTGGAGATGGCCAAGTCGCAAGGCGACTACGACCTGATTTGCTACGTGGTGATGTGGAAGGGCGAGTATGTGAAGAAGGGTTTGATCCGCGAGCTGGAGCCGTTTTTCAAAAACGCCGCGCTGGCCGACCCTGCCTACGACATGAAAGACATTGTTCCCGGCTATCTGGAGAACATGGGCTTGGTGGGCGGCCCCAAGGGCTACCTGGCAGGGCCCGGTGCCAAGCTGTACGGCCTGCCTTACGGCGCTGAAACGTCCATACTTGCCTACCGCCGCGATATTTTTGCCAAGCACAATTTGAAAGCCCCTGAGACCTATTCTCAGATGCAGGCACTGCTGCCGATCTTGAAGCAAAAAGAAGGCATTGGAGCGATGACCTCGCGCGGCCAGGCGGGCCACCAGTGCGTGCATGCCTGGCTGCTGCACCTCAACCCGCTGGGTGGCAAGGTGTTTGATGCGAATTGGAAGCCCGTATTTAACAATGCGCAAGGCGTGCAAGCGCTCAAGTTACTCAAAGAAATTTCCGATACTGGCCCAGCGGGGATCCCCAGCTACGGCCAAGGCGAGATGATGACAGCGTTCTTGCAGGGCCAGTCGGCCATGTACCTGGATGCGACGGTCATCTTTGGCCCGGTGAACGACCCGGCACGCTCCAAGATTGCGGGCAAGGTCAGCTACGCTGCGCACCCCAAGGGCGTGCGGTATTCATCCCAGTCGGGTGGCCTAGGCTTGGCTATTCCTAAAAATGCCAAGAACGCCGACGCGGGCTTTTTGCTTATGCAGTGGCTCACCAGCAAAGCGCAAGATGTGGCGGTGTGCCGCCTGGGCGGCGGGCCTACCCGCAATTCCACACTGCTCAACGCAGACCTGGTGCGCCAATACCCAGAGTACATCACGCTGCGCGAGCAGTTGGCCTACTCTGACCCAGACTGGCGCCCGATCATCGCCGAGTGGGATGAGATCAATGTGCAGGCACTGGGTGTGGCGGTGTCGGAGGCCCTCACCGGCAAAAAGACAGCGGAAGACGCGCTCAACGGCATGGTGGGTAAGGTGACTGACATCATGCAGCGCGGTGGGTATTTGAAGAGCTAAGCTAAATCCCTAAGCCCAAGAGCTAAACCACCGCCTTGATTTCCAAACGTTTTCTACCCTGGCTGTACATCGGCCCTGCCGTCCTGGTGATGGCGGTGGCTTGCCTGTACCCGGTGCTCTCTGCATTGCGGCTGGGGTTTTATGACTGGAGCATGGGCACGCCCTGGAGCGAGGCCAAGTGGCAAGGCGTTGACGCTTTTGTCCGCGCGTTTACCGACGCTGCAGTTTGGCGCTCGCTCTACACCACGCTGGTTTTCGCATTTGTATGTGTGGCCAGTGAGATGGTGCTGGGCATTGCCTTGGCCTTGGCACTAGAGCAGCGCAGCCAAAAACCACTGCGCGGCATGATGGCATTCAGAACCTTGTTTATCTTGCCCATGATGATCGCGCCCATTGCCGTGGGCCTGACCTGGCGCTACTTGTTTGACGCACAGTTTGGCCTGCTCAACGCCATTGTGGCGCTGTTTGGCGTGGGGCCCATTGGCTGGCTGGCCAATGAGCATTTGGCCTTTACCGCGATTGTGATTGCCGATATTTGGCAATGGACTCCGTTTGTCTTCATCATGATGATTGCGGCGCTGGCCAACGTAGATGCCTCGGTGATGGAAGCCGCCAAAATAGACGGTGCTACGTGGTGGCAAAGCACCTGGCTGGTCAAGCTGCCGATGATTAAAGACGTGATCGTCATCACCGTGCTCATGCGCTTGATTGATGCCTTTAGGGTGCTGGAGGTGATCTACATCCTCACTTTTGGCGGGCCGGGCGACTCGACCGAAATACTTTCCTTGCACATCTACAAAACCGCCTTCATCAGCCAGCGCCTGGGCTCTGCTGCGGCGATCTCTGTGCTGCTGCTCATGGTGGTGGCGCTCTTGTCGTGGTGGGCATTAAAGCTGTCCAACCCACTGAAAGACAAAACATGAGCGCCTGCCTGTGAAGCGTCAACTGCATTATCTGGCCTTGATGGTGTTGGCCATTTTTTGCGTAGCGCCGATTGTGGTGATGTTCGCCACATCGCTCAAACTGCAAACGCAAATCTTCAATACCGGCATCCACTTCATCTTTACGCCCACGCTGCAAAACTACCGCGACGTGCTCAATGAGGGCGGCTTTACGCGCTACCTCACCAACAGCCTGATAGTCGGTGTGGTGTCTACCGTCATCACGCTGGTGCTGGGCTGCATGGCCGCGTATGGCCTGGCCCGCTTTCGGTTTGCTGGCCGCACTACCGTGGCCTACACCACCTTGCTGCTGCGCACCGTGCCACTGGCCGTGCTGGCCGTGCCGGTGTTCATGATCTGGAACGAGGCGGGCATCATCAACTCCTTGAGCGGCTTGATATTGCTGTATGTCGCGGTCAATCTGCCCTTCACCATCTGGTTGCTCTACGGCTTTATTGCGCAGGTGCCCATTGAGCTGGAAGAGGCGGCCAAAATGGACGGCTGCGGCCCGATTCAGGTTTTTTACTTGGTAGTGTTGCCCTTGATCAAACCCGGCTTGGCAGCGGCCTCTATCTTTACATTTCGCATCGCGTGGAACGAGTTTATTTTAGCCCTGGTGCTGACCGACCGCGCCACACGCACCCTGCCCGTGGCAGCCTCGCTGTACATCACCGACATTGGCGTAGATTGGGGCCGCATCATGGCGCTGGGCAGCCTGATCGCCATTCCACCGCTGGTGTTTACCTTTATTGCTGCGCGGCAGATTATTACCGGGCTGACTGCGGGTGCAGTCAAGGGTTAGGCGCTGCTGGTTGACGTGTCTAGCGCGGGCGGTGACCGATGTCTTTGGCCTCTACATCGGTCACGTCGTCGGTGGATAGTCGCTTGGATTTAGCGGGGTTTTCTGCTGCACCTGTAGTGGGACTGGGGCGGTAGATATTGCCAAACCCTGTGCGGGGATTGATGCGCATGACGAAGGGGTTGACGGGCCGCCCGGTGAGCTTGCACCACACGGCGCGCAGGCCCCACAGCACCAGCAGGACGAATGCCAACAACGCCAAGCTGGCGGCAAACACCAAGGCTGCGGCGATCAATACCAAGCGGACCAAAAACTTCAATACAGTGTGCATGCTACGGATGCTAGCGCATCTTGCTAGCGCAGCGCATCCAGCGCGCTGTCAAACTCTTCTGTGGTAAAGATGCGCCGCATGGGCGGCAGTGCGTTGAGCAGGCGTTTGCCGTAGCCCATTTGCACCAGGCGGGTGTCACACACCACCAAAATGCCGCAGTCAGTCTCACGCCGGATCAGGCGGCCTGCGCCTTGCTTGAGCGAGACGGCGGCCTCGGGGACAAAGTAGTCGTTAAACGGGCTGCGGCCCTCGGCTTCGAGCTTTTGCGCTCTGGCCTCGACCAGCGGGTCGCCCGGCGGTGGGAAGGGCAGCTTGTCGATGATGACCATTTGCAGTGCGTTGCCGGGCACGTCAATGCCCTCCCAAAAGCTGGCCGAGGCTACCAGCACGCAGCCAGGGGTGACGGTGGGCGCGCCCGGCCCGGTGGAGGCCATGGGCTGGCCGGCAGCGCGAAAGTGCTCTACCAGCTCGTTCTTGGGCGCACTGCCCTGCACCAGCACGGCGATGCCACTGCCGTCCAGGCTTTCGGTCATGTCCTCGCCAATGGCCTTGAGGGCGCGCAGGGTGGTGGTGAGCACCAAGGTGCGGCCGCCCAGGCGGCGCACGGCCTCTGATGCCAAATGGGCCACGGCCAGGGTATGGGCCGCGTCTTTGGGCTGGGGCAGGTGGCGCGGCACGTAGACGCTGGCTTGCAAGGCGTAGTCAAACGGGCTGCTGGCTTGCAGCACTTGGGCGCTTTCTAGCCCGCAGGGCTGGGTAAACCAGCTGAGCTTGTCGTCGTCACCCAGTGTAGCGGAGGTAAAAATATAGCTGCGCTGGCGGCGCTCTTGCTCTATCACCTCGCTCTCATGCGGTGCTACGCCCTGGCCCAGCAGGCGCTTGCGCACGGTGGTGGCAATGTCCAGCGGCGACTCGACCAAGCGCAGTTGCACGCCTACGTCCAGCCAACGCACCGAGCCTGCGGCGCAGGCTCGGGTAAAGGCCAGGCTTTGCTCGGCCAGCATGCTGGCGCGCTCGTGCAGGCGCACGAAGTCGGGGGCGATCTCGCTGACGGTTTCCAGCCCCAGGCAGGCCAGTGCCAGCGCGGCGTCCAGGTCGGCCAGGGCTTGGGTCCAGTCGCTCTCGGGCAAGCCCTCGGGGGCAACGCCTTTCCAGCGCACGCGGGCGTTGGGGGGCTGCTTGCCCACCACCAGGCGCAGCTCGCGGGTCGCGCGCTCTACGCCGCCTACCAGGCTTTGCCAGTCCACCAGGCCGCGCGCCAGGGTCAGGCCAGCGGCCAGCAGGTCACGGCAAAAGTCCAGCAGTTGGCCGGTGCTGACGTTTTGGCCCAAAAACTGCACCCCGGTTTCATTGAGCTGGTGGGCTTCGTCAAATATGGCCACCCGCACGGTGGGCAACAGTTCGGCCATGCCGGACTCACGCACCGCCAGATCAGCAAAAAACAGGTGGTGGTTGACCACCACCACATCGGCAGCCAGCGCTTCGCGCCGGGCCAGGCTCACGTGGCAGGCTTTGAACTTGGGGCACTGGCTGCCCAGGCAGTTGTCGCGCGTGGAGGTGACCAGGGGGATGATGGGCGAGCGCTCGTCCAGGCCCGGTATTTCGGCCAAATCGCCGGTGAAGGTGGCCTGCGCCCACTCTTCTACCCGGGCCAGGGTGCGGGTGGCATGGCGGTCAGAGCCAATCTCGTGGCGTGCCAACCCCATGCGGTGCAAGCACAGGTAGCTGCTGCGGCCTTTGAGCAGGGCGGTGCGCACGGGCAGGCCTAGCGCTTTGACCAAACGGGGCAAATCGCGGGCGTAGAGTTGATCTTGCAATGCTTTGGTAGCAGTAGAAACCATCACCCGCGCCCCGCTGAGCAGCGCTGGCACCAGGTAAGCAAAGGTTTTGCCCACACCTGTGCCCGCCTCGACCACCAGCGCGCCGCCGTCCTCGATGGTTTGCGCCACCGCCATGGCCATATCGCGCTGGCCGCTGCGGGGGGCAAAATGCTCGGTGGCCCGCTCCAGCACCCCGCCAGCGGTAAACGCAGCACGCACCTGGTCTTGCAGAGCCATCAGGCGGGCTCTTTCCCGTCGAGCGCGCTGTCCAGACGGGCAATTTCGTCACGCAGGGCCAGACGGCGCTTCTTTAAGCGGCGCAGCAGCAGCTCGTCTACAGGCGCATCGCCATTGGGCAGGCACAGGCGGTCAATGCTGGCATCCAGATCGGCATGCTCCATGCGCAGCTCAATCAGGCGGCGGAAGGGGGAATGTAGGTTAGAGTCCAAGGGTTGAATGTATTAAACGTGGCGTAATCTCCGATAATAATTGCAATACACTGCTCGCGCCTAAGTAATTGCGCGGCACAATAGCTGCCACACCGACCAAAGAGTACCAAACACAATGTCCAAGGGCTTCCGTATTTCCGCCTCAACCGGCATCCACAAGGGGGATCGGGACTACCAGCAAGACCAGGTGGCTTTGCTCAACCATCCTCGCGTCAACGGCTGCATGCTGGCGGTGGTGGCCGACGGAATGGGCGGACGCAGCGGTGGGCGCAAGGCCTCTGACCAGGTGATGATGACAGCATCGCAGCTGTTTGAGCGCTATTCACCCGAATTGGACGATGCCCCCTCCATGATGCGCCAGCTGGTGCAAGAGGCGCATATCGTCATCAAGCTGACGGCTATCTCGTCAGAGCAGGAGCCTCACAGCACCTTGGCTGCATTTTTAATCAACCCCGGAGGCGACTGCCACTGGGTGCATGCGGGTGACTCGCGTATTTACCACTACCATGGCAACAAGATGATCAAGCGCACGATGGACCATTCCTATGTGCAAACCTTGGTAGACAAGGGTGAGATTAGCGAGGAAGAGGCCAATTCGCATCCGCAGTCGAATATTTTGATGGGCTGCCTGGGTACCGAGGAAGACCCGCAAATCGATGTGCACTATGTACCGTCTCTGCGCCCCGGCGACACGCTGATGTGCTGTAGTGATGGTGTGTGGCATTACTTTAGCAACACGGAGTTGGGTTCCGTGCTGTCAGCACTGGCTCCGCGCGAGGCGACCGAGTTTTTAATTGACAAAGCCCGCTCGCGTGGCCACGGCACAGGGGACAACTTGTCATTGATCGTCGTGAAGGTGGAACCCCTTGAGCCAGAGCCTGTCAGACCCATATCCATCCCCACTATCAAGAGTTTGCGCTGACCCTTGCAGCCACCGGGCTGCCGCCTTCCCGCCAGGCCGTAGGCGGCGGCTTCAATTGGGCGGCACGGGCAGTGGTGCCGATGGTGGCTTTTTATTCTTCTTTTGGCGCGCTTGCACCTTGGCCACATGCTCGGCTGCCTCACGCTGGCGCTGCTCGTACTGCACTTTGGCATTTGGTGCGCGCGCGTTTTTTTGCTGCTGCTCGGCCATTTTGCTTTGCGCACGCGCCTGCCTTTGGGCGGCATCGGTGGTGCGAGCCTGCGGTGCTGGTCGCGCTACTTTTGGCTGGGCTTTAGCTTTGGCGGCAGGCGGCGCGGCCCGCTCTTTTTGGCGTTGCTGGCGCTTGGCTTGGCTTGCCAAGGCCTGGCCACGTTGTTGGGCCACCTGCTCTTGACTTTGCGGTGAGGATTTTGCTTCAACTTTGCGCACCTGCTCTGCGGCCCGCCGCTTGCGCTGCAGGTCGTTGAGCGTAGTTTCCTGGCGCTTGAGATCTGACTGCGCACTGTTGTGGGCCGTGCGCGCGTCGTTCAGACAGACATTGACCTGGAACCGCTTGTAGCACGCCACTTTGGCGGCTTCATGCACCTCACCCACCCTTTTGCGCTCTTGCACCATCCGCGAGCGCTCCGCAGTCTCATTGGCATCACGGGTCTGCCCATTGGTTGGCTTGCTGTCGCCTGTGGGAAACATCGGGTTTGGAACACCAGTTTGGGCATTGGCCACAGCAAATACTGCACCAAGCGCTATGCAAAAAATAGCATTCAATAAAATTTTTGCACGGTGTTCCATGGGTGCCAACGTAGAGTTCATGCCCTGTCCATTGTGTTCAAGCGCGTCAGGTCAACCGGGTGTCTACGCTGCGCCGCTCCAGCGCCAAAAATTCTGCCGACTGCATCTCGTTCAAACGCGACGCCGTGCGCGGAAACTCGTGCGCCAGTGGCCCTTCTGTATACAAAGCCTCAGGCGCCACAGCAGCAGACATGATCAGTTTAACGCGCCGATCGTACAACACGTCTACCAGCCAGGTAAACCTGCGCGCTTCGGACGCTTGGCGTATGAACATTTGCGGCACGTTACTTAAAAGCACGGTATGGAACTGGGTCGCCAGCTCCAAATAATCGTTTTGACTGCGCGGGCCACCGCACAAGGTGGCAAAGTCAAACCACACCACGCCGCCAGCCCGGCGTTTGCTATGGATCTCACGCGCCTCGATATGCAGTACCGGATCCTCATCATGCACCTCGGCCAGCTGGGTAAAGGCCTCGTGCATCGCCACATCTGCCTCAGTGCCCAGGGGCGTGTGGTACAGCTTCATCCGCTCCATGGTGCGGCGGCGGTAGTCAGTGCCGTTGTCTACGCTCAGGACCTGCATGCTGGATTTGAGCAGCTCAATGGCGGGCAAAATGCGCGGGCGGTGCAGGCCGTTGGGATACAAGCCGTCAGGGTGAAAGTTGCTGGTAGTCACCATGCCAATGCCGTTTTTGAACATCGCATCCAGCAGGCGGTGCAAGATCATCGCGTCGGTAATGTCAGCCACATGGAACTCGTCAAAACACACCAACCGGTAGCGCTTGGCCATGCGCTTGCCCAGCTCGTCCAGCGGGTTCACCGTGCCCTGCATATCCGCCAGCTCACGATGCACCTCGCGCATGAATTCATGAAAATGCAAACGCGTTTTTCGCTTTAACGGCACCGCGTTGTAGAAGCAGTCCATCAGGAAACTCTTACCTCGCCCTACCCCGCCGTGCATATAGACGCCCTTGGGAATGTCGGGGCGGTTGATGAGTTTTTTAAACGCGTTGGAGCGCTGCTCTTTAAAGTCTGCCCACTCAGTAGCGCACCGCTCCAATGCCTCGACGGCTTTGAGCTGCGCCGGGTCGCTGGTATAGCCGCGCTGGGCTAACTCTTGCTGGTAGTGGGTGGTGACGCTCATTGAAAGGTGTCGGGAGTCAAACAGCCGAACATCCGGACGCAGAGGACGCAAAAGTTACGCAAAGGACGCAAAAGGAAAACCAAAAAAAGAAAAAAATAAATGTCATCAACTACTGAATGAAGCCGCACAAATTCATGGCTTCCAATTTTTATCTTCTTTGGCTGTTCTTTGGCTGTTCTTTTGCGTCCTCTGCGTAACTTTTGCGTCCTCTGCGTCCGGATGTTCGGTATTTAGAAGTTCAAAGTCCGCTTATCCACCGCCAAAGCCGCCTCCTTCGTAGCCTCGCTCAGTGAAGGGTGTGCATGGCAAATGCGGGCAATGTCTTCGCTCGAAGCGCGGAACTCCATCGCAACAACCGATTCAGCAATCAGCTCGCTGGCATACGGCCCCACAATGTGCACGCCCAAGATTTCATCCGTCTTGGCATCCGAGATCATCTTGACCATGCCGGTGGTATCGCCCAGCGCCCGTGCGCGGCCGTTGGCCATGAACGGGAAAGTGCCTACCTTGTACGCGCGTCCTTCAGCTTTGAGCTGCTGCTCGTTTTGCCCGACCCAGGCAATTTCGGGCGAAGTGTAGATCACCCAAGGCACGGTGTTGAAATTGACATGCCCGTGCTGGCCCGCAATGCGCTCGGCCACGGCCACGCCCTCTTCCTCGGCCTTGTGCGCCAGCATCGGGCCGCGCACCACGTCGCCTACCGCCCAGACATTGGGCAGGTTGGTTTTGCAGTGGTCGTCCACGATGATCATGCCGCGCTCGTCGAGCTTGAGGCCAATGGAGTCTGCACCCAAGCCAATCGTATTGGCGGTGCGGCCAATCGAGATGATCAGCTTGTCCACGTCCAGGGTTTCCGCTTCGCCCTTGGCATTGGTGTAGGCAATCGACACGCCTTTTTTGCTGTTCCTAATCTCTCCGACCTTCACGCCCAGCTCGATTTTCAGGCCTTGCTTGTCAAACGCCTTCTTGGCCTCTTTGGCAATCTGCTCGTCCACTGCGCCCAAAAACGTCGGCAGGCCTTCCAGCACTGTCACTTCAGCGCCCAAGCGCCGCCAGACGGAACCCATCTCCAGGCCAATCACGCCCGCGCCAATCAGGCCCAGCTTCTTAGGTACCGCGCCAATGCGCAACGCGCCGTCGTTGGACAAAATGTTTTCTTCGTCAAACGGTGTGCCCGGCAGGGGGCGCGCATTAGAGCCCGTCGCCACAATGATATGCTTGCCCGAAATCACTTCGCTGGCTGTGCCAGCCACGTTGATTTCATACGCACCATTGGATTGAGTCGCACTGGGCGCGACGGCTGCCACAAACGAGCCGCGACCATGGAAGAACGTCACCTTGTTCTTTTTGAATAAGTACAAAATGCCGTCATTGTTCTGCTTGACTACCGTATCCTTGCGCCCCAACATCTTGGCCACGTCCATGGTCAAGTCTTTCAACCCAATGCCATGGTCCGCAAAGTGATGCCCCGCCTGCTCAAAATGCTCTGAACTTTGCAGCAAGGCCTTGGAGGGAATGCAGCCCACGTTGGTACAGGTACCACCGGGAGCTGGCCCGCCTTTGGAGTTTTTCCACTCATCAATACAGGCCACATTAAAGCCGAGCTGCGCGGCACGAATAGCAGCGATATAGCCACCAGGGCCACCACCGATGACGATTACATCGAATTGTTTAGACATGTTTAAACCTTTAAGTTTTGATTATTTTTATCGAAACCAACGATAAATTTCTATAGTAGAAAAAAACGCCATACCGATCAAACCCCAGTACTCCATAGAAATTCCCCATAGAGAGTGATTAGGCCGTGCATCAACACTATCCTTTGTCATAGGATCAATGACTTTTACGTCCGGTGTGGAGTTGAGTTTTCTACCTACCAACCAAATTAATAAAGATGGAATGGCAATATTCACCAAAATAGCCGCTAGATTAGATTTATACCAATCTGTTCCCATAACTGCATCCATCAATCCAGCAATTATTGGTATAAACAGGAGATAAAAAACAATTACAAGTAACCCTAATCCGCGCCACACGATCATGCCGCGTACTCAAATATCAAACAACAAACGCGCTGGATCTTCCAGCGCATCTTTCATCGCTACCAAGCCCAGCACGGCTTCGCGGCCGTCGATGATGCGGTGGTCGTAGCTCATGGCGAAGTAGTTCATGGGGCGAACTACTACTACTCCGTTTTCGACTACGGCCCGGTCTTTGGTGGCGTGCACACCCAGGATGGCGGACTGCGGTGGGTTGATGATGGGGGTGGACATCATGGAGCCGAAGGTGCCGCCGTTGCTGATGGAGAAGGTGCCGCCCGTCATGTCTTCCATGCCTAGCTTGCCTTCAGCCGCTTTTTTGCCGAACTCGGCGATCTTTTTCTCGATGTCGGCAAAGCTCATTTGGTCAGCATTGCGCAGGATGGGCACCACCAAACCGCGTGGGCTGCCTACTGCGATGCCGATGTCAAAGTAACCGTGGTACACAATATCGCTGCCATCGACCGAGGCGTTGAGCACGGGGAATTTCTTCAGCGCATGCACTGCGGCCTTAACGAAGAAGCTCATAAAGCCGAGCTTGCAGCCGTATTCTTTCTCAAACTTCTCCTGGAAACGCTTGCGCATTTCCATCACTGGGGCCATGTTGACTTCGTTGAACGTCGTCAAGATGGCGTTAGTGGATTGCGATTGCAGCAGGCGCTCGGCCACGCGGGCGCGCAGGCGGCTCATGGGTACGCGCTGCTCGGGGCGCTCGCCTAGATCGACGACGGGAGCGGCTACCTGCGGCAGCACTTTGGTGGGAACTCCAGTAGGAATAGTGCCGCTAGCCACCGCAGAAGTTGCGGGAGCAGCTACAGAACTGGTAGCGCCACCCGCCACTGCGGCAAGTACGTCGCCCTTGGTCACGCGGCCATCTTTGCCGCTACCGGCAACGGAGCCAACAGCCAAACTGTTGTCGGCCATGATCTTGGCGGCGGCGGGCATGGCCACACCAGCCATGGAGCCACCAGTGCTTGCTGGCGCAGCGACGGGGGCTGGCGATGCAGCGACTGCGGCCTTGGCTGCGGCGGGCGCAGCTACAGCGGCACCGGCTGTAGCGGTGGTGTCAATGCGGGCGATTAACTGCTCTGCCACTACGGTAGCGCCGTCGGCCACCAGCAGCTCGACGATCACGCCAGCACTGGGCGCGGGTACTTCGAGCACGACTTTGTCGGTCTCCACGTCGATCAGTATCTCGTCGATGGCGACAGCGTCGCCGACTTTCTTTTTCCACTGCAACATGGTGGCCTCGGCCACGGATTCTGAAAGTTGCGGTACTTTGACTTCTACGATTGCCATTGGTATTCCTTATTGAGAGGGAGAGGGGGAGAACTTCCGGACGCAGAGGACGCTAAGGTTACGCAAAAGACGCAAAAGAAGGCAGAAGAAAAGAAAACCAAATTTTAAAAAATACACAGATGATTTTTAGTCATGCACTTAATATTTTTTGGTTTTCCTTTTGCATCCTTTGCGTAATTTTTGCGTCCTCTGCGTCCTGCCCCCGCACCCGTTCCCGAATTAAATTTACTTAGTTAAAACAAAACCTTTGAGCTTGGCGAATGCGCCGTCCACCAGTGCCTTTTGCTGCTCCTGGTGCAAGTGCGCATACCCCGCCGCAGGTGATGCAGACGCTGCGCGACCTGAGTAGCCGAGCTTTTGGCCATCCGACATATTTTCGTGGATGTTGTGCTGGATGAAGAACCACGCACCCTGGTTTTGCGGCTCGTCCTGGCACCACACGATGTCGGTCGCGTTGGGGTACTTCTTGAGCTCTGCCGCAAACGCCTTGTGCGGGAACGGGTAGACCTGCTCCACGCGGATGATGGCGGTGTCATCAAAGCCCTTTTCTTCGCGCTTGCGCACCAGGTCGTAGTACACCTTGCCTGAGCAAGCCACTAAGCGCTTGACCTTTTTGGCATCCAGCTCTTTATTCTCAGGGATGACGGTTTGGAAACCACCCTTGGTGAACTCAGACAGTGGCGATGCCGCATCTTTAGCACGCAGCAGCGACTTGGGGGTCATGATAATCAGCGGCTTGCGCAGATTGCGGATCATCTGGCGGCGCAGGACGTGAAAGATTTGGCTAGAGGTCGTGGGTTGCACGATCTGCATATTGGCGTCCGCTGCCAACTGCATAAATCGCTCCAGGCGAGCCGATGAGTGCTCAGGCCCCATGCCTTCGTAGCCGTGCGGCAGCATGAGGGTGATGCCGTTGACGCGGCCCCACTTGACTTCGCCTGACGCAATAAACTGGTCAATCACCACCTGCGCACCGTTGGCAAAGTCGCCAAACTGAGCTTCCCAAATCACCAAGGTGTTAGGGTCGTTTGACGCATAGCCGTATTCAAAGCCGAGCACGGCTTCTTCGGACAGCAACGAGTCGATAACGACAAACGGTGCCTGGCCATCGGCTACGTTTTGCAGGGGGATGTAGGTGCCCGAGTCCCACTTCTCGCGGCTCTGGTCATGGATGACAGAGTGGCGGTGGGTAAAGGTGCCGCGGCCACAGTCTTCACCACTCAGGCGCACCGGGTAACCCGACGCGACCAAAGATGCAAAAGCCATGTGCTCGCCCATGCCCCAGTCCACGGGGATGTCGCCACGGCCCATCGCGGCGCGGTCGTCGTAGACCTTTTTCACCAACTGGTGTGCCGTCACGGTAGCAGGAATGGTGGTGATTTTCTCGGCAATGCGCTTCCACTCGGCCATGGGGATAGCGGTGTCGCCTGCATCGGTCCACTTCTTGCCTACGAAAGGCGTCCAGTCCACCGCGTACTTGCTCTTGAAGTTAGTAATGGTGATGTCTTCGGTGTGCTTGCCTTCGTCCATGGCAGAGCGGTAGGCCTTGGACATGTCATCGCCAATGGTGTCACCCAGCCCTTGGGTGGTCAGCTTGTCAGCGTACAGCTTGCGCGTGCCGGGGTGGGCGGCAATCTTTTTGTACATCAGCGGCTGGGTCAGCGCGGGGGTGTCTTGTTCGTTGTGGCCGAGTTTGCGGAAGCAGATGATGTCTACCACCACGTCTTTATTGAACTCTTGGCGGTACTCCAGCGCCCACTGGGTGCACAGCACTACAGCCTCGGGGTCGTCACCGTTCACATGCAATACAGGGGCTTCAACCATCTTCACCACGTCGGTGCAATAGATGGTGGAGCGGGTGTCGCGTGGGTCGCTGGTGGTAAAGCCGATCTGGTTGTTGATGACGATGTGCACCGTGCCGCCGGTGTAGTAGCCGCGCGTTTGCGCCAGCGCCAGCGTCTCCATCACCACGCCTTGGCCTGCAAAGGCTGCGTCGCCGTGCACCAGCACGGGCAGCACGCTGTCGCCAATGGCATCGCCTCGGCGGTCCATACGGGCGCGCACGCTGCCTTCGACCACGGGGTTGACGATCTCCAGGTGCGAGGGGTTGAATGCAAGCGTCAAGTGCACCGGGCCACCCGCTGTCGTCACGTCCGAGCTAAAGCCTTGGTGGTATTTCACGTCGCCTGCGGGCAGATCTTCAGGGGCGGTGTGATCAAACTCGGCAAACAGATCTTTGGGCATCTTGCCCAAAGTGTTAACCAGTACGTTCAGACGACCCCGGTGGGCCATGCCGATCACTACCTCTTGCACGCCCGCTAGGCCCGCTTTTTGCACCAGTTCGTCCATGCAGGCAATAAAGCTTTCGCCGCCCTCGAGCGAGAAGCGCTTTTGGCCCACATACTTGGTGTGCAGATAACGCTCCAGGCCTTCGGCGGCGGTGAGGTTTTGCAGAATGTTCTTTTTCTCGTCATTCGTGAAGCTGGGCTTGCTGCGAATGCTCTCGAGCTTTTGCTGCCACCAGCGCTTTTCGTCCTGGTTGGTGGAGTACATGTACTCAGCGCCAATGGTGCCTGAGTAGGTTTCGCGCAGGGCGTTCAGCAGCTCGCGCAGGGGCATGCTGGCTTTGCCAAAGTAGGTGTTGCTGGTGTCAAACACCACTTCTTGGTCAGCATCAGTAAAGCCGTAGTACGCGGGGTCTAGGTCAGGAATGTTCTCGCGCTCGGTGCGCTGCAGCGGGTCCAGGTTGGCCCAGCGTGCGCCTACGTTGCGGTAGGCAGCTATTAGCTGCTGCGCAGAAGTGCGCTTTTTGCCCATGGCAGCGTCGCTGCTGGCGGTGACGACTTTGGTCACGCCTTGTTTTGCGCGCTCTGCAAAGGCGTTGATGACGGGCAAGTGGGCTACGTCGTGGGCGGTGCTGCCGTCTGAGGCGGGAACATGCTGGAGCGCGTCAAAATATGTGCGCCAAGAGTCGGTGACGGAGCCGGGGTTGGAAAGATAGTTTTCGTACATCTCTTCGACGTACGGGGCGTTGCCGCCAAATAGATAGGTATTGCTACCGTAAGCCTGGTATACAGACGCTGACATATTTGCTGACCTCCGTCTCCCTGCGGGAAACATAAGCTGGTTGATAAACCTCCCGCGACACGGCTGAACCGGTTAGCGGATGCGACATGGCAAGGAAGGGCCTTAACTCGTCAGGGTGGATTGTGACAGGTTTGACCCAGTTTGTGCGCAGCGATAAGTGCTTTTGCTGTTTTGCCGCGCTATAATCTGCCCTTCTATGGTGGCTGTAGCTCAGCTGGTAGAGTCCAGGATTGTGATTCCTGTTGTCGTGGGTTCGAGCCCCATCAGCCACCCCAAATACAAAACAAAAAAGCCTGCAACTTCTCAGTTGCAGGCTTTTTTTATGTCGGCCGGAGATATCAGCGGGCTCAGTTAGCGGTAATAACCTACCTGGCCGTAGCCGCGCCCATGTTCGCCGCGTTCGCCGTGATGACCGTGGCCGGGGTGACGGTAATACACCGGGGCCGGCGCATACACCACTTGGCGCGGCGCATAGACCACGCGAGGTTGCTGGTACACCACCTGGGGCTGCTGGTACACCACCTGCGGCTGCTGGTAGACAACCTGAGGCTGTTGATAAACCACTTGGGGTTGCTGGTACACCACCTGCGGCTGTTGGTACACCACCGGGGGCGGGTAATATGCCACTTGGGGTTGCACCACTACGGGGAAAGGCAGGCCAATGCTCACGTTCCAGCGCACATCCGATGCATGGGCGTTCACACCGACAGTGGCCGCGGCCAGCAAGGCACAGACAGCAATCACTTTAGAGGCTTTTACAGAGAGACTACGCATACAAAACTCCTTAGTTAGGTGCACATACAACGCGCCAGGACCCGAGAAGGAAAGCATCTGCTGTGTGAAGTTTGCAACCAGGCGTATCTATTTGGCCGATCTGCGCCTTATTTCACGCCCCACACCACCTCGTTGTCCACGGCGTACAGCTTGCACGCTTCTTTGGCACGGGTTAGGCAGGCCAACATGGCCCGCTCCGCCGGGTTGCTAGGCAACGCCGTGTTCTGTGGCTTTGTGCCCCAAGTAGCCAGCCACACGCCGTTGGCCGCTACGGCAAAGGCACGCGGCAGTGGCTTGGTCAACCATTGGCGGTACTCATCACGGCCTTCTTTAGACAAAGGCAATTTATCTGCGTCGTTGACAGGATTACTGGCGCTGGTATCCGGCTTGGCAGGGCTGCCATTGGACGCAGCGGCTAGGGGTGCGGGCGCCGGAACAGCTACCGGCACAGGAACTGCAACAGGCTTAGCAGCCATTGCGGGCGCTGCCGCTTGGACTACTGGAGCAGGGGCTGCCACAGCTACTGGAGCAGCTACTGGAGCAGCTACTGCTACAGGGGCAGCAACCGGGACGCTGGCTGACACGGCCGCGCCAGCGCTCTGCGTTGGCGCTTTATTGACCAGTGCTTTGCTGGCACCTTGGTTGGCCCTCTGACCTACTTTTGGTTCGTCCTTGGCGCTGGGCCTCTCCTTGGAGCTAGGCCCATCCTTGGCGGCAGTTGCGCCACTCGACGACGTGCCTGGCGTGATCCCTAAAATGTCTTTTGAAAGAACTTCTACACAAGCTGCAACTGCTTTTCCTAGCTGGTCTTTTAACAATTGCGCTTGATTTTCCAGAAGTTGATCTTGGGTAGGCCGGTTTTCCTCATCTTTTTGAACGTACCGACACAAAGTTTCTGCTACCACTTTTTTAGTAGACGATTCGATGAGCCGAAAACGAGCGCTATACATAACTTTGTAATGTGACCAATCGGTCGGATAGTAGAGATACTGCCAAGCGAAGGTTTTTACGTCTACCAAATAATCTGATTTTGGGTAGCTCGACAACAGCGCGGAAATATCGTCGCTCTTTGACGTTGTATTTCCGTTGGAGACCACTGTCATCCCACCCGCTGCGTTTAAGTTTGCGGCAAGCTCTTGACTGATCTTCAATGCTGGGTCTTCGATGTTATTTTTTTTAACCATCTCATTTCCGTCCGCAATCATCGCCAATGCACCCAGCACACCGAACACCGCCTTTACCGCAGTAAAAGCTGTGAAGTCTGCAATGGGATATTGGGTTGTGGTTACGCTCTTGCCCGCAAGTTGCGCGGACGTTTCTTTTGCAAGCGGGACATGACTTACCGTTGTGCATGCTGAAAGTGAAGCGACTATTGCCAGTGCGCCTACCAAACTTTTGATCATTTTAGTGTTCTTACTCGGTTAGATGTTGAAATATGCGTGGCAACGTGGATCGCAAAGCTAAATGCCACACTGGCCGTAGAGTCGAAAACACAACGACGCCGCGCTTTCGTTGGCAACACAGAAACATTCCACGCTCTGCATGGCACAAGCAATTACTCTGTTCATAAACGTGCCGTATTAAAAATACGTATCCATTATCCAGTGGATGTAAAGAAATGATCCAAAATTCGAAAATAAGTAACCAAACAAAAGGCACTTGTCGCGTTCAGGACAAAGCGCTGCAACAGGTACCTGCGGCTATCCCTTAGCTAAATGATCAAACATTAAGTTACGATGCACTGGCACCCATACCACGCGCCTTGCGTTGCACCCTTCAGGAGAACACTGTGAAACTTTGGTCCCGTCTCTGCTTGGTTTTTTCATTCGCACTCGTAGCAGCGGGGCCCGTGGCCGCGCAGGCCTACCCCAACAAACCCGTCAAATTGATCATTGCCTTTGCGCCCGCAGGCCCTGCGGATTTGATTGGGCGCATCACTGCGCTCAAGCTCACCGATATCTTGGGTCAGCCCGTGATTGTGGACAACAAGGGTGGCGCGGGTGGCAACCTGGGTGCAGCGTTGGCATCCAAAGCGCCTGCGGACGGCTACACATTCCTCATCACCACCTCGGCCTTTGCCGTCAACGTCACGCTCTCGCCCAAAGGCGGCTATGACCCAGACCGCGACTTTCTCCCCGTGGCCGTCATCGCCCGCCAGCCCAATTTGATCTTTACCCACCCCAGCCTGCCAGTCAACACCCTGGCCGAGCTGCTGGCGCATGCCAAAACCAACAAGCTCTCATTCGCCAGCCCCGGCAGCGGCACCACGCCGCACCTGACGGCGGAAAACCTGTTTAACCAAGCCTCCAAGCTGGACATGGTGCCCATTCATTACCGGGGCGCTGGCCCGGCCATTACCGCTGTGGTGGGAGGCGAGGTAACGGTAGGCTCGGGCGCGCTGTCTACGCCCCTGCCCTTTGTGAAAACCGGCAAGCTCAAGGCCTTGGCCGTGTCTAGCGACAAACGCGCAGCGGCTTTGCCCGATGTGCCCACCTTTGCCGAGTCTGGCTTTCCCGGCGTCGTGGACGACACCTGGATCGGCCTGCTGGCCCCGGCGGGCACGCCGCCTGCGATTATTCAAAAGGTGAACGAGGCGATTAACAGCATGCTGAAAACCCCCGACGTGCGCGAGCGCCTGAGCGCCATGGCTTTCGAGCCTGTGGGTGGCACGCCGCAGCAGTTTGCGGACTACATCAAGTCTGAGACGGTGAAGTGGGGCAAGATTGTGCGGGACGGGAATATTAAGCCGGACTGATTTCCAGCTCTGTGCGGGGCCAGTTCTGTGCCCGCTACAGTTCTGTGCCCGCTACAGTTCTGTGCCCGCGACAGTTCTGTGCCCGCGACAGTTCTGAGCTCGCGACAGTTCTGAGCTCGCGACAGTTCTGTGCTCGCTACAGTTCTGTGCTCGCTACAGTTCTGTGCTCGCCCTGGCACTTGGCGTGCACAGCTCCGCGGCTGTCCCCCGCGTCGGCCTATGGCCGACTGTTCCTCCTTTATGCCGCTGCGCTGTGCACACCAAGCACCAGGGCTGCGTACGAGTTAAGTTGGGGTACAGCGGTGGATCGCCAACCAAGTCACTAGAGCGGAACACGAGTCGGCATCGAGCGGTGAAACACACACTACGCCGACCGGCTCACGCACAAAACTTAGCGCCCCACCGGTATGCCCAAGTACATAACAAACCAAAAGGCAAGCGACTAAATAAACCGCGTACTAGGCTTAAGCCCCAGGTAATACTGCCCCACCGTCTGAAAATGCTGCGGGTTCGACTGCACCTGCTGCGACACGGCGTGCATGTCGCGCAGGCGGCGCTCGAAGGGGTGGACTTCAAATATCGCCGTGGCACCTGCGTCGGTGTACACGTCTTCCACCACCCGCGCCGCTTCGCGCACTGCATACGTAGAGGCCAGGCGCATGGCGATGCGGTGATCAAAAGCGTGCACACCTGTGGCTACCGTGCTGTCCCACGTGGTTTTTAAACTGCTACTCAACCACGCCACCATCGCGTCAAGCCGCGCTGTTGACACCGCCACATGCTCTTGGATCACCGCGTTGTCGCGCAGCAGCAGCGCGCCGCCGCCGGGGGTCTTTTTGCTGGCCAGGTCGATGAAGGA
>JAYVGI010000288.1:0-6904 GCA_043772355.1 Polaromonas sp.
CCAGTGACATCTCGTTTCATCCTGCACACAGACTCCACCACGTTACACAGCAGCGCTGCGCGCCGTTCTCGGAAAATTAAAGTGTCGGCCGCTGGATTGAAGCCGGTGGGAGCCATGTTGTCGGTCATGTTAAAAGGAGTTCATTGTTTTGTCGTACCCAGTTCTGGGTAGGGCGTAATTTAGTACCATAAGCTCGTTTTGACCAGCGGCTTGTGACATTTCACTCGTTTTGTTGCATTCCACTCGAATCTAATCAGTTTTGATGGTGTTTTGCGAGGCGTTTTAGGCTACGGCTGGGTCGGCATGGGCTGCGGCCTAAAAGACCCAAGCGCTTGCTGGGATAATTGCCCGCATGATCAAACTGTTTGTTGGCCTGGGTAACCCGGGCGCGGAATATGAGGCTACGCGGCATAACGCGGGGTTTTGGTTCATTGACGCGCTGGCGCGGGAGCTGAAGTGCTCACTTAGCTACGACAAGAGCTATTTCGGCCTGGTGGCACGGGCCACCGTCGCGGGGCAGGCTGTGTGGCTGCTGGAGCCGCAAACGTTTATGAATCTGTCGGGCAAATCCGTGGGTGCTTTGGCGAAATACTTCAAAATTGCGCCCGAAGAGATTTTGGTGGTGCATGACGAGCTGGACATCGTGCCCGGCCAGGCCAAGCTGAAATTGGGCGGTAGCCACGCGGGGCATAACGGGCTGCGCGATATTCACGCCCAGCTAGGCACCGACCAGTATTGGCGGCTGCGCCTGGGCATCGGCCACCCAGGGGTTAAAAGCGAGGTGATTCACTGGGTGCTGAAAAAGCCTATGGCCGAGCACCGGGACGGCATTGAGCAGACGATAGAGCGTGGCGTGAAGGCCCTGCCCCAGTTTTTAAGCGGTGAGATGGAAAAAGCCATGCTGATAGTGCACACCGCCAAACCCCAGCGGCCCAAGCCCCCGCGCGCAGCGCCCTAGCCATCACTATCAAAACTCTAGCGCCCCCCGCTTTATTGTTGCTGGCTATTGGCCTAATACCTTTAAAAATGGGCTCCGTGTGATTTTTTGTGGATAGCGAGCTGGATCTGCAGGGGTGGCTTGTGTACCAGATCGGACCGGCGTGGTGCTGCGTCCGAGCCCATAGGGCGCTAGCCACCGGGAAAGCAAATGGGGCCAGATCAAAATTCAGGAAGACCCTCTGTTCGCAGCGCGCAACGCCCTGACGAAATTTTGCTCTGACCCCTCGCGCCGTCTGCGGCGCACAAGACCCTCGCCACGCCCAGCGGCACCCGCCCAGACCTCGCAGCGCGCGCCTGTGCATGGGCCGCTTGGAAAACCAATTACTCATTAAATAGTAGCACTTCGTCTATACAGGCCAGTGGGGTACACAGGGTAGAGGATAAAAATGAAGGTTTTCAGGCTACTGGGTGGCTGTAGGCAGAAAATCTGTCCCAAAGACCGTCCACCGACCACTTTCTGCAAAACAGGCACTACTTATTCCATAGCTTGTTCCGCTCTATCTTAGAGGGCTACAGGCATATAGTGATCTAAAAATGGCGGCGCTCCAAGCAGTAAATTCGCGGCTTTTTGGCCGATGCGCAAGCCGCCAGAGGCTTCGCAACGCTCCAAACCGTACCGCGCGACAAAATATGGGCGTTTCCCCGTGTACCCCACTGGCCTGCTTAGACGGAGTGCTACTATTTAATGAGTAAGTGTATTCCCAGGTAGTTTTCCAAGCGGCCCACTCGCAGGCGCGCGCTGCGAGTGGGCCGCGCGGCTGACGCTGGGCGTGGTGAGGGTCTCTTGCGCCGCAGACTGCGCAAAAGGGGTCAGAGCAAAATTTCGTCAGGGCGTTGCGCGCTCCGAACTGAGGGTCTTCGTGAATTTTGATCTGACCCCATTTGCTGTGAATTTTGATCTGACCCCATTTGCTTTCCCCGTTTGCGTCCGCCCACACCCCAGCCCTCTCCCGCAATGCGGGAGAGGGAGCCGGAACAACGCTGCCAACCCTGTGGACTGGCTGGATTATTGGCGATACCATGCTGCACCCGCTGCCCTGCATAGCCCGCTCGCTATGATTTGGAGCGTAGTTATGTGTGCGAACTAGGCCTGCGCCAAAGCTTGCAAAAAGGTTTTACTCCACCAGTGCACGTCGTGCTCGGTAATGCGCGCCAGCAGCCGGCTGTGCCGCTCCTGGCGTTCGGCCAGCGGCATATGCAGGGCGCGCTGGATGGCGTGGGCGGTGCCGTGGGTGTCGTAAGGGTTAACCAGTAGAGCCTCTTTCAGTTGCTCCGCCGCCCCGGCAAAGCGCGACAGCACCAACACGCCAGGGTCTTGGCTGTCTTGCGCGGCAATGAACTCTTTGGCCACCAGGTTCATCCCGTCGCGCAGGGGCGTGACCCAACCCACCCGTGCGGCGCGGTACAGGCCGGGCAGGCGCTTGCGGGCTACCGTGCGGTGGATGTAGCGCACGGGCATCCAGCCCAAGTTGCCAAAGTCGCCGTTGATCGCGCCGCACAGGCCTTCCAGCTCGTGCAGGATGTCAGTGTAAGCATGCACCGTCTCGCGGCTGGGCGAGGCGATTTGGATGAGGGTGGCGCTGTCGCGGTTCTCTGGAAATTGGTTTAAAAGCGCTCGAAAGGCGCGTATGCGGTGCGGGATGCCTTTGGAGTAATCGAGCCGGTCGATGCCTATCAGCAGGCGGCGGCTGGCGTATTGCTCGCGGGTGGTGGTGTAGGTGTCGCGGGCATCTTTGCCACGGCCCAGCTGGGCAAATTCGGCTACGTCGATGCCGATGGGGAAGGCCTGCACCTGTACCTTGCGGCCAAAAGCGCTGAAGTGCTGTGCGCCCAGCTCTTGTGCGGGGCAATGTTGCCCATTTGGCGCGGGCGTATTGGCTTCTTTTGAAGCCACTTCTTGCGCCCCCAGCTCGTGCTGCACATACGCGGTAAAGTGCCCCACATCTTGCTGGCTTTGAAAACCCACCACATCGTAGCCAAACATGCGCTCCATTAGCCAAGTGTGTTGGGGTATGGCGGCCAGCAGGGGCGGTGGCGGCAAGGGAATGTGCAGGAAAAACCCCATACGCTGCTGGCAGCCCAGGGCGCGCAGCTCGGCGGCCAGGGGGATGAGGTGGTAGTCATGTACCCACACCAGATCGTCGGTTTTTAACAGCGGGAGCAACTGGCGTGCAAACAGTTTGTTCACTTCCCCATAGCCGTCAAAATAGCCTGCATCGAAGTCTGCCAAGTCCAGCCGGTAATGGCACACGGGCCAGAGCACACCGTTGCTGTAGCCCAGGTAGTAGCGGTCGTGCTGGCTGGCGCTCAGGTCAAAGGTGGCTAGCTGCACCTTGCCGCTGCGCTGCATTTGCAGCGGGGCATCGGCCTGTGGCCCTTTACCTGCGCCGCCTGCGCTGCCCTCGGCAACTTTGCCGCTCCAGCCCAACCACAGGCCGCCAGTGGCCTCCAGCGCTTGGCCCAGCGCCACAGCCAGGCCACCAGCGGCGCTTTGGCGTGGATCGACCACGCGGTTGGAGACGATGACCAAGCGGCCCATACCTTATGGCTACACCATGCTGTCCCACGGCGCAGACAAACGCACCGCTGCGTTGATGATGCCCACCATGGAGTAGGTTTGTGGGAAGTTGCCCCACATCTCGCCCGACACGGGGTGGGTGTCCTCCGACAGCAGGCCCAGGGAGTTGCGCGCGTCCAGCATGCTCTGGAAGATTCTGCGGGCCTGCGCGGTGCGCCCGATGCGGGCCAGCGCGTCGATGCGCCAAAAGGTGCAAATATTGAATGCCGTCTCGGGTTTGCCAAAATCGTCAGCTGCCTCGTAGCGGCGCATGTACGGGCCGTCGCACAAATGCTTTTCCAGCGCATCGACGGTGGCGATAAAGCGCGGGTCCTGGCCCGAGATAAAGCCCACCTCGGCCATCAACAGCACGCTGGCATCCAGGTCTTTGCCGCCATAGCTTTCGACAAAAGACTGGCGCTCTTCGCTCCAGGCGTTTTGCAGTATGCGCGCGTGCATGACCTTGGCGCAGTTGTGCCAATACGCGCTGCGCAGCCCCAAGTTGAGGTGCTGGGCAATTTTGCCCAGACGGTCACACGCGGCCCAGCACATGAGGCACGAGGACGTGTGCACGCGGCTACGGGTGCGCAGCTCCCACATGCCTGCGTCGGGCTGCTCAAACACTTGCACCGCGCGCTCGCCCACGGCCTCCAGCCGGGTAAATTCGGCCATGCCTGCGCGGTGCAGCAGGCGCTGATCATGAAAGGCCTGGGCCGCGCCGAGCACGACGTTGCCATACACGTCATGCTGAAAATGCTCTTGCGCCTGGTTGCCTACGCGCACCGGGCCCATGCTGCGGTAGCCGGTAAGGTGGGGCATGGTTTCTTCGGGCAAGTCGGTCTCCAGGCCGATGCCGAACAAAGGCTGTATATGCCCACCGCGCGCGTGCTCCAGCACATTGGACAGGTAGCGCATATAGTCCTCCATGGTGCCCACTTCCGACAGGCTGTTGAGCGCGCGCACCACAAAAAACGCGTCGCGCAACCAGCAGTAGCGATAGTCCCAATTGCGGCCACTGCCTGGGGCCTCGGGGATGCTGGTGGTCATGGCGGCTACGATGGCGCCGGTGTCTTCAAACAGGGACAGCTTGAGTGTGATGGCCGCGCGGATCACCGCGTTTTGCCACTCCAGCGGAATGGCCAGGCGCTGCGTCCAACCGCGCCAGTAGGCCAGGGTTTCCTGCTCAAAATGGCGGGCGGTGTCGGCAATGCCGCCGCTGAGCGTCTCGTCGGTGCCGAGCAAAAAGCTGTGCTCACGGGTGAGCACAAAAGGCGTTTGCGCCAGCACATGGGTGACGGGTGCGTCGGTGTTCAGGCGCAGCGCCATGGCCGGGCCGGCGTAGCGCACATGGTTGCTGCCGCGCGTGATGGTGGGCACCATGCGGCCCCAGTCAAAGCGCAGGTTCAGGCGCACGCGGATGCGCGGTGCGCCTGTGAGGGCGCGCACGCGGCGCACCAAAGTCGTCGGCCTGAAAAAGCGTGCGTGGTTGTAAAAGCGGGGCGCAAAGTCGGTAATCTCGATGCTCTGCCCGCTGCGGTCTACCAGCTGGGTACGCAGCACGGCGGTGTTGGGCTCGTAGTGCTGGGTGCTGTGGGAGAAGTCTTCTATCTCGATCGCAAAGCTGCTGGCGTGCTCGCCCTCGTCCACCAGGGCGTTGAACACCGGGTCGCCATCAAAGCGGGGCAAGCAACACCACACAATGCGGGCGTGCGGGTTGACCAATGCGCTGAAGGCGCAGTTGCCGATGATGCCGAGGGACAGGGTACTGGCGGCAGCGGGCATCATGCGGCGCGGGCCACTGGCGGAGGGTGCGCGGTGGGTAGTGCGGTATGGGGCACGTGTTGCGGCATGCGCACCGCCTGCGCGAGCCAGGCGCGCAGGGCCGCCGGGTTGGGGCAGCGGTGCTGCGCCACGCTGGGCCCGGCGCCGACCTTCACGCCGTAGCCGCCCAGCGCTTGCGCCGTTGCAAAGCCGGCCTCGTCGGTCACATCGTCGCCCATAAAAATAGGCGTGCGGCCTGCAAACGGAGGTTTCAATAAAAAGCTGTGAATGGCGGTGCCTTTGTCGATGGCGCTGGGCACCACCTCGATCACGTACTTGCCGCGCATCAGCGCCAAGGCGGGGGTGCGCTGCACCATGGGTGCCAGGGTGTGCCAGCACAGGTTGTACAGGGCCGGTGCCATGCGGTAGTGCAAGGCAAAGCCTGCGGTTTTTTGCTCGAGCAGCAGTCCGGGGTGCTGGCTGGCCAGGTATTGGGCCGCTTGCATGATGGGCTCGATCAAGGGCCTGAGCTTTTGGGCGTCGAGCTCAAAAAACTCACCCCGGCTATTGCGCCACTGCACCCCATGCTCGCCCGCAGCCGGGAGAATGAGGGGGGCTAAAAAGCGGTCTATGTCAGCAATGCACCGGCCCGACACGATGGCCAACGCGCCGTTGAACAAGTGGTAGGCGCTGTGCAGCGTACTGACCATATCGGCGTGCACATGCACGGCGCTGGGCTGCGGCGCTATGTCTGCCAGAGTGCCGTCAAAATCTAAAAACAGCGCATGCTGGTGAACCGAGAGCGGGATTTTTTGCATGCATCGTGGCCCGATAGGGTGGTGCAACAAGCACCGCTTAAAAAAAGGGTGCCTGCACGCAGGCACCCCACTTGGCCAGGCCTTGGAGCCTGGCGGCAGCGCTTACTGCTTCATGGTTTTTTCAAACTCGGCTTTGGACACCAGCTTGTCACCGTCAGTGTCGGTTTGCTCAAATTTGGCAGCCAGGCCTGGCACAGCTTCCGCTTCGATTTTGTCCAGCTTGCCGTCCTTATTGGTATCGGCTTTGGTAAATGCTGCAGCCATCTCCTTGGCCGACATCGGCTTTTCCATCGGTGCAGGCATAGCCGCTGCGGGCTTGTCGGTGGGCAGTGCGGGTGCGCCCATGGCAGGGGCGGTGGACTGGGCCCAAGCGGCACTGGTAGAGAGCAAGGCAATGGCAGCACCAGCGATCAAAGTACGTGATTTAAAAAACATCAGTGAACTCCTGTTCAAGTTGAAGAAGCCCCTATTGCACCGCAGCGCAGCGTGTGCGGCAAGCCTTATTGCTTGCTGTTGCCTGCGTCACATCCTGCTTGCCTGAGATACATTTTCTGTTGCCATGCTACATCCACACACGCCAAATTATATGATCGCAGGCTGATAGCTTGCTACAAAAATAGTAGCTAATATTTTTCGCATGAACCCTGCAACCTGCAACCTGCAACCTGCAACCTGTTGCCTGTTGCCTGTTGCCTGTTGCCTGTTGCCTGTTGCCTGTTGCCTGTTGCCTGTTGCCTGTTGCCTGTTGCCTGTTGCCTGTTGCCTGTTG
>JAYVGI010000289.1:0-5851 GCA_043772355.1 Polaromonas sp.
GGTACACAGGGTAACGCCCATATTTTGTCGCGCAATAGGGTTTGGAGCCGTTGCAATGCCGGTGGCGACTTTTGAATCGGCCGAAAACCGTGAATTTGCTGCTTGGAGCGCCGCTATTTTAGATAGATATCCGCCTGTAGCCCTCTAGAATAAAGCGGCAAGAGCTATGGAATATAGAGCGCCACCTGGACCCAAAATGCGCTGCAGCAAGCCCGTCTAGCTGGTTTTCGGCAAACAGCGGCCACCCAACGTACAGGAAGCCTTTTTTTAACCTATACCCATGTACCCCACTGGTGTGCATAGACGGAGTGCTACTATTTAGTGAGTAACGATGTTTTCAAGCAAGCCGCCAAGCCGGACCAGTAGAAGCATCTGGATGCGCGGGTCAAGGTGAAGCAGTCCGCCCACTGATGTCCCCACCACGGTGCAACCCACGGCAAATCACACAGACTCAAAATAAGGGCGGCAGAGAGGATCGATCAACGGGATATTGGGTTTTTCCATCTCCCTAATGTGTAACTAGATGCGTCAGCCTATTGCATAGCAGGATTTCCGAGTTACAACCACCCTATGAGCAGTTCCTCCCGTTTTCACCTCGATCCCGAGACCGGTTTACCGGACATGCGAGATTTCGCAGAGTTTGGCGATGCCTTGCGCTCCATGACCAACGACGCGGAGTCCATTAGCCTGTCCGAAAGCATGGGCGAACTGTCTACCAGAATCGAAAAAGTTGGCTCGGCCTTGTCGGCCCACGAGCGCGGTGCCATGGTCGGTCCCTTGTTGGTGGACCTGCTGACCGCTTTGCGCAAGCACCGCCAAATGGTGGTGGGCTTGAGCGAAACCTGGCGCGTTCTGTACGAATACGCCTCGTATCTGGCTGCGCTGAATAATTTTCGCGTACTCATCGGCCAGTGGCTGGTAGAGCGCAACATCAGCGGTGATAGCCAAGTGGTGATCGACGACTTTGAGATGATCGGTTGGCGCACCTTGGGCGAAGGCTTGATGATGATCGACCTGCACGAGCAGGCACGCTCCCAGGCCCTGGCCCAAAGCCAAGAAGAGTCGGCTATGGTGCCCTTGGTGGTGGACGAGTCTCGCCTGGCCCGTGCCAAGCAGTGGTGGGGTCAGTTGCGCGGCTGAACTCGTGCTAACATCGCTGCCATGTCGAATTTCTTTTACTTTTACTTTTACTTTTGGTTCTCAGTCCCGGCGGACGAGAGGCGATAGTTCAACTGAACGACCTTCCCCTACTCAGCACCGCCGGGCTTAACCCCAGGCGGTTTTTTTTTGCCATTTTTTGTAGTCAATATCCAAGGAGCAACACGATGAACCCCACTGCCCACACTTCCCAAGATGCGTGGTATCCACCCGGCACCCAGCCTGTGGACCGCACCAGCCAGACCGATGACGAACGCATCAAGGACATCACCGTGTTGCCCCCTCCCGAACATTTAATCCGCTTTTTCCCCATTCGCGGCACCCCCATCGAATCCCTTATCAGCAGCACCCGCACCAGCATTCAGCGCATCATGACCGGGGAGGATGACCGCTTGCTCGTCATCATCGGCCCCTGCTCAATCCACGACCCGGTAGCCGCGCTGGAGTATGCCCGCCGCCTTAAAGAGCAGCGCACCAAATATGCTGGCACGCTGGAGATAGTGATGCGCGTGTATTTTGAAAAACCCCGCACCACGGTAGGCTGGAAGGGATTGATCAATGACCCCTACCTGGACGAGACCTGCCGCATCGACGAGGGCCTGCGTATCGCCCGCCAGGTGCTGATCGAGATCAACCGCCTGGGCCTGCCCGCAGGCAGCGAGTTTTTAGACGTGATTTCGCCCCAGTACATTGGTGACCTGATTTCGTGGGGCGCGATTGGCGCGCGCACCACCGAGAGCCAGGTACACCGCGAGTTGGCATCCGGTTTGTCAGCCCCGATTGGCTTTAAAAACGGTACCGACGGCAACATCAAAATCGCCACCGACGCGATCCAGGCCGCAGCCCGTGGGCATCACTTTCTGTCGGTGCATAAAAATGGCCAAGTGGCCATCGTGCAGACCAACGGCAACCAAGATTGCCACGTCATTTTGCGTGGCGGCAAGGTGCCCAACTACGATGCTGCCAGCGTTGCCCAGGCCTGCAAAGAACTCGAAGCCGCCAAGCTGCCTGCCAGGCTGATGGTGGACTGCAGCCACGCCAACAGCTCCAAACAGCATGAAAAGCAGCGTGACGTGGCGCTCGATATTGCCGCCCAAATGGCCACCGGTTCACGCAGTGTGTTCGGTGTCATGGTGGAGAGCCATTTGGAAGATGGTGCGCAAAAATTCAGCCCTGGCAAGGACAATCCACAAAGTCTGCGCTACGGTCAAAGCATTACCGATGCGTGCCTGGGCTGGGACGTTTCGCTGGACGTACTGGAGACCTTATCCCAGGCGGTGCAGCAACGCCGAGCTGTATAAAAATGCATACTTAATCCACTAAACCTACCCAAATGGGCTATTGACTAGAAATAAAAAAAGTTTAAAGTAACACTTAAATTCACTTATTGGTACGCAAGTACTAAAAACATACAGGAATTGGAGTGTGTATGGAGCAGCCCCTACTTAGACTAGGTTTATTAGGTTTTGTTGATGCGGACAAGCAAAAGGTGCTTGAGGCCATCGCGCATCCGAGCGCGGGCTGGCCCAGCTGGGAGTTGGTTGGTTTTGAGCATGCGGATGCCTGGTGTATCAACGGGCGCAACGTGCACCGCCTGCAAGGCAATGCGGTGCGGGTCAACACCCTGTTGGCGCACCAACCCAGTATTTCGCTCAACCCGTCGGAGATGTCGCGCCCCATCGCCTTCACTGAGCCTATGCCAGAAGGTATTGAGGCCGCAGAAATCGTTAACTTTCGCACGCCAGAGTTGCTGCGCATCGCGTTGCAACGCTTTGAGGCTTGGCTGCGCCCCCTGCGCGCCCAGTTTGCTTTGGGCAGCGAGCTGGTGGCCCGGGAGGCGGAGTTGTCCAAAGGCGTTTTCCATGTACTGGACTCCCACGGCAAGCTGCTGGCCTTGGTGAACTTTATCAATTGGACTGTGGCCATGCTGCCCATCGCGCGGCCGGTGGATTTTGAGGATGCTGTCTGGATGCACCGTCCACCCGGCGCGGCTGACGTGCCGCATGGCTTTTTAACCATGACCGTGTCGCAATTGATGTGGACCTACGCAGTGCGCACCACCCAAGACGCATTGCCCGTGCGCTACCGGCACAACACCATGTATTTACGCCGCTTGCCGCAGTTGCCCACAGGCTGGCTGCGCGACGAGCATTTAGTGGTGTTGCGCGCTTTGAGCACCGTGCCTGGCAAGTTTGCCGATCTGCAGCAAGCGACCGAGCTGTCCGACGATGCATTGGCCCGCGCCCTGGCAGCCCTGTACTACGCCGGGTCCGTCACCACCAACCCGGCCTCTGCGGGCCATATTGACCGCACGCGCACGCCCTTGGGTGATCACAGCAGCCTGCCGCCCAGCAGTGGCATGCTGGCCAGCGGCTTTTCACGCGGCGCGTCTGTGCCATCCAAAGCGGGCTTGGGCAGCGCGCGCCACCCGGATGCTGATCTAGACCACACAGCGCCAGCGCCACTGATGTTTCCGGCCAGGCACTAGCGCGCTGATCAAGCGCGTAAGGCGAGTAGCAGTTTGGCATGCACCCCGCCAAAACCGCCGTTGCTCATGCACACTACGTGATCGCCAGCGCGGGCCGCGCTGCACACTTGGGCTACCAAGCCATCCACACTGCCCACCGTTTGCGCGCGTGCACCCATGGGTGCCAAGGCCTGCGCCGCATCCCAGTCCAGCCCGCCGGTGTGGCAAAAGGCCAGGTCCGCCGCCTCCAGGCTCCAGGGCAGTTGCTGCTTCATGGTGCCCAGCTTCATGGTGTTGCTGCGCGGCTCAAACGCGGCCAGTATGCGCGCGCTGCGGGTGGCCGGGTTGGCATCGAGCTGCCTGCGCAGGCCGTCCAGGGTCAGTCGTATGGCCGTAGGGTGGTGCGCAAAGTCGTCGTACACCGTCACGCCCCGCACGGTGCCAAGCAGCTCCATGCGTCGCTTGACGTTTTCAAAAGCCTCCAGCGCCTTCGCTGCAACGTTTGGAGGCACACCCACATGCTGGGCCGCTGCCATCGCAGCCAGTGCATTCATTTGGTTGTGTACACCTGAAAGAGACCAGCGGATGTGCGCAACCAGCTCACCTTTCAGTAGCACGTCAAAATCACCCGGCTCTCCCGCGGCGCTCAGGTCTGACACCGCAGCGCCAAAGCTGGTCTGCCCGCTCCAGCAGCCCATGTGCAGCACGCGTTGCAGGCTTTCCTCCACCCCGTTGACCACCACCCGACCAGTGGCTGGCACGGTGCGTACCAAGTGGTGAAACTGCCGCTCAATCGCTGCCAGATTATCAAAAATATCGGCGTGGTCAAACTCCAGGTTGTTCAGCACCGCTGTGCGCGGACGGTAGTGCACAAACTTGCTGCGTTTGTCGAAAAATGCGGTGTCGTATTCATCGGCTTCGATCACAAAATACTGCTCGCCCAGGCGTGCCGACACGCCAAAGTTCAGCGGGACGCCGCCCACCAAAAAGCCGGGTTTCAGACCCGCGTCCTGCAAAATCCAGGCCAGCATCGAGGTCGTGGTGGTTTTGCCGTGCGTGCCCGCCACGGCCAGCACATGGCGGCCTTGTAAAACATGCTCGCTCAGCCACTGTGGGCCACTGGTGTAGGGCAAGCCCGCATCGAGTACCGCCTCCATCAACGGAAACTTGGGCGTGCCATCGGCCAGCCTGGCGCGGCTCACTACATTGCCCACCACATACATGTCGGGCTTCAAAGCCATCTGCTCTGCGCCAAAGCCCTCCACCAGGTCGATGCCCAGGGCGCGCAGTTGGTCACTCATTGGCGGGTACACGCCGGCGTCGCAGCCCGTCACCTTGTGCCCCGCCTCACGCGCCAGCGCAGCTAGGCCGCCCATGAAGGTTCCGCAAATTCCCAGAATATGTATGTGCATCACCTGATTTTAAAGAAGCGCTTTGAATTGGCTATTTTTCAAGCCAAAAACGCTTGAGTTGCCTATGATGATTTCCTAAGAAGCTATAATTTTCATAGCAGCCATAGAAAGCCTGGAACTTTGGCTGACTTGGTCCGCCTAATCTGGGCACAATCGCTTTGCCCGCCCGCCTGCCTGCCTTCCAGCACAGCCCACCAAGAACGCCTCGCTCCTGGCCGCGCGCCAGCCGACCCTGATGTTGCACACACTCAAATCCGAAATTGCCGCCACGGCCGCCGTGCTCGTGGTCGAAGAAGGGCTGGAATACGGCCCCGCCAAGCGCCGCGCACTCAAACAACTGGCCTTGCCGGCGCGCACGGCCCTGCCAGACAACGACCAGATGGAGGACGCGGTGCGCGAGTACATCGCGCTGTTCTGCGCCGACACCCAGCCCGCCGAGCTGGCCGCCCTGCGCCAGCTGGCGCTGGTGTGGATGCAGCGCATGGCCGCCTTCCGGCCGCATTTGGCCGGCGCGGTCTGGCATGGCACGGCGACCCGGCTGTCGGACATTTACGTTCAGTTGTTTTGCGACGATCCGAAATCGGCTGAAATTGCGTTGATCGAGCACAACGTCGATTACGAACCCCGCACCGTGACCGGCTTTACTGGTGGCAACGTGGAGGCACTGTCCATCAGCAGCCTGTGCCAGCCACTGAACGAAAATATCGGCGTGCATCTGATGGTGTACGACCACGACGATCTGCGCGGCGCCATGCGTCCGGACGCCAAAGGCCGTGCGCCGCGCGGCAACCTGGCCGCCGTGCAAAAATTGTTG
>JAYVGI010000290.1:0-43755 GCA_043772355.1 Polaromonas sp.
TCGGCTATCAAGCTCGTGCGACATGAGTTCCATGGTGATTGGAATTATCAAATTCTATCGGGTTGATATTGCTTATGTTATTTGTTAACAGGCCCTTAGCGTACGAAATTGGGCGTATCCCTGACGGTAGCAGGCGAGCTGAGGTGTCTTCTGTCTTGTTGCTCGCGACAGAGCGTCTTGAAGTGACAGACGAGATTGAGGCGGCAGCGCTGATATTTGAGCGCAATGGAATCGGTGCGATGGATGCGATTCATCTGGCCTTGGCATCGCATGCAAACGTCGATTATTTCTGCACATGTGATGATGCGCTGTTTCGCAAAGCCCAACTAGTCGCAGGATTAAATTGCAAAGTGATCACTCTTTTAGGCTTAGTGCCGGAGGTAACAAAATGAGCGTCCATCTTCAACCTATTGCTGAATTAACCCATCGCGCAAGAAATGCTTTGTTCAATGAGCTTGGCGCTGTGGATGCCATGCGATTTCTCAATCAGTTCAGAGCTGGAAATGGCGACTACACCAAGGAGCGGGGTGAGTTGTTTAGAAAAGACTCAGTCAATAGCCTTGTTGCGGATATCAAAGCCCAAAGAAAAAGCGGATAAGGCTCTGACCCTGGCACGGCAAAGCGACACACCAACGACCGTAATGATTTAGAAATGGAATTATGGGCTGGAAAATCGGCCGAGCCTCAGCCTAAGACTTTTGTAGTTGCGGGGTAACACCCATACCTATTGACAGCATAACAATATTGGAATATATTTTTCTAATATTGGAGATTTGATGACATGGCAACTATCAAAATGACCAGCAAGGCAACTTCGGGCGCGGAGAGAAGAAAGCTGTTGCGCGGAGAGAATGACGACCCAAACGGCACGCTGCGGGTGCGAAAACAGACCCCGGCAGTGAGAGCGAGAGGTGCCAAGCATCCGAAAAATCCAGGCGCAGTGATGGCTGATTTTGCCCATGCCAATGCGTTGGGCAAACCGCATCCAGTCACCCATTTAGGCTTTGCTGAAACAGTTGCGATCGAACGCAACGGCGTCAGCTCTGAGGCCTTCGTGGCCACCATCGAAAAACTAAAAATACCCAGCTCCCGTGTGCTTGACATCTTACGCATACCCAAGTCAACGGCGGCCTACAAAATAAAAAACGGCGGCAGGTTTGAGGGCACCGAAGCGTTAGCGTCCATCAGGCTGGAAAAGTTGCTTGGATTGGCCCAATCTATCGCTGCAAACAGTTTGCATCCTGACGCTAAGTTTTTTGATTCAGGGAAATGGCTTGGTGAATGGCTAGAGCATCCGCAGCCAGCGCTGGGGGGCATCAATCCCTCTGCACTGCTTGACACTGAAGCGGGCGGGCAGCGCGTGTACCAAGTGTTGGCCGCGTTGGAAAGCGGCTCATACCAATGAAAGTATGGCGCATTGCAACCGAAAACAAAAAATACTCAGCAACTGATCTCAGCGGCAAAGGTGCCGAGCTCTCCCCTGGACGATGGAATGCCATGGGATTGCCTTTGTTATACACGGCAAGCACCAGTTCATTGGCCATGCTGGAGACGGTGGCATACATTAGCGATAACAACCTGCCTCAGCTGAAGTTTTTGATCAGTGTGGACATCACAGCTGCGGACTGGGAAGCGCGTGAAGTTTTAAAGCCCGCAGATTTACCGCCAGGATGGGATGCTGTGCCGCACGAAAACATCACTGTCACCATCGGGTCTGATTGGTTGCAGCAATCTCGCAGCTTGGTTTTGTGCGTCCCGTCAGCCATCACACCCGAAGAAGCCGTGGTGTTGATTAACCCGCAGCACCCAAGGGCTAAGACCTTGAAGGCCAAGAAGCTTCGGCCTGTTGACTACAAAACTGTGTTTCGCTAAATAGGCCGACCTGATCGGGTACACAAGCCATACTCACGCTCTGCGCAGTTCCCGCATCCGTTCTTCAAAATAGCTGCCCACCGTGTAACGATCAGACAGTTTGACCTCGCGGCGCGGGTGCAAAAACAGGGGCAAGGACACCCGGCTTTTTTTCGCTGCCGCGCCCGTGGGGTTGAGCACGCGGTGGGTGGTGCTGGGGTAGTAGTGGCCGCTGGCTTCTTGCAGCATGTCGCCGATGTTGACGATCAGCAGGCCGAAATCGCAGGGCACGTCGTGCCACTGCTTATCTTGGCCCAGCACTTGCAGGCCGGGCTCGGTGGCTGCGGGCAAAATCGTGAGCAAGTTGATGTCGCCATGCGCTGCGGCGCGCTCGCTGCCCGGGGGCTCGTTGCCCGATAGGGGCGGGTAGTGCAGCACGCGTAGCAGGGTGTCTTCGCAGTCGGCAATCATCTGCGGCAGGGGCATGCTGTAGCGCGCCTTGACCTCGGGGGGCGAGCCGTCTTCTACCCACTGCAGCAAGGTGGCCGCGAGTTGGCTGCCTTCGGCGTAATAGCGGCGTGCGGCATCGCTGACCTCGGCGGGGTAGCGGCCCCAGGGGTAGATGTGGAAGAATTCTTTGAAGTCTTTCACGGTGTTGCCTTTGGCGGTCTCGCTGACGGCGGTAGAGAAGTAGCCGTCGAGCTTGCCGTTTTTGTCGAACGGGTATTGGTGTTTGGCATCAGAGCGGAAAAAGGCCAGCCACTCCTCGTAAATGCGGTCGACCAAGGCTTGGCTTAAGGGGTGGTTTTTCAGTACCCCAAAGCCAGTGCGGTGCAGGCTCTCGCAAAACGCGGTAGGAGCGTCTGGGCTGGTGTAGTCAACTATCGGGAACTGCATGGGGCATCTCCAGCGGGGTCTGGGGTGGCTTGCCAGTTTACAACCAAGCGCTGAGCAAGGTTGTCTCAAACAGTGAAGTCACTGCGGGTACATCGACTGTCATGCAGGCGGTGATGGCGGGTACGTTGGCCTCCCAGCCGGTTTGCGGGTACTGCATAAACGCCTGGCGCTTCATGATGGTGTGGCCTTGGGCTATCCCCTCGGCTACCACCCGGGTGGGGCCGCTCTCGTAGCCAAACAGCTCGGGGTTGGTCAGGCAAATAAAGGCCAGCACGTCGTGGCCGTAGCAGCCGTTGAAGTCTTTCATATGCGCAAAACGGCTTTGGTAAAAGGCGCTGTAAAACTTGACCGCGTGCAGCAAAGTGTCGGTAGCGGCATGGCGGTGCTTGGCGGCTATTTTTTCAAACATGCTGATCGGCAACAGCACTCGGTAGGTCACGTCCAGGCCGACCATGGTGAGCTTAAACCCGGCCGTGAGCACGGCATCTGCCGCATGGGGGTCGCACCAGATATTGGCCTCGGCCACGGGCGACACATTGCCGTGCTCGGCGATGCTGCCACCCATGAGGACGACTTGCTTGAGGAGCTGGGGCAGCTTGGGCTCTAGCTGCAAGGCCAAGGCCATATTGGTGAGCGGGCCTACGGGCACCAGGGTGATTTGGCCGGGGTGCTGGCGCGCCATATCGACGATGAACTGCGCGGCACTGCGTGGGTCGGCCTGGCCAGTAGCGGCTGCGCGCGAGGGCAGGTTGCCCAGACCGTCTGAGCCGTGGATAAAGTCGGGCGGGGCTTCGGCGTGCTTGGCCAGGGGCTGCTTTGCACCTTGCGCTACGGGGATGTTGCGACCCGCTAGCTGCGTGAGGTACAGCGCATTGGCAGTGGCCTGGGGGGCGGTGACGTTGCCAAAGCTGGTGGTGATGCCCAGCAACTCAATGGCGGGGTGGGCCAGCGCGTAGTACAGCGCCATCGCGTCGTCCACGCCGGGGTCGGTGTCGTAGATGACGAAGTGCTTGGCAGTTGTTTTTGCGCTGAGGGCAGGGGCTGTGGTGGCGAGTGCCGTCGTTGTGTGGCTCTGGGTCATGGTTTATTGTGGCATCAACTTGGCCACTTCACCGGCGATAGGGATGCTGCTTTGCGCGCCCAGTTGGGTGCAGGCCAGCGCCGCAGCGGCACTTGCGCGGTGCAGCGCCTGCGCCAAGGTTGCTTGCTGGCTGAGGGCGGCGACCAGCACGCCGCAAAAAGTATCGCCTGCGGCAGTGGTGTCCACCACGCTGACTTGGAATGCGCTTTGCTCAATGTAAGTGCTAACCCCCTGGGCATCTCGCACCCGCGCAAGGCAGCCATCGCTGCCCAGGGTAACGACCACGCAGGGCACCGGCAGTTGCGCCAGCCGTTCTTGTACGCTGCTGGGTACGCGGTTTTGCAAGATGGCTTGACCGGCGGTCAGCGCCATGAGCTCGCCTTCGTTAACGATCAAAATATCCACCAGCGCTAACAGGCAAGCAGGCAGGGCCCGGGCAGGCGCAGCGTTGAGCACCACCTGCACGCCTTGCGCTTTGGCCGCTTGCGCATAGGCCTCTACGCTGGCCAGCGGTATCTCCAGCTGCATCAGCACGTGGGTGATGCCCTGTAGGCTGGGCAGGTGCTGCGCCAAGTGCGTGGGCTGCAGGGCGTTATTTGCGCCCGGCGCTACGGTGATGGCGTTTTCACCCGCGTCGGACACGCAGATAAACGCGGTGCCGGTTGGCTCGCTGGCTGAGCGCACTAGGTGCAATTGCACGCCTGCTTGGGTGAGCGAGTCTATCAAGGGCGTGGCAAAAGCATCCTCGCCCAGCGCCAGCAGCATGGCTGTGGGCACGCCGCCCGCGCGGGCGCAGGCCACCGCTTGGTTGGCCCCTTTGCCGCCCGGAAAGGTTTTGAATTCACGCCCCAGCACGGTCTCGCCCGGCGCGGGTATGTGGCCTGCGCGCACGACAAAATCAAGATTGGCTGAGCCTGCAACAAGGATCATGGTAGCTCCACAAGTGAACGAAACTTGAAACCACCATCTGGCAATGGCCGATCCCAAATCGGCTATTTTGTACCGGGTGAAGCCATTGCGTGCCAAAAGGGTCGGCGGATGGCCTGCAGGGCAGATTTTCTGCACATCGCCGCAATGTGACGAAGGTGGAACGGCATCTTGAAAAGACCAAACTCAGCAGCGCCCACAAAAGGCACCGTTCTGGCGCAAATATTGCTTGATTAGCGTGCATTAATTTTTTATCAGCTATTAATGCACCATTAAAAAGCATTTGCACATAATTAACCCCCATTCACATCCAAAGAGACACTATGGAAGCACTAAAACAAGGCACTGACGCGCTATTTATCCTGCTGGGGGCCATCATGGTGCTGGCCATGCATGCGGGATTTGCGTTTTTAGAACTCGGCACCGTCCGCAAAAAGAACCAGGTCAACGCGCTGGTCAAAATTCTGGTGGACTTCTCGGTCTCCACCGTGGTCTACTTTGCGGTGGGCTACAGCGTGGCCTACGGCACCAGCTTTTTCGTCAGCGCCGAGACGCTGGCCGCCAAGAATGGCTACGACTTGGTCAAGTTCTTCTTCTTGCTGACTTTTGCGGCCGCTATTCCCGCCATCATTTCGGGTGGCATTGCTGAGCGGGCCAAGTTTTGGCCGCAGCTCATAGCCACCGCCATCATCGTCGGCTTTATCTACCCGTTTTTTGAGGGCATTGCCTGGAACAATGCTTTCGGCATCAACCCATGGATCAAGGCCACCACGGGCGAAGAGTTCCATGATTTTGCGGGCTCTGTGGTGGTACACGCCGTGGGCGGCTGGATTGCTTTGCCCGCTGTGATGCTGCTGGGCGCGCGCTACAACCGCTACAAGAAAGACGGCGGCATTTCGGCGCACCCGCCTTCAAGCATTCCTTTCCTCGCACTGGGCGCCTGGGTGCTGTGCGTGGGCTGGTTTGGCTTTAACGTGATGAGCGCGCAAACCATCGACAAAATCTCCGGCCTGGTGGCGGTCAACTCGCTGATGGCCATGGTGGGCGGTACTTTGGTGGCCTTGCTGCTGGGCAAAAACGACCCCGGCTTCGTCTACAACGGCCCCTTGGCTGGCCTGGTGGCCGTGTGCGCAGGCAGCGACCTGATGCACCCGCTGGGCGCGCTGGTGGTGGGCGGCATTGCCGGTGCCATCTTCGTCATCATGTTCACCCTGACGCAAAACAAGTGGAAGATTGACGACGTGCTGGGCGTCTGGCCACTGCACGGCCTGTGCGGCACGTGGGGCGGCATCGCAGCCGGCATCTTTGGCAGCAAGGCGCTGGGGGGCTTGGGTGGGGTGTCGCTGTCTGCGCAACTCATCGGTACTGCCATGGGTGTGGTGTGGGCACTGCTGGGCGGCTTTGTCGTCTACTACGCGCTCAAAATGACCATGGGCCTGCGCATGAGCCAGGAAGAGGAGTTTGAAGGTGCCGACCTGTCCATCCACAAAATCAGCGCCTCGCCCGAGCGCGAGGCGAACTGGTAAGCGTTTTGCGCAAGCGCTGCTGCGCATTTGCGCAGCAGCGTGCACCGCAGGCTTGCGCGCCCACCGCGCAAGCGTGACTGCACCCGGACGGGGTTTGCTGCAAAATAGCGACTTACTCTACTGAGAAAGCGCCATGAGCCTGCCCGTTACCGCCAGTTTGGCATCCGTCACCGCCCCGCCCACGGGCCATCATGTGCCCAGCCCTGCGGTGAGCACCCCGTTTTGGGTAACTACCTTGCTCAATCTGGCCCACGCGATTGACCACATGTTCCTGCTGATCTTTGCCACCGCCGTGGCGACCATGGCGGGGGATTTTGGGTATGCGCGCTGGGAGGATTTGATGCCTTGGGGCGCGGGAGCGTTTGTGATGTTTGGCCTGGGCTCCATCCCGGCGGGGCGGCTGGGCGACTTGTGGGGGCGCAGGCCGATGATGCTGGTGTTTTTCTTTGGCATGGGCTTGTCGGCCTTGCTGGTGGCTACTGTGCAGGCGCCCTGGCAACTGGCGGTGGCGCTGACTTTGCTGGGCACCTTCTCGGCCATTTACCATCCGGTGGGCATTCCGATGCTGGTTCAGCACTCGACCACGCCGGGCGCGACGATTGGCTTCAACGGGCTGGCGGGCAACCTGGGCATTGCGGTGGCCGCGCTGGTGACCGGGCTGTTGGTGAAGGCTTTTGGCTGGAGGGTGGCGTTTGCGGTGCCGGGGGTGGTGTGTATTGCGGTGGGTTTGTGGTTTGCGTGGGTGTGCCCGCGCGAAACGATGGCCCCGGCCAAGCGCGGTATCAAGGCCAAGGTGAGTCTGTCGCCCAAACAATTAGCCCGCGCTTTTTTGGTGATGACCACCGCTGCGGCCAGTGGCGGGCTGCTGTTTAACATCACCACCAATGGCAACACGCAGTTGCTCACCGAGCGCTTTCAGGGCGTGATGCAAGACCCGGCCAAGCTGGGCCTGCTGCTGGCCTCGGTGTACGCACTGGCCTCGCTGGCGCAGGTGGTGGTGGGGCGTTTGATTGACCGCTTTCCGATTCGCAAGCTGTACCGCTGCGTGGTGGTGATGCAGATTCCCCTGCTGCTGCTGGCCGCTACGGCGCAGGGCTGGTGGCTGTATGCGGCGCTGATCGGGGTAATGGTGTCGGTGTTTGGGGCCATCCCGTTTACCGACGCGATGATTGTGCGCTACGTGGACGACCACATGCGCTCGCGTGTAGCGGGCATGCGCCTGGCGGTGTCGATTGGCATCAGCTCGGTGGCAGTGTGGGCGCTGGGGCCGCTGGTCAAATCCGTCGGCTTTGGCAATGTGTTCATGCTGCTGGCCGGCGTGGCGGTGTTCACATTTTTAGTAGTGAGCTGGCTGCCTGACGAGCCAGCGCGTGCTGCGCCAGGCTAATTTCACAAGCAAATAAGCCTGTAGCCCAATAAAATATTGCGGGAGCAGCTACTGAATATGTAGCGTCCTGTTATCGAAAAACCATGAAAAACGTAGACAGCCTGCGCTGTCTACGCCGGTTTTCGCCTTAGGCCTTCTTGTACGCCACTACTTTTTGGCGCTGCTCGCCCAGGCCTTCAATGCCCAAGGTCATCACATCGCCCTTTTTCAGGAACTGCGGCGCGGGCTTCACTCCCATGCCTACGCCGGGAGGCGTGCCGGTGATGATCACGTCGCCGGGCAACAGGGTCATGAACCGGCTGACGTAGCTGACGATTTTGGCGGCACCGAAGATCATGGTCTTGGTGTTGCCGGTTTGCATGCGCTTGCCGTTCACATCCAGCCACATGGCCAGCTTTTGCGGGTTGGTGATCTCGTCGGTTGTCACCAGCCAGGGGCCGAGTGGGCCGAAGGTGTCGCAGCCCTTGCCCTTATCCCACTGCGGGCCGCGCTCTAGCTGGTATTCACGCTCGCTCACGTCGTTGGACAGGGCGTAGCCTGCCACATAATTTAGAGCGTCTTTTTGGCTGACATACGATGCCTTGGTGCCGATGACGATAGCCAGCTCGACTTCCCAGTCGCCTTTGACCGAGTTTTTAGGCAGCATCACGTCGTCGTTCGGCCCCTGGATGCAGCTGATGGCCTTCATGAAAACGATAGGCTCTTTGGGGATGGCCATGCCAGCTTCTTTGGCGTGGTCCGAGTAGTTCAGGCCGATGGAGATGAACTTGCCGATGCCCGCGACCGGGCAACCCATGCGGGGCGTGCCGCGCACGGCGGGCAATTTATCGGTTTTGACTTTGGCGATTTTTTTCAGCGCTGCGGCGTTCAGCTGTGCTGCGCCGATATCGGGCACCACAGAGCTGAGGTCACGCAGCACACCCTGCGTGTCGATGATGCCGGGCTTTTCTTTGCCGGGGTTGCCGTAGCGAACGAGTTTCATGGTGGTCCTTATACAGTAGTTGGTGGAGGGGAAAGGGGAAAAAGCGGACTTGGCCGGACGCAGAGGACGCGAAAGTTACGCAGAGGACGCAAACGAAAACCAAAAAAAATTTAAAAAATACTTGGCTGTTCTTTGGTATTTTTTTGCGTCCTTTGCGTAGTCTTTGCGTCCTCTGCGTCCGGTATCTCTCTTCGTTTTGTATTTTAAGAGCTAATAAGTAGCGCGGCCGCCCGACAAGTCAAACACCGCACCGGTGGAGAACGAGCAGTCTTCCGTGCACAGCCAGGCCACCATGGCGGCAATCTCGTTCACTTCGCCAAAGCGGGCCATGGGAATTTTGGACAGCATGAAGTCGATGTGGCCCTGCGTCATCTGGTCGAACATGGCGGTTTTGACGGCAGCGGGGGTGACGCAGTTGACGCGCACGCCGGTGGCGGCCAGCTCTTTGCCTAGCGACTTGGTCAGCGCAATAACCGCAGCTTTGCTGGCGCTGTAGGCGCTGGCGTTGGGGTTGCCTTCTTTGCCTGCGACCGAGGCGATGTTGACGATGCGGCCGTAGTTGCGCTGGCGCATGAAGGGCGATAACTCGCGGCAGACATAAAACAGGCCGTGCACGTTCACGTCAAACACGCGCTTCCAGTCACCCACCGGGTAGTCGGCCACCGTGGCGTTAGGGCCGGTGATGCCTGCGCTGTTGACCACGATGTCTACGGGGGCGTGCTGCTCGGTAGCGGCTGCTGCGCGCACCACGTCGGCATGGTCGGTGACGTTGACCACTACCGTATGCACGGCATTGCCCGATGCATCTTTGCCCAGCGCCTCTTGCGCACCGCGCAGAGCCGCTTCGTTCATGTCCCACAGCGTGAGGCGCGCACCCGAGGCCAGCATGCGCTGCGCAATGGCCAGGCCAATGCCCGATGCGCCGCCAGTGATGACCGCGTGGCGCTGGTTTAAATCGAGTTGGTTCATATCGTCATGCCTCCGTCCACTGCAAATACCTGGCCTGTAGCAAACACCGATTCATCGCTGGCCAGGTAGACCACGATGGGCGCTATCTCGGGAGCCTGCGCCAAGCGGCCCATGGGCTGGCGGGCGATGAAATTCTTGCGCGCTTCTACCGGGTCGGCATAGCTGTTGATACGCTCGCCCAGCGAGGGCGTGTCTACCGTGCCGGGTGCTATCGCATTGCAGCGGATGCCCTGGCCCACAAAGTCTGCAGCGACCGATTTGGTCAGCCCCACCACGGCTGCCTTGCTGGCACCGTAGGCAAAACGGTTGGGCAAGCCCTTCAAGCTACCGCACACGCTGGCCATGTTGATGATGCTGCCACCCCCGCCCGCCAGCATCTTGGGCAGGGCGGCCTGGATCATCCAGAACTGGGCGCGTACATTGAGGTTAAAAGCAAAGTTCCAGTCCTCATCGGTGGCTTGCAAGATGCTGCCGTTGTGCACGAAGCCTGCGCAGTTGAACAGCACGTCCAGCTTGGGGGCGGCTTGCATCACGGTTTGAATAGCTGCCTTGTCCAACACGTCCAGCACCTGGGTGCGGATGTTGGCGATACCTGCATAGCTTTGCAAGAGCAGCGGGTTTAAATCAGTGGCGATCACTTGCGCACCTTCGCGCGCCATGGCCAGTGCGCAGGCCTGGCCGATGCCTTGCCCGGCGGCAGTGATGAGGGCGGTTTTACCTTGTAGTCTCATGGGGTACAGCCTGTATTTGGAGTGGTGCATATCATAGTACCATTAGAAATGGCGATCCCCTGTCCCCCTGGGGCGGCCCACTTATCCAGAGAAAGTACGTGGCACTATGCATTTATTTATCCAGCTCCATCCCGCCGACGACGTGGTGATTGCGCGCTCGCAAATTATCGGCGGCACGCTGCTCAATGGCATCACCACACGCGGGCTGATTCCTGCGGGGCACAAGGTGGCCGTGCATGCCATTGCCGCTGGCAGCCCGGTGCGCCGCTACAACCAAATCATCGGTTTTGCTACCAAGGCGATAGCGGCGGGCGAGCATGTGCACACGCAGAACTTGGGCATGGGCGAGAACAAGGGTGACTTTGCACGCGACTACGCTTTTGGTGCGGATGTAAAACCTGTGGCACCGTTGCGCGAAGCCAGCTTCATGGGCATTCAGCGAGCAGATGGCCGCGTGGCTACGCGCAACTACATCGGCATTCTCAGCAGCGTGAATTGCTCAGCCACCGCAGCGCGCGCGATTGCCGACCACTTCAACCGCCAAACCAACCCCGCCGCGCTGGCCGACTTCCCCATGGTGGACGGCGTAGTAGCACTCACGCACGGCACGGGCTGCGGCATGGACACCGAGGGCACGGGCATGCAGATATTGCAACGCACCTTGGCGGGCTATGCCACGCATGCCAATTTTGCAGGCATCTTGGTGGTGGGCCTGGGCTGCGAGTCCAACCAGATCAACGCCTGGCTGGCCAATAGCAGTCTGCGCGAGGGCGACACGCTCAAGGTCTTCAACATTCAGGACACGGGCGGTACACGCAAGACGGTAGACAAAGGCATTGCACTGATCAAAGGCATGTTGCCCGGCGCCAATGCAGTGAAGCGCGAACCGTGCAGCGCCGCGCACATCACCATCGGCCTGCAGTGCGGCGGCAGCGACGGCTACAGCGGCATCAGCGCCAACCCGGCGTTGGGCGTGGCAGTGGACTTGCTGGTGGCCCATGGCGGCACGGCTATCCTCTCAGAGACCCCAGAGATTTATGGCGCTGAACACTTGCTGACCCGCCGCGCCGTGCGCCGCGAAGTGGGCGAGAAACTCATCGAACGCATCAAGTGGTGGGAGCACTACACCGCCATCAACGAAGGCGAGATGAACAACAACCCTTCGCCCGGCAACAAGGCGGGTGGCTTGACGACCATCCTGGAAAAGTCCCTCGGCGCGGTCGCCAAGGGCGGCACCAGCAATTTGCAGGCGGTGGTCGAATACGCCGAGCCGGTGAGAGACAAAGGCTTCATCTACATGGACACCCCCGGCTACGACCCCGTCAGCGCCACGGGGCAAGTGGCGGGCGGTGCCAACATGATCTGCTTCACCACCGGACGCGGCAGTGCCTACGGCTGCGCGCCCTCACCATCTCTGAAGCTGGCCACCAACACCGCGCTATGGCAGAGACAAGAAGAAGACATGGACATCAACTGCGGCGAGATCATCGATGGCTCGGCCACGGTGCAGCAGATGGGGCAACGCATTTTTGATTTGGTGCTGGCGACCGCATCAGGCACGCCATCCAAAAGCGAGCAACACGGCTACGGGCAAAACGAGTTTGTGCCCTGGCAAGTCGGCGCGGTGATGTGATGAGAGAACTGCTCGCTCCCTCTGATGCGCCCTCACCCCAACCCTCTCCCGCTAGCGGGAGAGGGAGCCAAGATGGGCATCCATGCGCAATCTGTATTACTCCCTCTCCCGCGTGCGGGAGAGGGCAGGGGTGAGGGCCAGACCTTCGCATACCCAAGCCACCCATGATCCATCATTAACCAGATAATATATGACCATAACCATTCAAGCCCACCATTTACGTGCGCAAGCAGCTAGTATTTTTATAGCAGCAGGGAGCACCCCGCAAGAAGCCAAACAGGTGGCGGACAACCTGGTGATGGCCAACCTCAGCGGTCACGACTCGCATGGCGTGGGCATGATTGCCCGCTACATCGACGCGGTGCTGGAAGGTGGCCTTAAACCCAACACTGGCGTCAAAGTGCAGCTAGACATCGGCAGCATGCTCAGCCTGGACGCGCAGCGCGGCTACGGCCAAGTGGTGGGTGAGCAGGCCATGCAGTTGGGCATAGCCCGCGCGCAGCAGCACGGCAGTTGCATCATGACGCTGGCCAACGCGCACCATCTGGGCCGCATTGGCCACTGGGCCGAGATGGCGGTGGCGCAGGGCCTGGTGTCCCTGCACTTTGTTAACGTGCTCTCGCGCCCGGTGGTGGCTGCCTATGGCGGCACCGATGGGCGCTTTGGCACCAACCCGTGCTGCATCGGTGTGCCGCTTAAAAACCAGCCGCCCTTTATTTTGGACTTTGCGACCAGCCGTGTCGCCCAAGGCAAGATGCGCGTGGCGCACAACGAAGGGCGGCGCGTGGAGCCGGGCTTTTTGATCGACGCGCAAGGCAAGCCCACCACCGACCCCGGCGTGGTCGTGGTGGCGCAGCCCAATGCGCAGGGCGTGATCGATCCAGCCAATACATTGCTGGGTGCGCTGCTAGCGTTTGGAGAGCATAAAGGCTCCGGCCTGGCTGTGGCCTGCGAGCTGCTGGGCGGCGCATTGACCGGTGGCGGCACCTGGCACCGCCCCGCAGATGCCAAGCGCGCCGTGCTCAATGGCATGCTGACGGTGCTGATCGATCCGGCCAAGCTGGGCACACAAACCGCGTTTGAATCCGAGGCGAGCGCCTTTGTGGATTGGCTCAAAGCCAGCCCACCGCAAACAGGCTTTGATGCCGTGCAAATCGGCGGCGAGCCGGAGCGCGCCTACCGCGTGGAGCGCGAGCGCGAGGGCATTCGCATTGATGCCACCACCTGGCAAGAGATAGTGAATGCAGGGCGCAAGGTGGGCGTGCAGATCGGGAGCTAAATCAAGCTGCTGCCCAACACAATATCGCGCGAGCAGCTAATAAATTTGTAGCAAACAGGCTACAGCAAAACGGCCAGGCTGGCTTCCAGATGCTCGGTAGGCATGCGCTTGAAGCCCGAGCGGGCAAAGCGCTGCAAGCGGCCAATGCAAAACGCGCTGAGGGTAGAGGCCCGGGCCTGTGCGTCCACGGTAGGAGTGGACGAGCCTGCTGCGTCTGCGGCTTCGCGCAAAGACTGTTTAAAGCCCGACTCCAGTTTGTCAAACAACTGGTTCATGCGCTGCTGCAAACGCTCGTTTTCAAACACCAGTGCGTCGCCCACCATCACGCGGGTCATGCCGGGGTTTTTCTCGCCAAACTGCAGCAGCATGGTGATGGTTTTGCTCAGGCGCGCAGCGGGCTGCGCCTCACGCTCGGTGATCTGGTTGACCAGGCCAAAAACGGTTTGCTCGACAAACTCGATCAAGCCCTCAAACATCTGCGCCTTGCTGGCAAAGTGGCGGTACAGCGCCGCCTCGGACACGTCCAGCTTGGCAGCCAGTGCGGCGGTGGTCACGCGCTCGGCGCCGGGTTGCTCCAGCATGGTGGCCAAGGCCTGCAAAATTTGGATGCGCCGCTCGCCCGGTTTGGGGCGTTTGCGGGTAGCTGTCTCCGGGCCTTCTGCAGGAAGAGGGGAGGCTTTGAATTCGGAGGAGTTGGTAGTTACTTCGGACATGGCTTTGCTGCTGTTTGTAATGATTCTCTCACAGCCCCCGGCCCGCGCCCGACCTTACTGTGCACGAATACCCCGGGTAAACGCGGGTGCGTCCTGCCCAGTAGCAGCGCCCGCGTAATTTTAAATGAGGTCAGATGAAATTTAATACGCTTTATGTTCAGTGCGAGCGGATCATCGTCCCATAAGCCTGGTCCGTCAAAATCTCCAGCAGCATGGCGTGGGGCACGCGACCATCCACAATGTGCACCGCATTCACGCCGCTCTTGGCGGCGTCCAGGGCCCCGGCAATCTTGGGCAGCATGCCGCCCGAGATGGTGCCGTCGGCGATCAGCTCGTCAATCTGCTTGGCGGTTAAATCCACCAACAGCTTGCCTTGCTTGTCCAGCACGCCGCTGATATTGGTCAGCATCATCAGCTTTTCGGCGCGCAGCACGGTGGCTAATTTTGCGGCCACCACGTCGGCGTTGATGTTGTAGCTCTCGTTGTTCTCACCAAAGCCAATGGGGCTGATCACCGGGATAAACGCATCGTCTTGCAGCGCCTTGACCACGCTGGGGTCAATGCTCACAATGTCGCCCACCTGGCCCACGTCGTGCTCGATGCTCGCGTCTTTGGTGTCTAGCAGCTTGAGCTTGCGTGCGCGGATCATGCCGCCGTCGCGCCCCGTCAGCCCCACGGCCTTGCCGCCCGCAGCGTTGATCAAACCCACAATGTCTTGCTGCACCTCACCGGCCAGCACCCACTCCACCACTTCCATGGTCTCGGCATCGGTCACACGCATGCCTTGGATAAACTGGCCTGTTTTGCCCAAGCGTTTCAGCGCCGTCTCAATCTGCGGCCCCCCGCCATGCACCACCACCGGGTTCATACCCACCAGCTTGAGCAGCACCACGTCTTCCGCAAAGTCAGCCTGCAAGGCCGGGTCAGTCATGGCATTGCCGCCGTATTTGATGACCAGCGTTTTGCCGTGGAATTTGCGAATATACGGCAGCGCCTGCGCCAGTATCTCGGCTTTGTCGCGCGGGGTGATGTGGGACAGGTCTACGGTGTCGTTGCTGGTGTTGGCTGTGGTCATGGCATGGCCTTGGATGGGGGGTACTAAGGGGATCAGGTTTGCTGGGGTTTGGGCGAAATAATAGCCTATGGGGGGATTATCACTGGTGGTCTCTGGTGCACCCTCTCTTCGCTGCACAGTGTCCGGCGACGACATGGCTCGCCTACATGGCCACTCACTAAAGCGTAGCACGCTATCTAATAAACTCAGTGGGGTACCTAGGGAAATGGTTCCAAACGGGGATTTTGGAGGTTACCCAGCCGCCGTGTGCCGCCCAGCTGCCATGCTGGCTTCTGGCAGAGCCTTGGGGTACAACAGGCACTACGTATTTCGTAGCTGATCCCGCAATATATTTGGGGGCTACAGACCGATAGGCACCTTGAAAACAGCTCCTAAAACGCTGAATGTGCGGTTTTCAGCCGGTTTTTGGGTTTCCAGGGGCTTTCAGGGGTTTTCAACGCTGCCCCAACGGCGCTTTGAACCGGTTTTTGAGATCTAAATCGGCTTGTAGTCCCCGGCAATATTGCGGGAGCAGCTGCGTAATGCATAGCGGATATTTTGTCCTTGGGGGCGGTTGGGTATCGCCAAAAGAGCCCAAAAGGCGGCCAGGTGCTCCGGGACGTGAAAATCGATCAATATGTATCCCTATCCGGTGTACCCCACTGAGTTTATTAGACGGAGTGCTACTATTTAGTGAGTGACCCTGTTTCCAGGCAGTTTATGAACCCGGCACGTCACGGTAGCAACAGCGAAACCCCCGCGATAAATTGCGCACTACACAAGCCAGCAAGCGGTGATGGAGTGAGGTTGTGATGCAAAAACTGGAGAGGGGCGCGGGGACCAACTCTGGATGACTACTCAACCGTTCGCGTGTTCTCGTAAGTTTTTGACAGCGCAACTTCCTCCACCGTCGCAGCGTGACCAAGTTGGAGAAAAATCTTCAAGCAACCAAAGGCTCTTCCTGCATAGCCTCAATCTGCTCCTGCAAAAGCTGCACTTGCTCATGCCAATACGCACTGGTTCCAAAATGCGGAAAAGCTATCGGAAAAGCCGGATCGTTCCAGCGGCGGGCGAGCCAGGCGCTGTAGTGGATGAGGCGCAGGGTGCGCAGGGGCTCGATCAGGGCCAGCTCGCGGCGGTCGAAGGGGCGGAACTGTTCGTAGCCGTCCAGTACGGCTGACAGTTGCTGCGTGCGCTGGCGGCGGTCGCCTGAGAGCAGCATCCACAGGTCTTGCACCGCCGGGCCCATGCGCGCATCATCCAGGTCTACAAAGTGCGGGCCTGCGGCTTGCGCCGTGCTGCCCTCGGGGGTCCACAAAATATTGCCGGGATGGCAGTCGCCATGCAACCGGATGTGTTGAATGGTGTCTGCATCAGCGAGAGAATCAGCATTCGTATTCGCGCGGGAACTTACATCGCTGTTCGCATTGAACGCGGTTCCAGCCAAAGCAGAATGCCCGCAAGCAGCTACTAAACTAATAGCTTCCTGGTACGCCTCTTCCCACGCACCGCCCACCTCCGGTGCCACCATCTGGTGCTGCATCAGCCAGTCATGCGGCTCGGTGCCAAAGGTATGCACATTCAAAGCGGGGCGTTCAGCAAATGGTTTTGCAGCGCCCACAGTGTGGATGCGCGCCAAAAAGCGGCCAATCCACTCCAGTGTGTCCAGCTCGTCCAGCTCCGGCCTGCGCCCGCCTTTGCGCGGGCTGATGCTGTAGCGAAAGCCGTGCGCGTGGTGCAGGGTTTGGCCGTACAAGGCAATCGGCGCAGCCAAGGGAATCTCGGCGCTGGCCAGCTCGGCGGCAAAGGCGTGCTCTTCCAGTATCTGCGCATCGCTCCAGCGCTCGGGGCGGTAAAACTTGGCCACCACGGCATCGCCCAATTGGTTGTCAATCGCATCGCCGCTGTGTTCCTCGACATGCGCCAGGTACACGCGGTTTTCGTAGCTGGACAGCGTCATCAAACGGCCATCGCAACGCACGCCAGCGGCTTCCAGGGCGTCTAGTACCACCTCGGGCGTGAGGGCTTCAAAGGCATGGGGGGTCAAAGGCATGGGGGAGGGACTATTTATAAGTGTTATTGGCCTGTAGCCCGATAAGATATTGCGGGGGCAGCTATTAATTGTGCAGTGAAATCATGTGCCCCACGCGCGCATCGCCCATGCCTGCCAGCACTTGGGCGTAGGCTTTCTCCGCTGCGGGCACGCCATGGTGCTGCTCTACAGTCATCCAGGGCTGGGCAGGGTTGGTCACGCTGGTGCAAAAGGCGCGCCAGGCACCTACGGCAATGCGGCCAAAGGCCTCTGGGCCCCAGTCGGCGTAGCGCTTTTTGATTTGCGCAGGTGCAAAAAACAGCGTGGCCTTGGGGCCGGGCAGATCCCTGCCACCGCCTAAGTGCTCCACATGCGTGCCGCCTATAGAGCAGCTGTAGGCCAGCTTGCCAAAGCGCGTGTGGATGGCGCGGCGCAGGTCGGCGTTGCCGGCAAAGTCAACATACACGCAGGCTGCGTCGGCGGCCACTTCGCCCAATTGCTCGTAGCTGAGCACGCGGTGGTAGCAGCCCAGGCTTTCGCAAAACGCGCGGTTACGCTCGGATGTGAGGCCCACCACCTCGATGCCAGAGCGCTGGTGCAACTGGTGCGCCGTGCCATAGGCGGTTTTGCTCGATGCGCTGGACAAGAGCAGGGTGTTGGCACCAAAAAAAGCGTTGTCAGCTAAAAAATCATCGATGAGAAATGACGTGATGAACAGCGGCCGCAGCAGCGCCTGGATGTCTTCAGTGTCCGCTGTGTAAAACGGGTCTGCATTGCAGCGCATATAGCTGTTGTACACCGGGTGCAGCTCGCTGCGGTGCGCTGCAGCGTCAGAAAAACCCTTGTCGCTGAGCTTGCCCGGGGACAGCACCGTGTGGGTGGCAAACGGCCAGTAGCCATACAGCCGCTCGCCCACCGCCACGCCGGGGTGGCTGCTTTGCACCACGTTGCCAAAGCCCCACACCGGAATGCTGCCCCAGCCCTCCTGGCCGGAGGGGAAAAACTGCCAGTACTTCATGGTGTCGCCAAAGGCTGCATAGGTGATGTTGTTCGACGTGAAGGAAAATTTGTCTACCCGCACCCGCACTTGGCCCTCTTGCAGCGCAGTGTCGGGGGGGGTGGTGATTTGGGTGGTGTGCAGCGCGTCTTTGCGCACAAGCAAGCGGGTGTCCATAGCGAATCTCCAGATAGATTGCCGCTGTATACAGCGGATAAGTGAGGGTGTCCGCAGTATAGAGAACTGCGCCTAATGAGCGCTCACTCGGGGGCTTTCCTAGTGGAAAACTGCGGCTTGCCTGCAATACTAGCGCATCGCATCACAGCTCGCACCCAGCAAGCGCCGATGCACAGACATGCGGGAAGCAGCTATGTTCGACTACATCATCATCGGCGCAGGCGCTGCAGGCAGCGTATTGGCCGGGCGTTTAAGTGAAGACCCCAGCGTGAAAGTATGTCTGCTGGAAGCAGGCGGTGCCGATACGTCCGTGCTCATTCATTGCCCCGCAGGCCTGGCCCTGATGGCGCAAACCCACCAAGCCAGCTGGGCATTTGACACCGTGCCGCAAGCGGGCCTCAATGGACGCATGGGCTACCAACCGCGCGGCAAAGTGCTGGGCGGCAGCAGCTCGATCAACGCCATGTGCTACATCCGTGGCCACCGCAACGACTACGACCATTGGGCCGCCGAAGGCAACGCTGGCTGGGCCTGGGACGATGTGCTGCCCTACTTCAAACGCTCCGAGACCAACGAGCGCGCAGCCCAAGGCGACTTTGCTGCCTACCATGGCAGCAGCGGCCCACTCAACGTGATGGACCTGCGCAGCCCCACCCGTTTCGGCCCGATGTTCATTGAGGCCGGTACCCAGGCTGGGTATCCGCGCAACGACGATTTCAACGGTGCCGAGCAAGAAGGCGTGGGCATGTACCAGGTGACGCATAAAAACGGCGAGCGCTGGAGCGCCGCCAAAGGCTACCTCACGCCCCATTTGTCACGCAGTAATTTGCAGGTCATTACCGGCGCGCACACCACCAAAATCCTGTTCGACGGCAAGCGTGCTGTAGGTGTGGCCTACCGCCAGGGCGGCCACACCCTGGAAGTGCGCGCTAGCCGCGAAGTGCTGCTGTGCGCAGGCTCGCTGCAGTCGCCGCAAATACTGATGAATTCAGGCATTGGCCCGGCCGCGCACTTGCAACAGCACGGCATCCAGGTGCTGCACGCCAGCAGCGGCGTGGGGCAAAACCTGCACGACCACCCCGATGTGGTGCAGGTGGTCAACGCTCCGCAGATCACCGATTTATTTGGCGTGTCGCCCACCGGCATGTGGCATGCGCTGCGCGGCATCCTGCAGTGGCGCAAAGAGCGCAGCGGCCTGCTGACCACCAATTTTGCCGAGGCAGGCGGTTTTATCAAAAGCCAGCCCAGCGAGGCGCAGCCCGATTTGCAACTGCATTTTGTCATCGGCAAGCTGGTAGACCATGGCCGCAAGCCCGCCTTTGGCCACGGCTATTCTTGCCATGTGTGCCTGCTGCAACCCAAGAGCCGGGGCAGCGTGACCTTAGGCAATAGCGACCCCATGGCCGCGCCGCTGATTGACCCCAACTTTTTAGCCCACAGCGACGACATGGCCCGCATGGTGCGCGGCTTCAAGCTCATGCGCAGCATTTTGCAAGCTCCCGCACTGGCCAGTCTGGGTGGTCGCGAGCTGGACACCACAGCGAGTGCCACCACCGACGCGCAGATCGAGGCCGTGATCCGCGCCAAAGCCGACACCATTTACCACCCGGTAGGCTCTGTGCGGATGGGCTTGACCGAGCATGACCCGGTGGACGCGCAACTGCGCGTGAAAGGTGTGCAAGGCCTGCGCGTAGTGGACGCCTCCATCATGCCGCGCGTGGTCAGCGGCAACACCAATGCGCCTACCATCATGATTGCTGAGAAGGCTGTCGATATGATTCGCGCTGCGCGCTGAGCGGGGTTTGAGATGCTCGAATTCAACGAGGTCGCTTTTCGTCCGTGGCTTGCAGAGTGCTGACCCAGCTTGGTCTCTTTGCGGTGACGGAGGAATTTGCGCTGCAAAAATTGTAGCTGCTCCCGCAATTGACTAGTGGGCTTGAGCGCTAAGTGGCTTGAAGAGCAGACCGCACGGCACGCAAAGGCGCGCTACCAAGCCAGTTCAGCAGCAGTTCGGCGTGGTCGTGATGAAAAATCTGGAGAAAGGCGCGGTGACAATCTCCAGACCGTTACCAAACCAGTCGCGTGTTTTCGCAAGATTTTTGCAGCACGACTTCCCGAGCTGATGCCAGCCAACCACCTTCGCGCAAACTCTTCAAACCACTCACGCGCTGTCTGCAAACCCCCTTCGGAGCGGTATCTTTAAACCAAGCCAGGCGCTGCAAACCAGCCAATTCACTGCTAGCAGCAGATTTCGCCAGCACAAAGCTGCAGACGGCCTAAAATCAACACTATACCAAGAGGAGTTGAGCCATGCGTATTTTGATTGCTGAAGATGACCAAGTTCTGGCCGATGGCCTGCTGCGCACCCTCCGCAGCTCTGGCGCGGCGGTAGACCATGTGACTGACGGTGCATTGGCCGAGGCCGCGCTGCTGACCAATACCGAGCTGGATTTACTCATCTTGGACCTTGGCCTGCCCAAAATGCACGGCCTGGAAGTGCTCAAGCGCCTGCGCAGCCGAGGCTCCACCTTGCCCGTGCTGATCCTCACCGCTGCAGACAGCGTGGACGAGCGCGTCAAAGGCCTCGACTTTGGCGCTGACGACTATATGGCCAAACCCTTCAGCCTGCAAGAACTGGAAGCGCGCGTGCGCGCCCTCACGCGGCGCAGTGCGGGCAGCGCCACTACCCTGATCAAACACGGCCCTCTGCACTACGACCAAGCGGGCCGAGTGGCCACGATTGACGGCAAGATGGTTGATTTGTCCGCCCGCGAGCTGGGCCTGCTGGAAGTGCTGCTGGTGCGCTCGGGCCGCTTGGTCAGCAAGGACCAGCTGGTTGAGCGCCTGTGTGAGTGGGGCGAAGAAGTGAGCAACAACGCCATCGAGGTCTACATCCACCGCCTGCGCAAAAAGATCGAGAAAGGCCCGATCCGCATTGCCACTGTGCGCGGCTTGGGCTACTGCTTGGAAAAGATTCCTGGTTAATGGCCCCCACGCTTGCCACTGCCTGTGCCTCGCGTAATTTATGAAGCTATTTCAGCGCGAGCAGCGCAGTTTGTTTGGTGAGATCCTCGATTGGATGCTGACGCCGCTGCTGCTCTTGTGGCCCATCAGTTTGGTGCTCACTTGGCTGGTAGCGCAGGGCATTGCTACCAAGCCGTTTGACCGGGCGCTGGCGTTCAATGCGCAGGCGCTGGCGCAACTGGTGAGTGTGCAAAACGAGCGCGCGCAGTTCAACTTGCCTGCGCCTGCCCGCGAGATTTTGCGGGCCGATGACTCGGACTTGGTTTACTACCAAGTGCTGGGCCTCAAAGGCGAGTACCTGAGTGGCGAGAAAGACATGCCGCTGCCAGCAGACGACGACAAAATTGAGCTGGGCAAAGTCAAACTGCGCGACGACGAGATGCGTGGGCTGGATGTGCGCATTGCCTATGTGTATGTGGATGCCTCGGCCAATGCCCTGAGCACTGCCACGATTGCCAGCACCCCTGCCACCTTGAGCGCCAAACCCGTGCTGGTGCAAGTGGCCGAGACGCTGGAAAAACGCTCCACCCTGGCGACAGAAATTGTCAAGGGCGTGATGCTGCCGCAGTTTGTGATTTTCCCTTTGGCGGTGTTTTTGGTCTGGCTGGCCTTGGTGCGCGGCATCAAGCCGCTGAGCGAGCTGGAAGACCGCATCCGTGCCCGAAAACCCGATGACCTAAGCCCCATTGACGATAAAACCGTACCCTTTGAAGTGGTGCCTTTGGTGTCGTCTGTCAATGATTTGCTGGCGCGGCAAAAGCAATCCATTGCCGCGCAAAAACGCTTTTTGGCGGATGCGGCGCATCAGCTCAAAACGCCATTGGCAGGCCTTCGCATGCAGGCGGAGCTGGCCTTGCGTGAGGGCACGCCAGAGGCTGACCTGAAGCAGTCGCTCAAGCAAGTCAGCCGCTCCAGCATTCGTGCCACGCACACTGTGAACCAACTTTTGGCCTTGGCCCGCGCCGAGGCCAGTGGCCAAAGCGTGCCCAAGCAGGCCTGCGACCTGGCCGCGTTGACCGTGGAAGTGGTGCAAGACTGTTTGCCGCGAGCGATGGAAAAACGCATTGACCTGGGCTACGATGGTGTGCAACCGGGCGCGCAAGCTGCTGACAGCCAGGCGAACACGGCCACTGTACTGGGCAACCCTACGCTGATCAAAGAGATGGTGCGCAACTTGATAGACAATGCTATCAACTACCTCGCCGGGGACGGGGGGCACCCCGGCGTGGTGACCGCGCGGGTGTTGGCCGACCCATTTGGCAGTGTGGTGGTGCTGCAAGTTGAGGACAACGGCCCGGGTATTGCACCGTCCGAGCGTGAGCTGGTGCTGCAGCCCTTCTACCGCACGCTGGGTCAGGAGGCGGATGGCTCGGGTTTGGGACTGGCTATCGTGGCCGAGATTGCGCGCCAGCACCAAGCTACCTTATCGATGGAAGACGCTACGGCACGGGCGACACCGCCCGGGGTGCGGTTTACCCTGCGCTTCCCAGCCATGCAAGTGATTGCATAGTGGCTTGTTGGCAGGGGCTATCAGGCAACTGGAGCAAATAAGTTAAGCTGCAAACGCTCACGCTCAATCACCCGAGCCACGGCCGGCACAGAGGCCAGTGTGTGCACATGCGCCCAGGCAGCGGGAAAGCCTGTGGGGTTAATGCCCGCTATGCTACCCCAGCGCAGCAAAGTCAGGGTGTAGCAATCGAGCGGGCCGAGTGTGTCACCGGCCAAATAGGGCTGTCCTTGGCGGTGGGAGGTAGCTGCCAAAGCGTCAATTTCGGCCAATTGCTTGGCAAACAGTTGGGTGTTGTAGGTTTTCAAATCCGGGTGCAGCGCCGGGTTGTCAGTAAACTTGTGCGGCATGAAAATGTGCGTGAAGGTGGGGTGCACGGTGTTATTCATCCACGCCAAAGTTTGCAGCACGCGCGCTTTGGCCAGCGGTTCGATGGGCAGATAGCGCATGGCGGGGTACTGGTCGTGCAGGTAACTGATGATCGCTACGATTTGCGTAACCGTTTGCCCGCCATCGACCAGCACGGGTACCTGGCCACGGGGGTTGATGGCCTGGTAGGCTTGGCCGTTTTGCTCACCCTTGTGTAGCTTGACCATGATCGGCTCATAGGCCGCGCCAGAGGCCTCCAGCAATACATGCGGTACAAACGAGCATGCGCCTGGCGCAAAATACAGCTGGGTGGACATGGGTAAACTCCGGTAGTGATGCCGCAGATTTTAAGGCCGTTTGCGGCCAGCACACTCCTTTTGGCCACCGGTTTTGGAGGCATGATGTATCGCGACTATAGCTATGAAATTAACCGTGTCTGAGAAAATCTGTCCGTGCCGCCAACGAGACGCTGCACCCATGGCTTACGCCCAGTGCTGCGAACCTTGGCACCTGGGTTGGCCCCAGGCGGTGCATGCCAGCACGCCAGAGCAGCTGATGCGCTCGCGCTATAGCGCCTACGCTTTAGCCACCCATAACAACCCCCAAGGCCTGGCGATGCTGGCCTATGTGCAGGCCACTTGGCACCACAGCAGCGCACCGGGAGATTTGGAGTTGTCACCGATTCAATGGACAGGCCTTCAAGTGCTCCATGCCGAGCAATCGCCGACAGCGGGTGTAGTGGAGTTTGTAGCGCACTACAAAGACAATGGAGCAGCCCGCACGATGCACGAGATCAGCCGCTTTGTGCGCAGCCAAGATGGTGCCCGCTGGCTGTACATCGACGCTCAGGCAGGCCAGGACTGAGCTTGGGAGCCCTGTAGCCCACCGGGCAGCCAGCCCAGTGGCTAATCTTTGGGCTCAAGCACTGCAGACAGCGCGTTTGCATCGATGTGCCAAAGCTGGGTTCGCGAGGTGTGGCGGCGCAGGTCGCTTAAAAATGCCGACATCTCCAACAAGTTACAGTCATTGCGCCAACCCACCCGGCGCTGGGGAAACATGCGCACCCTGGCGCGTGCATCGGTCATCAAGAGATGCCATTGGCGAGGACGCAAGTGCAGGCGCATCGCCTGGGTCATTGCTTCGACCTGGTTTTCTTCGCCTTCAAGCAAGCATACCCATCGGTCCGCGCCCGCCAGCACGATGCCGGTGATGCTGTTTACGCTTTCCAGAACGCACATGCCCTCCACCCATTGCTGGATGTCAGACATGGGCATGAGCGGGTTGTTGACGCTTAAAAAAACCGTCTTTTGAATCAGTTGTGCAGAACGCACCATAGCGGAGTAGGTTTCATCCGACGCTTTTGTCTTTAGCGCGACAGGTTGGTTGTCAAAATAGATCTCGGCGGCTTGCACAATTTACGATTGCACTTGCAGTGTTTTGCGCACCAATGTCGAACATTAGTGGGTTTTTTACATCGCAATGCGGGTACTTTAATGCGATTTTGACGTGATAAATGTCACGTAAGTTAGGAGTAACTATCCTAATTTTTCAAGCGAAATCTAGTTATTTTGTTTCCAAAAAAAACAGATACCGCATAGTATTTCGCATTCAAGCGTTGCGCGCGCGTTCCGCATAGCGGTTAAACCGCCAGGCGCTGCCTTCCTGGGTGATGCGCTGCCAGACCGAGCGTTTGGCCGCCGGAAGCAGCTCTGGCCAATGCTGCACCTCTGCAAAACTGCGGCCACAACCTTTGCAAAAATCATCGCCCTGGCTGGTCGAACAAATGGCGATGCAGGGGGTATCTGGCGTGCTCTCGTACCAAGCCAGCCAGGCAGCGTAGGCCTTGCGCGGCATACTGCGCTCGTCCGCCCGGTCTTGGTGGTAGAAAACCAACAATGCATAAACTTCGGCCAAAGCACGCAATGGCGCCGCCAGGGTGATGCCGTCGGGTGAGGGCGCACGGGCACGCCAGTAGTTAATGGCCGCTTCTATATCGGTGATGTGGATGCCCACGCTACCAGCGCTGTTAGAAACAGACGCGGCAGGCAGGCTGCTGGGCAACTCAGTGGGTATCGTGGACATGGGGAGCGGATGATACCGCGCCCCAGCCCTCAGGTGCCACTTTAGGGCTTAGATGGCTTGGATACTTCTGCTTGGCTGGGTTTGGGAGATGTCCTCACACTCCACAGCATCGTGACGGCCAACACCGCAAGCACAACGCCCAGCGACACCAGCACCGGAATCTTGAACACATCGATCAACACCATCTTGGTACCGATAAATACCAACACCACGGCCAGGCCATACGTGAGCAGATGGAACTTGCTGGCCACTGCTGCGAGCAAAAAGTACATCGCCCGCAAGCCCAAAATGGCAAACACATTGGAGGTCAACACAATGAACGGGTCGCTGGTGATGGCAAAGATGGCAGGGATCGAGTCCACAGCGAATATCACATCCGTCAAACCCACCAGGCAGATCACCATGAACAGCGGTGTAGCAATTTTTTTGCCGTTCTCCATGGTCCAAAATTTCTCGCCATCGTAATTTTTGCTGACTGACAAAACGCGGCGCAGCAGCTTGAGTGCCGGGTTGTCGTCCAGCGACTGCTCTTTGCCCGCAGCCCACCACATCTTGATGCCGGTGAGGATAAGAAAAGCACCGAACACATACAAAATCCAGTGGAACTGCTGGAGCAACCAGCCGCCGACCAAGATCATGATGGTGCGCAGCACAATGGCACCGATGATGCCTATCATCAGCACCCTCTTTTGATAAGGCGCGGGCACGGCAAAATAGGTGAAGATCATCAGAAAAACGAAGATGTTGTCTACCGCCAGCGACTTTTCAATCAGATAGCCAGTCAGGAACTCCAGCGCCTTGGTGGTGGCCATGTCAGCATCGCCGGTAGTGTCTTTCACGGCCCACCAAAACAGCGCGTTGAACGCCAGGCTGGCCAGCACCCAGATGATGGACCAGTGCAAGGCCTCTTTGACACCTACCGCGTGGGCACCTTGCTTCTTAAGCACCACAAAATCGATAAACAGCGCTACCAGAACGACGGCGATAAAAGCAGCCCAAAGCCACAGCGGAGCAATTGTTTGCATGACAAAACCTTGTAATTCAACGGAGTTAGAGATAACTCCGAAAGGTCTTGCGGGGGGCAACACATGCGCTTGGAGGCATGTGTATGGTTTGCTTCCCGTGCTCCGGTTGGTATTAACATAATAGCAACGTATTGACGAAACACGGGCACTTCAATGCGTTTTTGCTTAAAGCGTTGATGCGCGCTACTCCCCTTTCGGTAAACTAATTATGCAGGAAAGGACTGCCGCACCGTTAACCTTCAAAACCTCGGGGCTATTGAACACCAGCGCTTGCACTGCGGTAAATTTTAAATTGTAATAGTGTCACGAAGGGGAGTAACTCCCGTTTGGTGTCGCATTAGGAGGTGTTTGCTTTTACCGGCAGATACTGTGGCACCCAACATCAGTGTGTCGTCATTACGAAGTACTAAAACAACTTCCGGCGCACTGGGCATAAACTGCATATATAACTTGCTGAGCCAGACCTTCGATTAGCACCTTTGGGGATACCCGTTGGCTGCTGGATCGAAGCGCACTGCGTGCAGCGGCGGGTTAACAGCTCGCCAGTACCGCAATTCATCCACAGCTCCACGGTCATCCGCAAGGGATTAGATCGACGTGTTCCAACACACAACGGAGCTTTAGACATGGAACTGTTCTCTACGCCTTGGTGGTCGGCTTTATTGGCCATCATATTGATTGACTTGGTATTGGCGGGCGACAACGCTATCGTCATCGCGCTGGCAGCGCGCAATCTGCCGAAACACTTGCAAAAAAAGGCCATCCTGTGGGGCACGGTGGGCGCCATTGTGGTTCGCTCCGCCATGACCTTGGTAGTGGTCTGGTTGCTCAAGATTCCTGGCTTGATGCTGGTGGGTGGCTTGGGCTTGCTATGGGTCGCATACAAGCTACTGGCGGACCAAAGCGATGGATCGCACGACAGCCCCATAGCCAGCACATTTTGGGGTGCCATGAAAACCATCGTGGTGGCCGACGCGTTGATGGGTATTGACAACGTGCTCGGTGTCGCTGGCGCCGCCCACGGCGCCATGGACTTGGTCATCATTGGACTGTTGATCAGTGTGCCGATCGTGGTGTTTGGCTCCCAAGTGGTTCTTAAACTCGTGGAGCGTTTTCCCATCATCATCAAATTGGGGGCTGCCGTACTGGCATTTACCGCAGCCAAAATGGTCATCAGCGAGCCACTGTTGGATGCCGTATTTGACCCTCCAGAGCTGGTGAACACGGTAGCGCGTTGGGCCACTTACGCTTTGGCAGTGATCGGCGTGCTAGGCGCAGGCTACTGGACCACGCGCCCAGGCAAAACCAGCAGCGCGTTGGTTTGAGTAGCAGTTTCGTTTCCGCTTATTTTTAAACACAAAGGAGTATCCCATGGACACATTGATCGTTTATCTAGATGACGCAGACTACGCCCAGCACATGCTGGCACCCATGCTCAGCAAAGACCTGACCACGCGCTGGATACTGGTCGCCTGCGCGCCGCGCATGAGCCACCGCATCAGCAAATGGCTCAGCCACGGCGCGCGCGAAAACTGGCGCAACCAATGGAGCGAAAAACTGTTTGCCAAAGTGATGCCCACCTTGGTACCTCCCCGCAACAAGACAGGGGCCGATACCCAAGCTTTGGTGGAGTGTATGGTCGCGAAAGGGCCGCTTCCCGCGCTCACGCAAACTCTGCGCACGCGTTTTGGAGCCGCCCATGTGGTGGATGCACGCCGTCCCAAGTTTGGCCAACTGATGGAGCCTGTTACCCTGGAGCAGCCGCTTGAAAAGCATGGCTGGCAAATACCCGGCGCGGTAGGCTCGCTAAGTGCCATGCTGGTGTTGGCTAACGACTAACGACTACCGGCCACGAGCCGATTTATTGAAACCCTCAACGAACGCCCCTTAGGGCTTGTGAACAGGCCCTAAGGGGCCTGCGTTGGGGGTTTTGTTTGTTGCAAGCCTTGCTCTCGGTGCTATGCTACAGGCATGAAATTAATCATTAAATGGCTGCTCAGCGCGATGGCCTTGCTAGCTGTGGCGCATTTTTTTTCTGGCGTGACGGTTCAAAGTTTCACAGCCGCTTTGATCGCCGCCTTTGTAATTGGCCTGCTCAACACCATTGTGCGGCCGATTTTGGTGGTGCTGACCTTGCCGGTCACCATCATCTCTCTGGGCTTGTTTCTGTTCGTCATCAACGCACTGATGTTCTGGGCAGCGTCGAGCATGCTGGAGGGCTTTCAGGTGCGTGATTTCACCGCTGCTTTGATCGGCTCGTTGTTGTACTCAGTGGCGGGCATGGTGATTGAGGCGGCCTTGGAGCGCGTGTTCAAAAAGTCGTAAAACTCCTGCTTGGCATACTGGCACAGCCCGCGCGGTTGCACGGCAAGTTGGCGCCACAGCGCATCGTGCTGATCTGGAAATAGAATCAGTTCAGCGTTTTGTCGTTGTGCAGCTCGCGCACCAGTTGCTGCACGGCGCGGGTACGTGCATCGATGATGGACGACTCAATATGATCAGGCGTGGCCAAGCGCCTGATCAGTTCTTGCCCGGCTTTCAAACGGTCTAGCGCAGCAGGATAATCCAACAAAGCCACCCGCGCCTCCGCCTGGGCGCGAATGGCGCGCAATGGCTGATTTTGGGCGCTGTACGCTGCGGCGAGCGCATCCCAAGCCAGTGCATCGTTTGGCCGCTCCGCGACCCGGCTTTGGAGGCGCTCAATCACTTCAGCCAAAGCATTGGCTGCGCCAACATGGCTGGTAACCGACTGCGCCCACAACAGCAGGGCCGCGCGCTCTTGAACCCTGGCAGGGGCAACCCGCAAAGGGCCGTTGGGCGACAGCGCAGCCACATAGGGCAACAGTACGGCCTGCGCTTGGGCGTGATTGCCCTGAGCGACAGCAATTTCAGCTACTATTAAATCAATAGCTGCTTTCGCATTGCTTGGCCTGGCTAAAGCCGGGTTCGTGTCATTTTCAAGCAGGAGAGCAGCGTTGGCAGCCAGGCTGCTGGCACGGGGTAAATCGCGCAGTTTGAGCGCCGCCAAACTACCTCCGTAGAGCTGTCCAATGACTTTGGCTTGGGCTGCGGGTTGCGTCTTGGCTGTAGCAGCAGCGGGCACACTGGCAGCCACCCGGCGCGCCTGCGCCAGCTCCGAGCGCAGGTTGTCTACGCCAGGGTCGGCCAGCAAGCGCGAGCGGGTAGCGATGATGGCGTGCTCTATCGCCAGCATTTCGCTTTCATGCGCAGAAGTGGCATTTCCAGCCGGTTTACTTAGGCCGCTAGGCGGGCTAAGTTGCAAGCGGGCCTGCATATCGCCAATACGCTCGCTGGTCAGCGGATGGGTGCGCAAATAAGGAAAACTGCCGTTGTCGTTGATGCGGTTGGCCAAGGCCAGTTTGTCAAACATGCCCACAAAGCCTTGTACGTCAAATTGCGCGTCTTGCATCACCTGGTAGCCTACGCGGTCGGCCTCACGCTCCATGTCGCGAGAAAAATTAAGCTGCGCTTGCGCACCCACGGCTTGGCTGCCGGTGATGACGGCATTGGCCACGTCGGAATTTTTACGCGCCGCCAATGCGCCTAAAATCATGGCACCCAGCAATACCGGGCTCAGCTGGTTTTGCTGCGTGGTCATGCGCGCTATATGGCGCTGCGTCACATGGCTCAACTCGTGCGCCATCACCGAGGCCAGCTCGTCGCGATTACCCACCATGGCAATCAAACCCAGGTGCACGCCCATATAGCCACCGGGAAGGGCAAAAGCGTTGACCGTGCGGTCACGCGCCAATACCACCTCCCAAGCAAAGCGCTCAGCCAGCTGTGGCGTGATATCGCCACGCATGCGCGCTGTTTGCAGCAGCGGCTGCCAAATGCGCTGCAGATAGTCGGCGATCAACGGGTCGTCCAGATAGTCTGGATCGCGGTAGATTTCGCGAGCTATGCGCTGGCCCAGCTGGCGCTCCGCCGCCACGCTCATCTCTTGCCCATCGCCCAGCTGCGGCAGGCTGCTTTGGCTAGAGACTAGAGCGGGCAGCAAAGAAAATGCTACAAATAAAGCCGCTGTTCGCGCAATACTGGTGGCAACTGACGGCCTGTTTAACATGTAAATTTGTTTAAAAAGAATCGATCGGCAAATAACCCAAAATTTCTGCACTTTGGGCATCCACCAATACGGTCCAAAAACTTTTTCGACCCACCATCGGCACATATTTCACCGCAGCGGCTTTACGACCCGCTTGGGCTATCACAGCATCTATCGCTGCACTTTGCGCTGCAAAACGCGCTTTAAGCTGCGTTGCAGGTTTGGCTTCCAACAACACGCCATCCTTTGCAGCACTATAGGCTTGCCACAACTCTGGGCGGGCCGAAAGCTCTACACCACCCAAAGCAGCCATCGTAAAGTCACCCTGCTCTTTAGCATCCTTAAAGGCTCGCAGCGACAACACTGCAGGGCCCGCAATGGGCAGACTTTGCCAAGGAGGCTGCGCTTTGCTCAGCAAGCTCTCCTCAACGTCGAGGGCGTGCACCACGCGAAAGCGGTTGTACTCGTACACCATATAAACCGGTCGCGAAATAAATACTGTCCACAGCCCATAGCCCAAAGCTGCCAGCTGAAGCACCACAATAATGGCCAAATCACGGGCGAGCACTTGCATCGGTTTTCTACGGTTGAACACCGCAAAGGTCAGCAATGGGCCCATCACCACATCTACTGCCACAATAAGGAAAAACAACTCTCGTCCGCCTGATATCTCTCGGTAAGGGTAGGGATACCACAAACCAAATACCAGTGCCGCCGCCAATACGGCCACGGCCAGACTTAATGCAAAATGTGCACCGCTGGCTTGTAAGCGGTCTTTCCAAGGACTTCCCGTGTTAAACATAAGCTTATGATGACGATTAAAGTTAAAGGTTGCGTAAAGAAATGGTGAAGGTAACAAACAATATGCCAAATGGCGGTTTAACGCATTTTGACCAATCTGGTCACGCCCACATGGTCGACGTGGCAGACAAGCCTGCAACGCGTCGGGTGGCCATCGCCCAAGGCAGTATTGTGATGCAATCGGCTACCTTGGCGCTGATCGAGTCTGGCAGCGCCAAAAAAGGCGATGTGTTGGGCATTGCGCGCATTGCGGGCATTCAGGCTGCCAAAAAAACCAGTGACTTGATCCCCCTGTGCCATCCGCTGGCTTTGACCCGGGTGGCAATTGAGTTTGTGGCCCAGCGCACCGATACCGGGTCGCTCGCGACTGGAGCTGGCGCCCCCAGCGACGGGTTGCCGTTCGTCACCTGTACTGCCACCGTCGAGACTACAGGTCCTACCGGGGTAGAGATGGAGGCACTGTGCGCCGCTAGCGTAGCCCTGCTCACCATCTACGATATGTGCAAGGCAGTCGACCGTGGCATGACCATGCAAAACCTGCGTTTGCTAGAAAAGCATGGTGGTAAATCGGGCAGTTTTGTAGCAGATGCGCCTTAGTCGCTGAAGCTTTGGTTGGCAGTGATGTAGTTAGCGACATCTGCCGTACTCGTCCTGGGTACAGGCAATCCGTCTTATGCAAACACGGCCGACCACAGGGCGGCTACCGCTGCACGCTCTTTCACTAGCTCGCCCTGATCCAACTGGGTAGGCACTTCATTCAGGCGCGCCAAGTGCTGTGCCTGGCGTAGCGCGCGATAAGCTGTGGCCGCATTCTCTCCTACACCGACTGGCAGCAGGCCGTGCCGCTCTACGCGGTGCAACAAAGCGATATTGCCAACGTTATCGCGCAATGCAGGCAGTGCTTGCGCATGGGCTAGCACCAGGTATTGCACCACAAACTCGACATCCACCATGCCGCCCGCGCTGTGCTTGACATCAAACTTATCCGGCGGCACGCGGTGAGCCGCGCGCACCTTATCGCGCATAGCCAGGATGTTTTGGGCTAAGGCTGGCTTTTCACGCGGTGAGCACAATACCGCTTCACGTACGGTAGCAAACCGCGCTTGCAAAGAAGCACTGCCCAACACACAGCGTGCTCGCGTCATGGCCTGATGCTCCCAGACCCAAGCGGTGTTGCTGCCGCGCTGGGTTTGGTAGTCTTCAAACGCGGCCATGGTCGTGACCAGCAAGCCCGAGTTGCCGTTGGGGCGCAACGCGGTGTCAATTTCGTACAAATCGCCTTCAGAGGTTTTGGCGGAAAGCCAGCCAATCAGCTTGCGCACCAAAGCGGCGTAGACTGCGCCCGCCTGTTCATGTGCATCGTCATAGACAAAGACAATGTCCAAGTCGCTGCCGTAGCCCAGCTCCTTGCCACCCAGCTTGCCATAGGCGATGATGGCAAACTGTGGCTCTTGCGCATGGCGGTTTCTCAAACGTTCCCAGCACCAGCGGGCGGTAGTTTGCAGCACGGTGTCTGCCAGCGCGCTGAGCTCATCGGCTACCTGCTCTACCGTAGCGCGGCCCTCTACATCGCGCACCAAAATGCGAAACACCTCGGCATGCTGGGCGCGGCGCAACAGCAGCATCAACGCCTCATCGTCGTCCTGGCCGCTGCGCTGCAAAGCATCGGCACGGCGTTGCAGTTCCGACTCAAACTGTGCGGTGTCAAAGCGTTCATAAAGCACCGCATCGCTGGCTAATTCATCAACCACGCCGGGGTGCGTCATCAAATAACGCGCTGGCCAGCGGGCGGTACCCAATACGCGCAGCAAGCGCTCATGCACTTGGGGGCGCTCCAGTAGCAGGGACAAATAGCTTTCGCGGCGCAACAGGGGCTCGATCCAGTCAGCAATACGGACAGCCGCCTCTTCACTGACCTTCTTCTCGGCCAACCACTGACCGGTGCGCTGCACCAGCCGTTGCAAGCGCTCCAGCGAGGCATCGCCGAGCGCTAGCACGCGGGGGTGCCGACGCCACAAGGCCACACGTTCGCGAAAACGCGCTGGCAGTCCTTCGAGCTGCTGCTCCAACGTATCCCCTGGCGTATGGATGGGCCCACCATTCGGCCCACCATTTTCACGCGCCTGAGCGTTGCCCAACAATCGATCAAACTCTGCGGCTACGGCCTCACGGTGCGCATCCAAGGCCGACATAAATGGGCCGCTGCTCTTGTAACCCATGCTGCGCGCCAACCATGTCAAATCAGCCTCATCGGTGGGCACTAGATGGGTTTGCTGGTCGTCAAGGTACTGGATGCGGTGCTCGACCCGGCGCAAGAACACATAGGCCAGTGCCAGTGCGCTGGCGGTGTCCTGTGGCATCAAACCTGCCGCAGCAACGCGTTGCAAAGCGTTCAGCGTAGCGCGGGTACGCAGCTCGGGAAACTGCCCACCGCGCACCACCTGCAACAGCTGCACGGTAAACTCAATCTCGCGAATACCCCCACGTGATAACTTGATGTCATTGGCCCGCTCCGGCCTGCCCGCAGCCCGCTGGCTGGCATGATCACGGATTTGCCGATGCAACACCCGCAGCGCATCAAACACGTTGTAATCCAAATACTTGCGAAACACAAAGGGCAGCGCCACTGCGCGCAACGCCACCGCCGAGGCCAATGCGCTGGCAGGTGCCACGACACGACTTTTCAGCCATGCAAAACGCTCCCACTCACGCCCATGGGCTACCAAGTAGTCTTCCAAAGCGCCTAATGACAGCGCGCTGGGCCCCGAACCACCATGCGGCCGCAGTGCCAAATCAACCCGGAACACAAAGCCATGCTCTGTGGTATCGGCCAGCCATGCGCTGATGCTGCGCACCACTTTGGCAAAATACTCATGATTGCTGATGCGGCCTCGGCCCTGCTCGCGACCCGCCGTCTCGCCGTCTTCGTCATACACATAGATCAGATCAATATCGCTGGATACATTCAGTTCATGGGCACCCAGTTTGCCCATGCCAACCACCCAAAACATGGCGCGTCGGCCCGAGGCCAAAAGCGGGGCGCCATGCACAGCATCCAATGCCTGCATGGCCTGGGTGCTGGCGATATCCAGGGCAAACTCGGCCAGTGTCGTCATGGACGAAGTTACCTCGGCCAGATCACAGTGTGCATCGCAGTCGCGCACCGTCAAACGCTCCAGTACCAACGCTCGCGTAATGCGCAGGCACGCAGAAAGCTCCAAACCGCTGTGCACCAACTGGTTCAAACAAGCGTTTAAGGTGGTAAGCGTCAGCTTTGCTGGCGGCAAAAAAGCCAAAAATGGCGCGTAACGGTGGCGTATCCGCTGGGCATAACGCGGGTACTCTGAGTGGTTCGGACTGCCTGACAGCGGCGTAGAGCGCAAAGAAAGCCCTTTGCCACACAAAACTTCACATTCTTGCGGCGAACCGGGGCTTGTATCACGGGTCATAATTCCAACCATCTCCTGCACCATGTCCGAATTGTCATCTCACTCCCCCGCTGCCAGCACCGCGCCGGTGTCCGAGCCGTCAGCCCACCTGTCCTCGCGCCGTTTGCGCTGGGCCAGCCGCGCTATGGCACTGGTGTGGTGGCTGGTGTTGGCCGCAGCCATTGTCTTTGGCCTGGCTTGGGGAGTATTGCATGGCCTGATTGTGCCGCGAATCGGTGAACTGCGCCCCACGCTGGAAAGTCGCCTCACCCAGATCTTGGGCGTGCCTGTGCGCATCGGCGCCATCACCGCCCAGTCGCATACGCTGGTGCCGTCATTCGAAATGCAAGACGTGCGCCTGCTCGACAGCAGCGGGCGCGATGCCTTGGTGCTTAAAAAGGTGACGGCGGCAATGTCGCCTCGCTCTCTGGCCAATCTGGGCTTTGAGCAACTGGTGATTGACCAACCAGAGCTGGACATTCGGCGTACTGCGCAGGGGCGTATCCTGGTGGCCGGGCTGGACATGTCTGCAAACAAAGACGATCAAAACAATCAGGGCGCAGCCCACTGGTTTTTTCAGCAGCGCGAGTTTGTGATCCGCTCAGGCACAGTGCGCTGGACGGACGAAATGCGTGGTGCAGTGCCACTGGCTCTGAGCCAGGTAGATTTTATTTTGCGCAACCCTGGGCGCCAGCATTTGTTTCGGCTCGATGCTACACCTGCCCCCGCCTGGGGAGAGCGCTTCAAGATCGTAGGCCACACGCGCAGCCCGCTCACCGGCTCTCAGTCAGGCAAGTGGCAAGACTGGGAAGGCGAGCTGTTTGCCGATTTTTCGCGCATAGATATCTCCCAGCTCAAGCCGTATGCGGATGTGGGCATCGACATCGCGCGCGGTGCGGGCGCACTGCGTGCCTGGGCTACGCTTAGCCAAGGGCAACTCACTGCTGCGACGGCCGATGTGGCACTCAAACAGGTGGATGTCCGCTTGGCCAAAGATTTGCAGCCCATCGCCATGCAATCGGTCAGTGGTCGCTTGGCTGGGCAAGCTGTGGCGGGGGGCATTCGCTTTGCGACCGAAGGTTTGGCTTTTCGCACCCAAGACGGCATTCAATGGCCCGGGGGCAATGTGAGCTTTCTGCAAACCGGGCAAGAAGGCAAGGTGCAAGCCTTTGGCGAGCTGAAAGCAGATCGGCTGGATCTCGCTGCCTTGGCGCAAATTGCCGACCGTTTGCCGATAGGTACACTGACCCACAGTTTGATTCGCAGTATGGCACCCAAGGGTTTGGTCAATACGCTGCAAGCCAGTTGGCAAGGCCATATCAGCGAACCTGGCCGCTACGAGGCCCAGGGCCGGGTACAAGGCTTGAGTGTGGCATCGCACCAGGCACCTACCAGGCCGCAAGTTATTGACCAGTTGGGCACGACCGCGCTTGCACTGGATCTGCAAACACGCCCTGGCGTACGTGGCGCTACGTTGGATTTCAAGCTGAACCAAGCTGGAGGCAATGCCAAACTGATGATTACCAAAGGTGCTGTGGATTTACCCGGCGCGCTTGAAGACCCTGTGGTGCTGCTCGACACTTTGAGTGCTGATGCCAAATGGGTACTGGACAACGGGAAAATTGACCTCAAACTGGACAAAATTGAGTTTGCCAATGCCGATGCCCAAGGCGTAGCCCAAGCCCATTGGCGTACCGCAGATCCGAGCCTGAGCCATGCCAAGTCTCGCTTTCCCGGAATACTTGATTTACAAGGCAGCCTTGCACGCGGCGACGGTACCAAAGTGTCCCGCTATATGCCGATGGTGATAGGCAAGGCGGCGCGCGATTATTTGCGCCAAGCCGTCGTGCAGGGGCGCGTGAGTTCTGCTAAATTTGTTATCAAGGGTGATTTGTTTGATATGCCGTTTGCAGACCCCAAACTGGGCGAGTTTCGGATTCAAGCCCAGATTGAGGATGCGCATTTTGCCTATGTACCCAAATCTATCCAGCCCGCAGGCAGCTTACCGTGGCCAGCGCTCACGCACATGAATGGCGAGCTGGTGTTTGATCGCACTTCTTTGGCAGTCAATGCCGCGTCGGGTCGGCTGGGTGATAACAATAGCTTGCAAATTCTCCGCGCCGATGTGCGCATCCCGGATCTTTCCGTCACGCCTACCGTCATCGTGAACGCCGACGCACGCGGCGCGGGCAGCGACATGCTGGCCTTGGTCAATGGCTCGCCCCTCTTGGGCATCACCAGCCAAAGCTTGGTTAAAACTACCGCCACGGGCAACGCCGATATCCAGCTGAACCTCCATTTGCCTTTGTTTAATCTGGAGCGCTCCAAGGTATTGGGCAGCATTACCTTGGCGGGCAATGACGTGCAAATCACGCCTGAGAGTCCCCTGCTGGCGCGCTCCAAGGGCTTGGTGACCTTTAATGAATCAGGGTTTGCCATCCAAGGTGCCCAAGCCAGCTTGCTGGGCGGTGATATGCGCCTGGAAGGTGGCACGCAAAGTAATGCGGGGCCAGATGATGCGGGACTGGTGTTTAAAGCCCAGGGCACTGCAACCGCCGAGGCCTTGCGCCAAGCCAAAGAGTGGGGCTTTGTCTCACGCTTAGGGCAAAGTGCGACCGGCAGTGCGGCTTATGCCGCCGTGCTGAGCTTTCGCAAAGGCCTGCCGGAACTGACCATCTCCAGCAATCTACAGGGCATGGCGCTGAATTTTCCGCCACCACTGGCCAAGCCAGCGGAGACAGCCTTGGCGCTGCGTTATGAGAACAGCTTGGTGCGCGAGTCATTGGCGGCCGGGCAAAAACTGCAAGACCAATTGCTGGTGGACATCGGCAATATTGCCTCTATCGTCTATGTGCGCGACATCTCCGGCGCAGAGCCCCGCGTACTGCGCGGCGGCATAGGCGTAGGCCTCAGTCAAGGCGAAACAACCCCTTATGCCGAAGACACCGTTGTTGCCAACATCAATTTTGCACAGGTCAATCTGGACGCCTGGCTCAAAGCTCTGGGCAACACAGCCAGCACCAGCCCGGGCTCTGCAAGCCAGGCGGCTGCGGGAGGCAACACCAGCAGCACAGCTGCCAGCGCCTACATGCCCAGTGTCATTGCCGTGCGCGCCCGCGAACTCACGCTGGAGGGACGCACGGTGCACAATGTGGTGGTGGGCGGCTCGCGCGAAGGCTTGACTTGGCGCGCCAACCTGGATGCACGCGAACTCAATGGCTACGTGGAATACCGCCAGCCCAGCGGCAACAATGCCGGGCGCGTCTACGCGCGACTGGCCAGGATGACGATCGCGCAAGCTGCCGCCAATGAAATTGAGGCCACTCTGAGCGAGCAGCCTACCGCCATCCCAGCCCTGGATATTGTGGTGGAAGATCTAGAGTTGCGCGGCAAGAAGCTGGGCCGCGTAGAAGTTGATGCCGTCAACCGAGGGGCCGTTGCCGCCGCACGCGAGGGTACAGTGCGCGAATGGCGCCTCAACAAACTTAACGTCATCATGCCCGAAGCGCAACTCACCGCCACCGGCAACTGGGCCGCTATTGGCACGGCCACTGGCAGTGCCAGCGGCAGCGAGCGCAGGCGCACCGTGATGAACTTCAAACTCGATATTGCCAACTCTGGCGAGCTGCTTAGACGCTTAGGCATGGAAAAAACTGTTGCCCGAGGCCAAGGCAAAATGGAGGGGCAAGTCGCCTGGATGGGCTCACCGCTGGCCCTGGACTTCCCTAGCTTGAGCGGTAATTTCAATATCGACATTGCCGAAGGGCAATTTCTCAAAATTGAACCTGGCCTGGGCAAATTGTTGGGGGTCTTGAGCCTGCAGTCATTGCCGCGCAGGCTCGCGCTGGATTTTCGCGATGTGTTCAGCGAGGGGTTTTCGTTTGACTTTATTCGTGGTGACGTGAGGGTAGAGCAAGGCATTGCTTTTACAAACAACCTGCAAATAAAGAGCATCAACGCAGCGGTACTGATGGAGGGCCGTGCCGACATTGCTAAAGAGACGCAAGACCTGCGCGTGGTGGTAGTGCCTGAAATTAATGCCGGAACTGCCTCGTTGATAGCTGCGGTAATCAATCCAGCGATTGGCTTGGGTACGTTTTTAGCACAGTTGCTTTTGCGCCGCCCATTGCTGGAGGCAGCAACCCAGGAGTTTCGCGTGGATGGATCCTGGACTGACCCTAAATTCACCAAAATCAGCCGTAAATCGACCCCGCCACCCTCAGAGTTGTCACAATAAGCAGTATGAAAGTTGCCGCCGTCCAAATGGTCTCTTGCCTGCAGGTCGATACCAACCTGCGCAGCGCCGACGCGCTGGTACAAGAGGCCGCATCGCAAGGCGCTGAACTGGTGGCCTTGCCTGAGTATTTTTGCCTGCTAGGCCAGCGCGATACCGATAAACTGGCCGTGCAGGAGCAAGCCGGTACAGGCCCCATCCAGCAGTTCCTGGCCGACGCTGCCCAGCGCCATGGCGTGTGGCTCGTGGGTGGCACCATGCCCATTTCCACCAGCCAGGCAAACCGGGTACGCAACACCTGCCTGGTGTTCAACCCCCAAGGCAAGCAAGTTGCGCGCTACGACAAGATCCATCTGTTTGCATTTGACAACGGCACCGAACGTTACGACGAGTCCCGCGTACTTGAACCCGGCAACACACCGGTCTGCTTTACCCTTCCATCTCGCGATGGGCACAGCTGGCGCGTGGGTTTGAGCGTGTGCTACGACCTGCGCTTTGCTGCGCTGTACCGCGCGCTGCAAGCCGACCTGCTGCTGGTGCCCAGTGCTTTTACCCACACCACCGGGCAAGCCCACTGGGAGGTGCTGCTGCGCGCCCGTGCCATCGAAAACCTGGCCTGCGTGCTCGCCCCTGCGCAAGGCGGCGTGCACGCTAACGGCAGGCGCACCTGGGGCCATTCAATGGTGGTAGATGCTTGGGGACAGGTGCTGGCCGAGCACGCCGAAGGTGAGGGCGTGGTGCTGGCAGACATGTCCATGCCCGATCTGCTGACGCAGCGCACGCAACTGCCCGCGCTCGCCCACACCAAACCCTTAGCCGCGATGGTGCCCACCCTGTAATGACCCTCGCTGGCACAGCACGTATGGGAGCCGCACCGCACTGGCTGGCCCATATTTGGCCCACGCGCAGGCGCTTGCTATGGGCTCTGCTGGTGATTCTGGTAGCGGCTTTGCTGGTGCTCTTGGTGTGGCTGGCCGGGCGCTATGAGGCTAGCCAAGTGCAGACGCGCCTGGAGCGTGATGCCACCGAAGCCGCCAGCGACATTCGCGTAGCACTGACACGCAATGTGCAAAATTTGCAGGCCCTGCAAGCTGCGCAGTCGGTGCCCAATACATGGACCCAAGAAGCGAGCACGATACTGCGCGAACACCGCGAGATGGTGCGCATCGAGTGGCGCGATACGCAATTCAATATCCGCACGGAGGCCAACTCACCGTTCCAAAAGCCCTTGTTTAACCAGTTGGCCCGCAGCACGTCGCAAAGTGAAGTGCAACTGGCGTGCAGTTTGGCCCGCCGCTTAAGTGGTCCGGCCTACTCCAGCAGCCACTTTGTGCCACAGCCGGATGGCTTGGGGCTTGAGCTGATTGAGATGTGCATGCCACTGACCATGGCCGGACAAAGCAGCGGCTATTTGGTAGCCACCTATGCGCTGCAAAGCATATTGACCGAGCTGATTGGCAAGCAAGTCACCCGGGGGCAGGAGGTGTCATTCACCGAAGCTGACGGCACGCGCTTGGCCATCCACGGCACGGCACTGCGTGGCAGCCGCGTGTTTACCGCACAGCAACTGCTTGATTTGCCTGGCAACACGCTGGTGGTGCGCATGGACAGTTGGCGCGGCGCACCCGACCTGTTCCCTAACGTGTTGACGGCTTTGGTGACATTGATGGCCGTAGCGCTGGTGTGTGTGCTGGTGCTGCTGGGCAAAGACATCAGCAAACGCCTGCGTGCAGAGCGCGAACTGGCCGAAGCCTTGGCGTTTCGCAAAGCCATGGAAGACTCTCTGGTTACCGGCATGCGCGCGCGCGACCTGCAAGGCCGCATTACCTACGTGAACCCCGCCTTGTGCCAAATGACGGGCTACTGCGTCGCTGAGCTGGTGGGCATTACATCGCCCATGCCTTACTGGCCACCTGAGCTTGCCAACGAATATGAACAGCGCCAGGCTGTGCGCTTGGCGGGCAACTTGCCTTCCCGCCAAGGCTACGAGTCGGTGTTCTCGCGCAAGGATGGCACGCGCTTTCCGGTGTTGATTATTGAGGCCCCGCTGATCAACGCCTTGGGCACACAAACCGGCTGGATGAGCGCCATTTTGGACATGACCGACCAGCGCCGCATGGAAGAGCTGTCCCGCGCCAGCCTGGAGCGCTTGCAAGCCAGCGCCCGCCTGGCGACAGTGGGCGAGATGGCCTCCCTGCTCAGCCATGAACTGAACCAGCCTCTGGCAGCCATCTCCAGCTACGCCACGGGCTCGCTCAATATGCTGCAAGAGCACGTCGCCTTGAGCCCGCAGGATATGGAGCACGCCATGCGCCGTATTGGCGAGCAGGCCGAGCGCGCGGGCAAAGTGATCAAGTCGGTACACGACTTTGTGCGCCGCCGCGACCAAGCCCACGAGAAGGTTGCCCCCAGTGCCCTGCTAGATGCCATCATGCCTCTGGTCAGCCTGCAAGCCCGCAAGCTGAGCGTGCGGGTCCAGGTGCAGTGCGCGCCCGATCTCACAGCCGTACTGTGCGACCGCACGATGGTGGAGCAAGTGCTGCTGAACCTGGCGCGCAATGCCATGCAAGCTATGGAGTCTGTGCCCGTAGATGAGCGCGTACTAGGGCTAGAAGTTCGCGCCACCTCCCGCCTCAGCGCCCAGTTGGACGAGACCCAAAGCAGCCGTCGCTGGATGGAATTTACCGTGACCGACTGCGGCGGGGGTATCGACGCCGCCACGGCAGAGCGTTTGTTTACGCCGTTTTTCACCACTAAAAAGGAAGGCATGGGCCTGGGGCTGAGCATGTGCCGCACCGTGGTGGAGCAGCATGGCGGCTTTCTCGCCCACGAGCCGCGCAAGCCACGCGGTACTATGTTTAAATTCACCCTACCGACCCACAAAATCTAGCGCACCATGCAACCGATCCAAGATGCTACTGTTTATATCGTAGACGACGATACCGGCGTGCGCGATGCGCTGGCTTGGTTATTGCGTTCGCGCCGTCTTCCGCACGAGTCATTTGACAGCGCAGAAGCGTTTTGGACCAACGTCGCGCAGCACTACGTTGCCCGCCAGCCCAGCTGCCTGTTGCTCGACGTGCGCATGCCCGGCATGAGCGGCTTGGCCCTGTTTGAGCAACTGCAAACCAAACCCTGGGCCGCCGCGCTGCCGGTGATTTTCCTCACCGGCCATGCCGACGTGCCCACCGCAGTCGATGCCGTCAAACGCGGCGCATTTGATTTTTATGAAAAACCGTTTTCAGACAACGCGCTGGTAGACCGCATAGAGCAAGCGCTGGCACAGAGCGCCACCGTCGTACAAGCCACCAAGGCCCACAACAGCCTGCGCCACCGCCACGACGAGTTGACCGAACGCGAGCGCGACGTGATGCGCCTGGTCACCGATGGTCTGCCCAACAAGCTGATCGCCGACCAACTCGACATCAGCGTGCGCACGGTAGAGGTACACCGTGCGCGGGTGTTCGACAAGATGGGTGTCAAGTCTGCGGTTGAGCTTGCTAATTTGCTACGTAATTTGTAGCGGTTTCCGCAGTATTCTATTGGGATAGACCCGGTTTTTGCTAAAAATGGTTGCCTGAGATTGCGTGCGATTGATGCGCCTGTGTTTTGTACGGGATCAGGCCGATGGTGCACTTAGCTCCGCGGCGTCCCCCGTGCTGGCCTAGGGCCAGCGACTCCTTGTATGCTTCGAATCAGGGAGTTTATGTGAAAGTTTCAGGAAGTTATGCACAGCCCGCCGTCTCCGTGGGACACCAAGCCCGTAAAGGAGCATTTGGCGTGCATGACCGACTGTTTATCAAAAAGCCCGAACAGTTGCTGGCAGGCTTTGTTTGCGCACAGGCGTACGCCTGTGCGCAAACAAAGACCTCGTATTTGCAAGGATGGGCAATGATGAACAACTCTGGGCCTTCACCATTGGCAACGATGTCTTTAAAGGCACGCTGGCTGGCTTTGACAAGGATGAAACATGATGGACAACACTGACAACCTCTTCATTGGAATTGATGTCTCCAAAGATACGCTGGAAATCGCTTTGGACGACAGCTCCAAAACGCAGACCTTTGAGAACCACCCCGAGGGCATAGCGCGCTTGCTCAAGCTGGTTACTTCCTGCACCGGGCCCATCGGGGTCGTCTTGCTGGAGGCCACTGGCGGCCTGGAGCGGGCCTGCGCTCTGGCCCTGTGCTTGGCAGATATTGCCGTGATCGTGGTCAACCCGCGCCAATCGCACGATTTCGCCAAATCGCTGGGCTACCTGTCCAAGACTGACTCGCTCGATGCCAAAGTGCTGTCGCACTTTGCGCGCACCCTGCACGGCGATAAGCGGTTTAGCCGCATGCTGTTCAAGCTGCCCAGCCAGCAGCAGGTGGCGCTCCAGGCGCTGGTGGTGCGGCGCAGCCAACTGGTGGTCATGCGGGTGGCTGAGGGCAATCGGCTGGCCGGTGCGCACCTGACGCAGCGCAAAAGCATCAACGCGGTCATCAAGATGCTCGCCAGCGAGATTGGGCGGATCGACAAAGATATTGCGCGTAATTTGGATCAGCACTTTGCCCCTACGCTGAAGCTTCTGGAAGGCCTCAAGGGGGTCGCTGTGGGCACCAAGGCGATGCTGATGGCGCAATTGCCCGAGCTGGGGCAGTTGACGCAGCGCCCGATCAGCAAGCTGGTAGGCATCGCTCCTTTGAACTGCGATAGTGGAAAATTCAAAGGCAAGCGGATCACCTGGGGCGGCAGAGCCTCGGTGCGCGCGGCGCTGTACATGGCCACTTTGAGCGCCAAGAAGCACGACCCCGTGATCAAAGCTTTCTACGAACAGCTTATTGCCAGAGGTAAAGCGCCTAAAGTGGCCATGGTGGCGTGTATGCACAAATTGCTGACGATCATGAACGCTATCGTGCGTTCGGGCCAACCTTGGAGTGCTACTTATGCACAGGATCACAAACATTGAAATCATTTAAAAATAACTTGACTTTGAACACA
>JAYVGI010000291.1:0-34960 GCA_043772355.1 Polaromonas sp.
TGCCGACTGCGCCGCCGTGGCCCGGCTGCGCGCCGCAGGCGCCGCGCTGACCGGCCACACCAACCTCAGTGAATTCGCTTACTCGGGCGTCGGCATCAACCCCCACTTCGGCACGCCGGTCAACCCGGCCACCGCCGCGCTGAACCCGACACCCCGCATCCCCGGCGGCAGCAGCTCGGGCGGCGCGGTCACCGTGGCCAGCGGCGCGGCCTGGGCGGCGCTGGGCTCGGACACAGGTGGCTCGATCCGCATCCCGGCCGCGCTGCAGGGGCTGGTCGGCTTCAAAAACACCCAACGCTTGACGCCGCTGACCGGCGCGGTGCCGCTGTCGACCACCCTGGACACCGCCTGCGCCATCACCCGCAGCGTGCGTGACGCCGTGCTGCTGCACGGCCTGCTGGCCGGCCGCACGCCGCGGCCACTGGCCCGGCCACTGCGCTCACTGCGGCTGGCCCTGCCGCAGGCGGTGATGCTGGACGGCTTGGATGCCGATGTAGCCCGCGCTTTCGAAGCCGCGCTGGCCTGCTTGCGCGCGGCCGGCGCGGTGATCGACGAGCTGCCGCTCACTCAACTGGGCGAGGTGGCCGGCATGCAGGCCGAAGGCGGCTTCACGGCCGCCGAAAGCTGGGCCTGGCACCGCGCTCGCCTGGCCCAGCGCGAGGCCTGCTACGACCCGCGGGTGGCGCAGCGCATCCGCCGCGGCGAAGCCATCAGCGCGGCCGACTACATCGACCTGCACCGCGAGCGCGCGCGCTGGATCGCCAGCATGGAAGCCTCGCTGGCGGGCTACGACGCCGTGCTGTCGCCCACCGTGCCGATGGTGGCGCCAGCCATCGCTCCGCTGCTGGGCAGCGATACGCGCTTTTTCGCCATCAACGGCCTGCTGCTGCGCAACCCGGCAGTGGTCAACCTGCTCGACGGCTGCGCGCTGTCGCTGCCTTGCCAGGCGCCCGGCCAGATGCCCGTTGGCCTGATGGTCTGGGGGCCGGCGATGACCGACGACGCCGTGCTCGGCGTGTCGCTGACGGTCGAGGCCACGCTGGCCGCCGCTGCGGGCGCCGACCGCGCCGACCGCTCAGATCGCACCGCCACCAGCGCGCACTGACGATGCAGATCGCCGTCATCGGCGCCGGCATTGTCGGCGTCACGACCGCCTTCGAGCTGGCGCGCGACGGCCACCAGGTCACGGTGTTCGAACGCCGCGCCAGCGTGGCCGAGGAAACCAGCTTCGCCAACGCCGGCGTGGTGGCGCCGGGTTACATCACGCCCTGGGCGGCGCCCGGCATGCCGGCCAAGGTGCTGCGCCACCTGCTCAGCCGACAGGCCCCGCTGCGCCTGGCGCTGCCGATGGCGCCGGGCCAGCTGGGCTGGATGTGGCGCTGGTGGCGCGCCTGCCAGGCGCCGGTGTTTGCCGCCAACCGGGCCCACCTGTACCGGCTGGCGCACTACAGCCAGCAGCGGCTGCGCGGCCTGACGCAGGACTTGCAGCTGACCCATGAAAGCAGCGCTGGCTACTTGGTTCTGCTGCGCAGCGCGCGTGAACTGGCGCAGGCCCGCGCCAGCCTCAAACTGCTGGCCGAGCTGGGGGTCGACTTTCACCTGGTCAGCGGGGCACGGGCGCGCGACATCGAGCGCGGCCTGAACCCCGCTATGCCGCTGCACGCCGCGCTGCACCTGCCGCAAGACGAGGTCGGCAACTGCCGCCAGTTTGCACTGATGCTCAAAGACATTGCCCGCAGTCAGGGCGTAGATTTTCAGTTCAACACCACGGTAGCCAGCATAGATGTTGCGCAAAAAGCTACTTTATTTGTAGCGGACACCCACTCCAGAACCACCCCCACGCCGGTAAGCTGCGATGCCATCGTGGTGTGCGCGGGCGCTGCCAGCACCCAGCTGTGCAAGCCACTGGGCAAAAAACTGCCGATAGCCAGCATTTACGGCTACTCCGTCAGCGCCCACATCCGTGAGCCGCTGGACGCACCGCGCGCCGCCTTGATGGACGAGCACTACAAAGTCGCCATCAGCCGCCTGGGCAACCGGGTGCGGGTGGCTGGCAGCGCCGAGATCGGTGGCAGGCACGATACCAAGCGGCTCAGCGCCATGCGCACCCTGTACAAAGTGCTGCAAGACTGGTTCCCCGGCGCGGCACTGATGAGCCATGGCGTACAAGAATGGAAAGGCGCGCGCCCCATGCTGGCCAACCGCCCGCCCATCATTGGTGCCAGCGGCCTGCCCGGGCTGTGGTTTAACACTGGGCACGGCTCCAGCGGCTGGGCTTTGGGCTGCGGCAGCGCCAGGCTGCTGGCGGATGCTGTGGCGGGCCGCAGCGCTGGCATTGACACTGTGCCATACCAGTACTGAAAGTGTCTTTGGTTTTCCATCACCTCGGGGCTTGAGAGACACCCAAAAAACGGTCTGCGTTTTGAGAGCCCCCAACCTCATTGCAGCCCACTATTTGACTGGCAAGAGCTGCCTGGGGTCGGCCTTGGTATTGGCAAAATCGGTTCGCTGACCCACGGCTTTGGTCGCCCGCTTCAGGCGCTGGGCCGGTGGGGAAGGCTGCTCTGTGTCAGGGCCCAGCATCTCGCGCTCCAGCCGGTTGATCATGCCCGGAAGGCTGGGCAACTCATCCTGCGCTGTGGGCCCACTATCAGGCTTGCTCGCAGGATTGCTGTGACTGCCCGGCATTTGGGAGGCCTCCATCTGCGCAAATGCGCCGCCCACCCAGGCAATGCGTTTTCCTTCTTCCATCTTGTGCAGCGTGCGCAGGGCGCGCCGCTCGATGTCGGGCAGCAGTGTGCCAAACACCGGCAGCCAGGCGATGGCAATACGGGCCGTTTGGGCCATCGGCGCGCCGTGGCTGGCCAAAGACATGGTGCGGGTGATCATTTTTTGCGCCACGCTGTTGGCCAGCTTCGCGTCTCTGGGCATCAACACCATCACTGCAAACGCATTGGGGCCCACCCGGCCAACGGTGTCTACCACCGACACGCTGGAGGAGATGGCCGCCGCCATCTGCACCATGCCGCCTTCAAAGCCTTCGTCGCCAAAGCGCTCCTGCAAAGTGTGGGCATCGCTGACCGTCACATAGAAAAACGCCGCAAAAAGTTTCTCGGCCTGCATCCGGCTCACATTTTTAGCCAGCACCTGCTCAAAACCCTGGCGGCTGAGCAAACCAGTCAACACGTCGCGCCCGGCAGAAGTCATGGCCCGCGCCATCACCATGCGCCCTTGCCGATGCTGCCTGACCATCACCTGCAAAAACACCAGCGCTGCCAACAAGGTAGCCAGTGAAGCGACCAAAACCGCCCTGTCGTTGGGCATAAAGCCCAAATATGCCACCAAGGGTATGACCAAGGACAGCGCATACAGCGCAATGCCAGGCGCGGCTGCGGCAGCCAGCGTCTGCGCCCGCAGCAAAGCATGGGCCAACATAGCCAGCGCAATCGTTAAACTACCCGCCATCACAAAAGGCACCACCTGCAGCGTCAAATACCGCAGCGGATACTGCATCAGCCAGACACCTGCAATGCCACCCACCCCCGCCCACACCAAGGCCAGATACCACCAAAACCGCGAGTAAAAACGCTGCGACAGCGCCACCGCCGTCACCCAGGGAAAGGCCAGGCACCACAAGGCATTGGCAAAAAACTTAGACTGATCGTTGAACCGCGCGCTGTCGGTCAGCAGATAAACGCCAGCCAGGCCGCTGTTGGCAAACACCACCGACGCCATCAACAAGGTCATCAACGAAATGGCCAGAAAGGCAAACCGGCGAAAGTTAAGCGCGGCCATCAACCCGACTGCCGCCAGCACCAAATTGACCCCGATCAGCAGACCCGCAGTGATCGCTGCATCAATGCCATCGTGGCGAAAAGTGTTGGCACTTGCGAGCGATACCGGTGCGTCAACCACGCCCTGGTGCGCCACTTCCACCACCACACTGAGCAGGCCCTGGCGCAGCGGTATGTTGAAGGTAGGCTGGCGGTCAAAAAACGGCCAACTGACCATCGGCAAAGTATCCCCGGCCGCTTCTCTGGTCCACGGTTCATCGCCATAGCGGTAAGACACATGCACAGCATCCAAACGCGGCATTTTGAACACCAGATACAAGCTATCACCCGAATGCGCCGATACCAGCGCCATGCGCGCCACAAAGCGTTGCGTGGCAGTCATGACGATATGCTGACCCAATGGGTTGACCGCAAACTGCTCCTTGGGCCACTGCCATACCGCTTGCGGGTCAAACGCCGTGGTGTTGGCCTGCTGCGGTACCGCCACCAAGCTGTGCTCCCACAGGCTGCGCAAGTCCAGTGCGTCGATTTTTTTGTCCAACGTGACCTGTGGCGCGGCTTGCGCCGACAGAACCACCGACAACGCCAGACACAGCGCTAGAGACCATACCCCCAGGCACCGCCTGCGCCATGCCGCAGCCCAGGCCTTGCAAACAGGCCTCCTGTAACTACCTTTCAACAAGTTATCCAGCAACATGCGCAGCGTTTTAAGCACCACACCAAAGATGTGGAGATCCCATGGGCAGCGCTCCAGACTGAGTTCGCTGGAGCATGCCCGGGGCATACTTTTTAATTCTAAAGGTAACAAAAGTCTTATTTTAGATGCGCTGTGAAGCACTTACCATCCCACAAACTGAGGAGGTATTACTAAAAAAACCACACTTTAGGGTTTTACAAAAATGCCCACTTGGTGTAGGACAGTAGGCATTTTCAATCCATGCGACAACAATCGCGCAACTATTTCAATACCTGGAGCACTTCAGAGCGGTACTCGCGGCTGTACAGGATCAGCACTACCAAAGCAGTAGCCGCCGCAAACGCCAGTGGTGAGAAAAACCAGGCAATCACCGCAAACGCAAAGTAGTAGCCCCGCAAGCCATCGTTGAAGGTTTCTGCCGCCAAGCCCAGCATGCGGCCCGCCCGCTGCGCGAACTGCGTGCGGTCAAACTTGCCGGATTCAAAGTCTTTCGGGTCCGGCATGGAGCCAATCACCAGCGCTACGAAGGTGTACTGGCGCATGCTCCAGCTGAAGCGGAAAAACGAGTACACAAAAATCCCGATCATCAGCAGCACCTTCAAGTCAAATATCAGCACACTGGTGCGCACCGCAAACGGAATATCGCGCACCAGCTCGGCAGCCTTGTCGGTGCTGCCCAAGAGCGCAAACAAGCCGCCGATCACAATGATGGTGGTGGAGCTGAAAAAGGATGGCGTGCTTGACAGGTTTTGCGTGATGATGCCGTCCAGCACACGCGGGTCACGCGCGGTGGCCTGCACCATCCAGTAGTGACGGTAGCGGTTGGTGGTGGCAATCAAAGATTCGCGGCGGGTCCCCCAAAAGCGCGTAAGCCATGAATAGGCTACCCATGCGGAGAAAAACCAAACTAACGCGACCCAATCGGCCCAGGGTAATAGTGTGAAGACTTGCATGCACCGATGGTAGCAAGTCCAATGCCTAAGTCCAATGCCTAAGTCCAAGGTTTAAATCCTTGGCTTGAATCCAGCGCTTAATTTGACAACAACTCGGTCGTGATTTCAGTGGTCACGCTGGCCATCAGTTTATGCACGGGGCATTTGCCAGCGGCCAGCAGCAGCTCTTGCCTTTGCGCTTCGGTTAAATCACCGCCCAGCTTGAGGGTGGTGGTCAGGCGGTAAATGCCTTGGCGCTCTTGCGAGCCATCGCTTTGGGTGTGCACCTCGATGTCGTGCAGGGGTATGTTTTTGCGCTGTGCGTACCACAGCACGGTGAGGGCTTTGCAGCTGGCCAGCGCTGCATCGTACAGGTCATGCGGGGAAGGCCCCGCATCACTGCCGCCTTCAGCCAAACTCACATCGGTGATCAGCTCGTGCGCACGAATGTGCACGGTGTGGCCCATGGGGCTTTGGTGGTTACGCTTGACAGTGATGCTCATAAGGGGCCTTGTGGAAAATCCAAATTATCCGCGCAACTTGGTGGCAATGGCGGTGACGCGCTTGCCATAGGCCTCTGCGGTGTCCAGGTCGCCTTGCGGGATTGCGCTGGCCGGGTCTTGCGGGCCGACTTGGGCCATCACGCCGCTGTTAGAACCTATGCGGTTGATGGTGCCGTTGTTCAGCTCGGGCTGGCCTACCCAGACCATGCCTTGCTGCATGGCCAGGGTGATGAAGTACTGGATGGTGGAGAGCTTGTCGCCGCTGGGGCTGGCCGAGCAGGTAAAGCCACCAGCGACTTTGTCTTTCCAGGCGCTGGTAAACCATTTCTTGCTGGTGGCATCAGCAAACTTTTTAAACTGCCAGCTGGCCATGCCCATGTAAGTGGGCGAGCCCATGATGATGGCGTCGGCTGCGTCCAATGTGGCCCAATGCGCATCGGTGAGGTTGCCTTCAGCGTCAATGGTGACGATGTCTGCGCCCGCGCCTTTGGCGACGAATTCGGCCACGCGCTGGGTGTGACCATAACCTGAGTGGTAAACGACTGCTACTTTTGCCATGACATGTTGTCCTTTCAATGGGCGGGGGAAAATAATGCCTCCCACCCGTGTGAGACGGGTGCGACGCACAGTGAAGAAAATGATTTAAGCGGCCAAATCGAACACGATGACTTCGGCGTTGTTGCCGCCTTGCAAAGTCAAAACGCTCTCGCCTTGCAGCTTGGCGGCATCACCACCCTTGAGCGTTTGGCCGTTGACTGTCAGCTCGCCGCGCACCAAGTGCACATAGGCTTTGCGCGCGGGGTCGAGCGCGAGCGTGGCGGCTTCAGTGCCGTCAAACAGGCCTGCGTACATGTTGGCATCAGCGTGGATGGTGACGCTGCCCTCTGCGCCATCGTTGCTGGCCACCAGGCGCAGCGCGCCGCGCTTCTCGGGCGTAGCAAAGGTCTTTTGCTCGTAGCCGGGGGCTATGCCAAACACGTTGGGCTCAATCCATATCTGGAAAAAATGCGTCTCATCTTGCGGCGCGTGGTTGAACTCGCTGTGCAAAATACCCTTGCCCGCGCTCATGCGCTGCACGTCGCCGGGCGGGATGCTGGCGGCGTTGCCTACGTTGTCTTTGTGGCCAATGGAGCCGCTCAGTACGTACGAAATAATTTCCATGTCTTTGTGCCCATGGGTGCCAAAACCGGTGCCGGGTGCAATGCGGTCTTCGTTGATGACGCGCAGATTGCCAAAGCCCATGTGGGCGCTGTCGTGGTAGCCCGCAAAGCTGAATGAGTGGTAGCTTTTAAGCCAACCGTGGTCGGCATAGCCACGGTCTTGGGATTTGCGAAGAGTCAACATGGTGCAGGGCCTTTCATGGTGGTTGAACAATACAGCTTGTGCTGAGCTATGGAATAAATGTAGAATCAAATCGTCATCAAATCAATTGGCTTAATTTGTCGATTTAATTCAAATATTTTGAATACAAGCAATTTACTTACTCCTGATGCCCTGAATATGCTGCGCACCGTAGCCGAGCAAGGCTCGCTGGCCGGTGCGGCGCGCGCGCTGGGATTGGTGCCCAGCGCGCTGACCTACCGGGTGCGCCAGATAGAAGATGGCCTGGACGTGCTGCTGTTTGACCGCAGCGCGCGCAAAGCGGTGCTCACCGATGCAGGCCGCGAGCTGGTGTCCGAAGGCAACCGCATACTGGCCGACCTGGAGGCCGTGGCCCAACGCGTCAAACGCGTGGCCACGGGCTGGGAGCCGCAACTCACCATCGCGGTAGACAGCCTGATCGCGCAGCGCACCGTGTGGGAGCTGACCGAGGCCTTCTTTGCACTGGGCGGGCCCACCCAGCTCAAGCTGCAACGCGAAACCCTCACTGGCACGCTGGAGGCGCTGCAAACCGGCCAAGCCGATCTGGCGCTGGGCGTGGTGGTAGAGCAAGCCAGCGCCGGCAGTATCCACAGCAAGCCGCTGGGTGAAGTGCCGTTTGTATTTGCCGTAGCCCCGCACCACCCCCTGGCCGCCCTGCCCGAGCCGTTAACCGACGCGCTGATAGCCCAGCACCGCGCGGTCGCGGTGGCAGACAGCACCCGCAGCGGGCGCGGCGTGAGCCTGGGGCTGCTCATTGGCCAACGGGTGCTGACGGTCTCCGACATGCAGGCCAAGCTGGAGGCACAGTTGCGCGGCCTGGGTTGCGGCTTTGTACCGCAGTGTTTGGCGCAGCCGTATATCGAGGCGGGCCATTTGGTGCCCAAACGTACAGAGCGTGCTACCCGGCTGTCCAAAGTCAGTTACGCATGGCGCGCTGGCGTGCGCAAAGCGGCGGCGGGTAAAGCGCTGGCGTGGTGGCTCCAGCAACTGGACAGCCCGGTCACGCGCCATGCCTTGCTGTATGCGCATGCGGGGAATTGATCGCTACTTTTTATGTAGCTGCTCCCGCGATATTCTATTGGCTTAGAGGCCGATACATCTTTAAACTGCGCGGCTTGTACAGCTCATGGATTAACCGTATGGCTCCCCAAACCATCTGCGGTATCAACAGCAAAACTATCCCACTGCAACGATGGATCAAAGACACCGGCTGCGTTGTTGTCTCCGGTTTTGACGCTGGGCTTTCGCCGCAGCGTACGGTCCAGCGTGCTGGCTGCGCCGCCGATCCAAGCCGTGCCAGGATCGGTACCAAGTTGACCGATGCGGTCAATCACCACGCCCGATTTTTCTAAGGTAACGGCGTCGTTGCCATTGAAGTTAGTCACCGAGCTGGTGACAAACCCTGGCACCGTTTTAAAAGCTGCCGTAGCGCCGTTGTTGACGATCACCAGCACCGCACCAGATGCCAACGTGCCCGTCAAGGTCAAGCTGTTGCCCACGGTGGTGGTGCCGTTGCTGTAGAGCTTGACGACATAGGCTGGCAGACTGATCGTTTGCGTAGTGCCGTTGTAAATCTCTAGCGCCTTGTTGTTAGCGCTGCCTTCAATGTACTCACTGAAAAACAAGTCGGCCACCGTCAATGGCAGCGGTGGTGGTGGCAGCGCCACTGTCACGCTAACGACCGTTGTTGTCGTGACCGTTTGCGCAGCTGAGTTGACCAGCGTGACGACCACGGTGTACGCGCCCGGCGTGGCAAACGTATGGCTTGCGCCAGCTGCGCCGCTTAAGGTGGTGTCAGCCGTGCCATCACCCCAATTGACGGTCAGTGCCGACAGGCTAGCGCTGCCGCCTGGAATGGCTTCGGTCACCGTCACCGCGTAAGTTGTGCCCGCCACTGCTGTCAGTGGCAAGTTAGCGGACAAGATGGGTTGATTGACCACCGCATCCGCGCGCAAGGTGAGCGCAACCAGCACGGGATCGTGGTCCGAGGCGCGGTACGGTGTGGCGGCGTAGCGGTCGTCGGTTTTGAACTCGGTGTTGTAGTCCAGCACGGTGGGCTCGTCGGCGTTGATATGCCACACCCCTATACCCGTAACCTGTGATTGAAGCGTGTTGCTGGCGTAGGCATGGTCAATCGCGCCAGTCTCGCCGTTGAACACGTAGGAGTAGCGGTCGCTCGCAGGCAAGCGTTTAAGCAGACTTTCAAGGCCTGCGGCCTCCAATGCTTTGGGCGGGTCTTCCAGCAAATAGCTGTTGATATCGCCCATCACCAGCACGTCGGCCTCACCGCCGGCTTGCAGCTTGGCCACAAAGCTGTTGAGCGCGTTAGCCTGGGCTGTGCGGGCCAGGTTAAAGCAGCCTTGGCCCACGTCAGGATCGGTGGTGGTGGACGGCGTGCCGCAGCCCTTGCTTTTAAAGTGGTTGACGACAAACCAGAAGCTGCCGTTGTTGGCTATCGATGCAAATCGCTGGGCCAGAGGCGGGCGGCCACTTGCAGTGGTGTAGTTGGCCAGGTCGCTACCGGTGGGCAATACGGTGGTGCCTATGCGCCTGACTTTGGCCGGTTTGTAAAGCATATCGACTTTGATCACATCGGTGCCAAATTTGCCGCTGTTGACTGCGGCGTAGGTGCCAGCGCCCAGCTTGGCATTCAGGGCAGTCACCAAACTTTGCGTGGCCACGTCGTTGTTATTCTCGATCTCTTCCAGGCCGAGCACATCTGCGTTTAAACCTGCAATGGCCTCCACAATTTTGGCCTGCTGGCGGGTAAATTCTGCCGCCGTGTTAGCACCTCGGGCGGTGGGGTCTTGCGACTGCAAGGTGGTGAAGTAGTTGAGCACATTGAAGCTGGACACCTTGATATCGCCTGTCAGCGCGGGGGGCGCAGCGGGGCGTGGGTTAGCTTGGGCAAACTCGGGTGCCACCGTGGCAAACACACGGTAAGCACCAAAGCCGTGGCTCAACACGCCGGTAAGCTTGGGCAAGGTGTCGCCTATACGGCGCGTGCCTGCGCTGCCTGGCGCGCTAAAGAACGGTGTAGGGTTGGGGTTGGACGGGCTGGACGCATCGTCCAGCACGATGCGCTCGAACCTGTTTTGCACAGAGGTAGCGCTGGCATTGCCGTTGGTGGGGTTAAATTGGCGTCCGTTCAGTGCCAGCACCATCTGGCCAAACTGGCCTACCTGAAACGTCTCCACCACGGCCAGCGCTTGCGTAAATTCCACCAGCATGCCTTCGTAGCGCTCTAGCGCATCATCGCTGGCCAAAGGCAGCGTAATCTGCGCGGGCTTGATGGCCACGCCGCTGCCGCATACGCTGACCGTCACTGTGCCAGCAAGCTGCGTGATGGTGCTACCCGCAGCGCCAAACTCAGCCACGGTGCCTTGGACCTGCACGTAGTCGCCTGCAGTCACTTTGGCCACCGTGGCAGTGGGTGCAAAAACGAAAATACCCTCCGAGGTAAGCGGGTCTGCATCAGGCACGGCTTGTTGCATGAAAAAGCCGTTGAGCTGCGTTTTAGTTTGGTTTTGAAACTCACCCACCACCACACCGCGCACCGTAACGGTTTGAGACACCAACGGGCTGGTGCTGGTGTGGCCTTGCACGGTAGTAATGTCGGTTAACGGCGCGCCAGGACTGATGCTTGCGGTGCACGTGGGCAACGCGAGAACCGGGGGATTGCTTGGTGGCGGTGCAGGGGCGTCGTTGGAGCTGCTTCCACATGCCACCAGCAATGCCGTTAAAAGTGCTGTCAGCACAGGGCCTAGAGCGCGAGAAAAACTTACATCGCAGGTCGTTGTCATAAAGCTCCCAGTGATCGATCCGCTACTCTGCACTAGCTACCGCTCTCTAGTCCATCCGTAATCGTTACTAATTTGTATCGAAACATGTATCACATGGCCTTTTCGGCTCACCGCCGCAGCGAGCACCCTACTGGTGCCCATAACTCAGCGCGCGCGTTTTGCCGCGAAACACGCGGTAGCTGAACACGGTGTAGCCGATAATCACTGGTAGCACCACGGCCGCTCCTGCAAAAATAATGCGCAATGATTCGGGCGCACTGGCGGCTTGCCAGACTGTCATGCGCTCCACCACCAGGTAGGGAAACAGGCTGTATGCCAGGCCGTAGAAGGCCAGACAAAAGATGCCCACGGTGCAGGCAAACGGCACCCACTCGCCGTAGCGGTTGTTTTGCGCCAGGCGCGTGGGCAAGCGGCGCAGGCTGCGCTCGGTGATGAAAAACAGCAGCGCGGTAGCCAAGGGGATGGGGACCAGCAGCAGGATGTAGGGCAGGCTGAACCATTTGTCAAAAATCGCTTGGCTCAGCCAGGGCGTGGCCAGTGATATAGCGGCGATGCCCAGCGCCGTCAGCCACAGCGCGCCGCGTGCCCAGCGCACGGCTTGCAGTTGCAGTGCGCCCTCGGTCTTCATCACCAGCCAGCAGGCTCCCAACAGCGCGTAACCGGCTACCAAACACACCGCTATGAGCGCAGAGAAGGCGTGCGCCGCCCAGCCGCCCTTGAAGCCCAGAATGTAGCTGCCCAGCATCCAGCCCTGGGACAGCGCGGCCAACAGCGAGCCCGCATAGAAAGCGGTGTTCCACAGCGGCTGGTGGTCGGCTTGGGCTTTGGCGCGAAAATCAAACGCTACGCCGCGCAAAATCAGGCCGATGAGCATGGAGGCTACCGGCAAATACACGGCCCCCAAAATAATGCCGTGCGCCACCGGAAAGCAGGTGAGTAAAATGCCCACGCCCAGCACCAGCCAGGTCTCGTTGGCATCCCAAAACGGGCCGATGGAGCTGACCATCACGTCTTGGTCCTGCGCGCTGGCGCGGCGCAGCAAGATGCCTACGCCCAGGTCATAGCCGTCCAGCACCACATAGGCCAGCATGGCCAGGCCCATCACCGCCATGAAGATGACGGGCAACCAGTCGTTAAAGGTGGTTAAAGCATGCATTGCCACTGCTCCTGGTTTAGTTTTATCAAGCCAATGCCGTTTGCACTGCGCTTGGCCCAGCGCCTGCCTGCGCTTTGGTATCCACGCCCACGGCGTTGATGAGGTGTGCCGCCTTGCGCGCCATGTGGAACACCACCGTCACATAGGCCACCAGCAGGCCCGAACAGAGCAGCAAATACAGGGTCAAGGTGCTGGCCAGCATGGGCGTGGGTATGTCGGCCGCTGCCTGCGCGGTGGTGAGCACGCCGTACACCAAATAGGGCTGGCGGCCAATCTCGGTCACGTACCAGCCCGCCAGGGTGGCCACCCAGCCCGCGAATGTCATGCCCACCAGCACACGGGCCAGCCAAGGTTTGAGTTCGCCTTGCCTTTTAAGCTGCCAGGCGCCAAGCCAACCCACTGCCAGCATCAGAAATCCTGTGCCCACCATCACCCGAAAACCCCAGAACACCGGCGCTACAGGTGGGTGTTTGCCTTTGAACTCGTCCAGGCCTTTGACCTCGCCGTTGAGGTCGTGCGTCAGGTACAAGCTGGCCAGCTTGGGGATGGCAATTTCGTATTTATTGGAGCGGGTTTTTTCATCAGGCAATGCAAACAGCACCGCGCTGGCACCCTTTTGCGTTTGCCAAATGCCCTCCATCGCGGCGAGCTTGGCGGGCTGGTGGTGCAAGGTGGCCAAGCCGTGCAAGTCGCCAATCACCACTTGCAGCGGCACCAGTACGGCCGCCATTACCACCCCCGTGCGCAGGGCGGCTCGCACGCTGGGCACCCGATCGCCCCGCAACCAACGGTAGGCGCTGATGCCTGCCACCAGAAAGGACACGGTGACAAAGCAGGCCGTCATCATGTGGGCAAACTTGTAGGGGAAGGAGGGGTTGAAAATAATCGCCAGCCAGTCAGTGGCGTAGGCCACCAGCGCGCCGGTTTGCGGGTCGGGCCGCATCTCAAAGCCCTGCGGTGTTTGCATCCAGGAGTTAAGCGCCAGTATCCAAAACGCCGACATGCTGGTGCCAAACGCTACCAAAAATGTCGCCAGGGTATGCACCCGGTTGCTCACGCGCTGCATGCCAAACAGCATGATGCCCAGGAAGGTAGCTTCCAGAAAAAACGCCGTGAGCACCTCATAGGCCAACAGCGGCCCGGCAATATTGCCCACCGTCTTCATAAAGCCTGGCCAGTTGGTACCAAACTGGAAGCTCATGGTAATGCCGCTGACCACGCCCAGCGCAAACGTGAGCGCAAACACCTTGACCCAGAAGGCATAAGCCTCCATCCATTTGCTGTCTTGGGTGGCGGTGAAACGCAGCTTGAAGAACAGCAACACCCAAGCCAAGGCGATGGTGATGGTGGGGAACAAAATATGAAAACTCATATTCGCCGCGAACTGGATGCGGTGCAGGATGAGGGGGTCAAACGTGTCAGTCATGGTGCTACTCCTGGTTGACTGAAAGGCCTTGGCGCAACATAGCGCAAATCAAAACGACAGGGTCAAAATTCAGCAGGCGATCCCACAGCGGGAGGCTTCGCCGCCTTGCGCCCACCCAAGCCCAGCTTCTCTTTGATCTCCAAAAACTTTTGCGCCGCTGCGCCCAGCTTCATCAGTTGGCGCAGGGTGTGCTCGTCGAGCTTTTGCACATCCGCCATCCAGTCGGTCACCAGCTCAATCAGCTCGTGCATATCGCCCATGCGTTTTTGGGCGAACACGTCGGGCGCGTTGGTGGGGGTGACCAGCAGCGCGTCGCGCAGCATGCTCAGGGTGGGGTCAATCTCGCGTTTGCGGCGCTCGTCTGCCAGCGTGCGAAAGATGGCCCACACGTCTTCTGGGGCCGAAAAATACTCACGCCTGTCACCTGGCAAATGTTGCAAACGCACCAGCCGCCAAGAGTCCAGCTCCTTGAGCCCCATGCTCACGTTGGAGCGCGAAAACGCCAGCGCCTCAGCAATCTCGTCCGCGTTCAGCGGCTTCTCGCTGACAAACAGCAGCGCGTAAATCTGCCCCACCGTACGGTTAATGCCCCAGCGGCTGCCCATCTCTCCAAAATGCAGCACAAAGCTTTGCGCCAGAGGTGTCAGATTCATGCCACTCCTTAATTTTCAATAATTACTGAAAGTATAGGAAATTCAGCAATTCCGTTCCGGACGCTGCGCGAATAGCTGTTGCGACCGGAGGGGTTTAGCCAAGAGCGGGCCGATTCGAAGCTGCTGCTCCAGCTTGGTCGCGTCGGCCGATGGACAAATTTGCTTTTGCTACTTCACCATTTGCTTGACTTGGTCACTTACTTCTTGCGTCAGTGCGATTGCTCTCCAAAACGTAGCACTCTATCTAAGCAGAGCAGTGGGGTACACGGGGAAATGCAAGAAATTTGAGTTCTCCACATTATTGGAAGCGGTCAGCGGAGTTTGGAGCCGGAAAAGCCACCACAGCAGCCTGCAAGCGAAAAATTTACGCTATGTATTACGTAGCTGCTCCCGCATATTTCTCCAAGGCTAAGAACCGATAGATGCATAAAACAGCTCAAATCGCGGTGTGCTAGCGTCGGGAAAGCCCAAATTGCGTGTAGAGTGGTGGGCATGACATCATCCAAAAATAAAACCATCGCCATCATCGGTGCAGGCTTGGCAGGTATCACCGCCGCACGCACCCTCATGCAAGCAGGTCACAGCGTCACGCTGTTCGACAAAAACGTGGGATTTGGGGGGCGCATGGCCACCAAGAACACCGAGTTTGGCAGCTTTGACCATGGCGCGCAGTACTTCACTGTGCGCGACGCGCGCTTTCGCACCATGATGGCATGGGCGCTGGCCACGTCCCCCAATGTGGCGCGCCCATGGGCTGCCAACGCCGTGCGCGTGCTCGATGCCACCGGCCGCATAGCCGCAGCCGCCCTGCCCACCGCAGAGCCGCACTGGGTAGGCCAACCGGGCATGAACGCGCTGGCCGCCCATTGCGCCGCAGCCTTGGAGAAGGCGGGCCGGGTACAACTGAGCACCCGCGTGCACCGCATTACCCGCAGCGCCCAGGGCTGGCAGCTCAACGCGGTGGACGCACAAGACAAAGACGCGGTATTCAAGGGTTTCGACCAAGTGATCCTGGCCATGCCCAGCTTTCAAGCCCGCGAGATGCTGCACAATTCAGAGCACCACCCGGCCTGGGTGAAGGCCCTGGACAAAGTGGTGGTGGCCCCGTGCTGGAGCTTGATGCTGGCTTTTCCCAGTGCCCTGCCTATCAAACCCAACGCCCCATCCGTAGCGCTGGGTCCGCAGTGGAACGCAGCGCGCAGCACCCACCACCGTGTGGCATGGCTGGCCCGCGAGTCGTCCAAGCCCAGCCGCGAGGCGCTGGAGCGCTGGACCGTGCAAGCCAGCGCCGACTGGAGCCGCGAGCACCTGGAAGACGATGCCCCCCGCGTCAAAGCCAAACTGCTCAAAGCCTTTGCCGAAATCACCGGCATCCGCTCAGAGCCCGACTACGCCGAAGTACACCGCTGGCGCTTTGCCAAAACCGAAACCCCGCTGGGCAAAAAATACCTGTGGGACGCCAAAACCGGCGTCGGCATTTGCGGCGACTGGTGCATTGGCCACCGGGTCGAAGACGCGTTTGTCAGCGGGCTGGAGCTGGCGCTGGCTGCCAAATAAACTAGGGTGGCAAGCGTGGTGGGGGCCAGCTACATCGGTAGATTCGCGCCCTCGCCTACTGGCGCTTTGCACGCAGGCTCTCTGGTAGCTGCATTGGCCAGTTGGCTGGACGCACGTGCTCACCACGGCACTTGGCTGGTGCGCATCGAAGATGTAGACACCCCTCGCTGCGTGCCTGGCGCAGACCAGGAAATTCTACGGCAGTTAGCCGTGTGCGGCCTGGTAAGCGATGTAGCGCCGCTGTACCAGTCACAGCGCGGCGCGCATTACCAAGCGGCTCTGGATGCGCTGATTCAACGTAATGCCGCCTATCCCTGCGCCTGCTCACGCAAAGATATTGAACTGGCCAGGGCCGCGCGCAGTAATGCTCCACTGACCATGCAAAGCGAGGTTTTGCCTGCGCACATTGCAGCCAAACGACGCGGCGGCGAGCTGGTGTATCCCGGCACCTGCCGCTCTGGCCTGCACGGCAAGAGAGCGCGCGCATGGCGCTTTAACACCCGTATTTTTAAGGAAAATACGGCTATAGCCACGAAAAATATTGCGCAAGCAGCTACTAAAAATATAGCGAACAATTTTCTGATGTGGCATGACCATCGCCTGGGCCCGCAGCAACAAGATGTAGAAGACGAGGTCGGCGACTTTGTCGTCAAGCGCGCTGACGGCCTGTGGGCCTACCAACTGGCCGTGGTGGTGGACGACGCGGCGCAGCGCATTACCCACATCGTGCGCGGCGAGGATTTGGCCGACAACACCTCCCGGCAAATCTTGCTGCAACGCGCCCTGGGCTACCCCACACCGCAGTACCTGCACACGCCGCTGGTGCTGGCAGCCGATGGGCGCAAGCTGTCCAAGCAAAACGGCGCTACGCCGCTGGACTTGTCCCAGCCTCTGAGCGCTCTAAACGCTGCCGCCGCATGCTTGGGCCTGGCACCCTCCACCCACACTGCACGGCAAGCGCTGCAAGAGTGGACACAGGCTTGGCTTCTACAATCACGCCATGACCCTGCCATCCACACCATCCCCCAGCACCTCACCTAGCTTGCCGTCTGGATTAGCGCCCACCGGCAGCGCTTCGCCACTTACAGACTCACCTCCCCTCAAAGGCCGCCCGATCCGCAGCTTTGTGCTGCGCACCGGTCGCACCACCGTGGGCCAAGCCAAAGCGCTGGAAGATATGGGGCCGCAGTACATCCTGCCCTACCAGCCAAGCGCTATGAATTTAGAAGCTGCTCGCGCAATAGTTCAGCTGGCTAGCGGCCTGAATGATGCCCAATCGACGCAATCCACGCCACCCAGCATCACCCAGACGATTTTTGAAATCGGCTTTGGCATGGGCGAGGCCACGGCGCATATTGCCAAGCTGATGCCCCACGCCCTGTACATTGGCTGCGAGGTGCACCCCCCCGGTGTGGGCGCGCTGCTCAAGCGCATTGGGGACGAGCACATCCGCAACATCCGCATCATCCAGCACGATGCTGTAGAGGTGCTGACGCATATGCTGCCACCCGCCAGCCTGGACGGGGTGCATATTTTCTTTCCCGACCCGTGGCATAAAAAGCGCCACAACAAGCGCCGCTTGATCCAGTCTCCATTGACAGGCCTGCTGGCTTCGCGCATTAAACCCGGCGGCTACATCCACTGCGCTACCGACTGGCAGCACTATGCCGAGCAGATTTTGCAGGTTTTGACTGACGAGCCCAGCCTGGTCAACACGGCCACAGGTGCTGATGGTTACGCAGTTAAACCAGACTACCGCCCGCTTACCAAGTTTGAAAACCGGGGTATTAAGCTGGGCCACGGCGTGTGGGATCTGGTGTTTCGCCGCCACACCATGCAGAGTTGAGCGGGACTGACCGATTAAAATAGTGGCATGCCCCACGTCGCTGAACTCCTGCTATTTATCGCCATCGGCGTGCTGTTGGCCTCTATCGTCGAAGCCGTAGTACTGAGCAGGCGCGCACCGGGCGGCTATGACTGGGCCAGTATGGGCGTGTCGGTAGCCGACATGGTGGTGCGCAATGCCCTGCGTTTTATACTGCCCGCCACCTTCATTCTCACCATGGCCGACTGCGTGTGGGCGCACCGCATTGCCACGGTGCCGCTGGACGGCGTGGCGGCGTTTGCGGCCTTGTTTATCGGCCAGGAGTTTTGCTACTACTGGTACCACCGCGCGGGCCACCGCATGCGCTGGTTTTGGCTCAGCCACAGCATCCACCATTCGTCCAATTCCCTGAATTTAGCCGCCGCTTACCGCCTAAGCTGGACTGCGGGCTACACTGGCGTGGTGGCGTTTTTTATGCCCTTGGTGTGGCTGGGCTTTCCGGTCAAAGTGGTGCTGGCTTGCTTGGCGATTAATTTGTTCTACCAAGCCTGGCTGCACACCACCTGGATACCCAAGCTGGGCTGGTTTGAAAAAATCTTCAACACCCCGTCGGCCCACCGCGTGCACCATGCCAGCAACCTCGAATACCTGGACGGTAACTACGGCGGCGTATTGGTTGTTTTTGACCACCTATTTGGCACCTACATCACCGAGCGCGAAGAGGTTGCCATTCAATACGGCTGGGTAGAGCCTATCCACACGCGCAATGTGTTCAAACTGCAAGCCGCCCCTTGGCTGAGCTTGTTCCACGACCTGCGCAAGGCGCGTTCGGTGCGCGAAGTGGTGGGCTTGTTTTGCATGCCGCCAGGCTGGCGCGCGGACGGCCTGGGCAGCACCACAGAGCAGCTGCGCCATGGCGCGGTGATACCAGCTGACGCCACTATGACCCCTGGTTCAGCGCTTGGCGCAGCACGGCCTTAACCCTGTCCCACGAGGCTTGACGCGCCGCAGGGTGTTGTCCTGCCATCACGCCTTTGCCTGGGAATAAGCGGCTGGGTATCTCGGGCCGCTCACGCACACCGGGCAACGGGGTGTCAAAATCATGCACCGCGCCGGGGTACACATTGAGCTCCACGTTCTGCTGGGTCTCGGTTTGCTTGTCTTGCAGCTGCTGGGCTAGCGCTATGCAAGGCGCTGGTGGGGTCCAGTCGTCGTCAGCCCCTAGAAAAAACGTGAGCGCTGTATTGGGCTGGTAGCCCCGTTGCAGCGCGTCTGCGCAGCCAGGGTAGAACGCCAAAGCCGTTTTAAACGGTGCCAGCTTGCTGTTCTTTACCTGTGCATGGGTAGAGTCTGTTGCCGCCAACACTGCACTGCCGCCATGCGACCAGCCCAGCAGCGCCACCCGCTGGCCATCGGCCCAGGGCTGCTGGCGCACCCAGGCCAGCGCGCCCAAGGCATCGACCCGCCGCTGCTGCTGGGTAATGTTGCGCTTGCCTATCGGCTGTACACAAATAGAGCTCTCACCCCGCGCCGTCAAGCTATCGGGAAACACCACATGATAGCCCTCGCCCGCCAGCATCTCGCCCATGGCTTGGTGGCGGGCGTTCAGCAAGCCCTTACGCGCGCCGCTGGTGGCATACAGGCCGCCGCAGCCGTGCATGGCGATGACGACGGGGTGCTGGAATGCCTCGCCTTGAACGGCCGAACTGGTGGGTTTAAACCACCACGCCTTCAGCGCGGTGCCGTCCAGGCTGGGCAGCACGGTTTCTTGCTGGGCATACAGCGCGCTGCTGTGCAGCGCCAGCAGGCCAACGGCGAGGGGTATGACGAGGGAAGTGACGACGGACATGGCGTGCTGGTAAATGCGCAGGCAATCAGTGTAGCGCCATACGCAAAAGCATGCCGTTCGCTATGCCCTGCCCCTAATTGCGGACGACTTCTTCGTCGAAGCGGCGAGAAATCTCGTGGATCGTCTGCGCACTGACACGCTTGTTGATGGCTTGCACAACCTGCTCAAACACATAGTACAGCGCCGCTTCAGAATCGATTTGCGCGATTTTGCGATTCAATAGCACCGCTTGTTGCGGCTCCATGAGGTCTAGCGTTTCCAGCAAAATCTGTTTGCCATAAAAAATGCCGCTCGATGTTGGAGCCTGACCTGACAAGCTGTTCGCAGTGCGGCTTGGGCTAGCGACATCAGAGACCACCGATTTGGCGCGAAAAAGATGGGCGCTGGCGGCATCGAAACTTGCCAAAGGTCTGCCGACCCTGCCCGGCTCATCAGGCAGAAGGTCAAAACCGCTGACCAGATCAAAACCGTCCGCTACGATTTGCAGCAAACCCAGGCTGAGCAGCTTGTCCAGAAGCGAGCCCAGCGGGGTGCCCAACATACGCTGCATCTGCTTGACGTCGCGCAGACCATCGGCCAAAATCAGCACCTGCCGCTCGGCTGGTGTCAAACGCTGCGACCGGTCGAGTATCTCAGCGCGCCCGGCCAGAGTTTTCTCAAAAATGCTTGAGGAAGGGCTGACGGAATTCATGGCAGTGGGTAGGTGGGTCTTGGACGATTACGCGCGCTGGGCCACCCACGCCTGCACAGAGGCCAGCGCAGCGCCGAGCTGGCTGGCATCGGTGCCGCCAGCCATCGCCATATCGGGTTTGCCACCGCCTTTACCGCCCACTTGCTGAGCGACAAAGTTAGCCAAGTCTCCGGCTTTGACTTTGCTGATGCTGTCTGCCGTCACCCCTGCAGCGATTTGCACTTTGTCGCCGTCTACCGCAGCCAGCACAATGACCGCTGTTTTCAGCTTGTCTTTAAGCTTGTCCATGGTGTCACGCAGGGTCTTGGCATCGGCTCCGTCCAGCTTGACGGCCAGCACCTTGATGCCTTTGACGTCTACCGCACTGTCCAGCAATGCATCGCCTTGGCTGGAGGCCAGTTTGCCTTTGGCTGCGCTGAGTTCTTTCTCAAGCAGTTTGACCTGTTCTTGCACCTGCGCAATGCGCGCGGCCAGTTCATGCGGCTGGGTTTTCAGGGCGGCGGCGGCTGTGTTGACGGTAGCTTCCAGCTCCTGCACGTACTGCACGGCATTGCTACCGGTAACGGCTTCCACGCGGCGCACGCCAGCAGCTACGCCACTTTCTGCTACGATTTTGAACAGGCCAATATCCCCCGTGCGCTGCACATGGGTGCCTCCGCACAGCTCTTTCGATGTGCCAATCTCCAGCACGCGCACTTCGTCGCCGTACTTTTCGCCAAACAACATCATCGCGCCGCTTTGCTTGGCCGCTTCAATGTCCATCACCTTGGCGCTCGTCGCAGCGTTGGCCAAAATCTCAGCGTTCACCAGCAGCTCAATCGCTTTGATCTGCGCGTCGGTCACGGGCGCGTTGTGTGCAAAGTCAAAGCGCGTGCGCTCGGCGTTCACCAGGCTGCCTTTTTGCTGCACATGCGTGCCCAGCACTTCGCGCAGGGCCTTGTGCATCAGGTGCGTGGCGCTGTGGTTGCGCATGCTGTGCGCGCGCACCAGCGTGTTGACCTGCGCGTCTACACTGTCACCTACCTTGATGGGGCCTTGCAACACTGCGCCGTGATGGCCATACACATCGGCCTTGATCTTCAGCGTGTCATGCACCGCAAACGCGCTGCTGGCTCCGGTAATCACACCTTCGTCGCCCACCTGGCCACCGCTCTCAGCGTAGAACGGCGTGGCGTCCAATATCATCACACCGTTTTGACCCTGCACCAGCTGTTGCACTGCTACGCCGTCGGCATACAACGCGACGACTTTGGCTTGGCCTTCCAGCGTGGTGTAGCCGGTAAATGCATTGCTTGCGCCGCTGTAGTCCAGCGCTTTGTCCATTTTGAACTTGCCTGCGGCGCGGGCCTGTTGCTTTTGCTTCTCCATCGCCACGTTAAAACCTGCTTCGTCCACGGCCAGGTCCCGCTCGCGGCAGACATCGGCGCTCAGGTCGAGCGGAAAGCCGTAGGTGTCGTGCAGCTTGAAGGCCACTTCACCGGGTAAGGTTTGCACCTTGGCTTTGCCGGTGGCAGCGTCATAGCCCAGCGCGGTGTCCAGTATCTCCATACCGGTAGCCAGCGTCTCGTAAAAGCGCTCTTCTTCTACTCTTAAAACATCCATCACCCGCGCCGCATCGTTCTTCAAACGCGGGTAAGCATCGCCCATCATGCGCACCAGATCGGGCACGAGTTTGTGGAAAAACGGGGTCTTTTTGCCCAGCTTGTAGCCGTGGCGAATGGCGCGGCGGATGATGCGGCGCTGCACATAGCCACGCCCTTCGTTGGACGGGTTCACACCGTCGCTCACCAAGAACGCGGTAGCGCGGATGTGGTCGGCAATCACGCGCAGGCTCTTGTTGTTCAAGTCCGTCACGCCCGTTTCGCGGCCAGCGGCCTTGATCAGCGCGTCAAAAATATCAATCTCGTAGTTGCTGTGCACATGTTGCAAGATGGCGGCCAGGCGCTCCAGGCCCATGCCGGTGTCCACACACGGCGCGGGCAGTTTGTTCAGCGAGCCGTCGCTCTGCATATCAAACTGCATGAACACATGGTTCCAAATCTCGATAAAGCGGTCACCGTCTTCACCGGGGCTACCGGGTGGCCCGCCCGGAATGTGATCGCCGTGGTCATAAAAAATCTCGCTGCACGGGCCGCAGGGCCCCGTGTCGGCCATCATCCAGAAATTGTCTGACTTGTACTTGCCACCCTTGTTGTCGCCAATGCGGATCACGCGCTCAGGCGGCAGGCCAATCTCTTTCGTCCAAATGTCGTAGGCCTCTTGGTCGTCGATGTACACCGTGGCCGTCAGTTTGTCAGCCGGCAGTTTGTACACCGGGGTCAGCAGCTCCCAGCCCCACTTCAAAGAGTCGCGTTTAAAGTAGTCGCCAAAGCTCCAGTTGCCCAGCATTTCAAAAAACGTGTGGTGGCGCGCGGTGTAGCCCACGTTTTCCAGATCGTTGTGCTTGCCCCCTGCCCGCAAACAGGCCTGCACGCTGGCCGCCCGCACGTAAGAGCGCTTGTCGCTGCCCAAAAACACGTCTTTGAACTGCACCATGCCGCTGTTGGTAAACATGAGCGTGGGGTCGTTGCCGGGCACCAAGCCACTGGACTCGACGACTGTGTGGCCTTTGGAGGCAAAAAAGTCGAGGAACGATTTGCGGATGTCCGCAACGGAGAAAGTGGGGATGGGGCTAGCTTGGGTCATAGAGCGCTATTTTACGGGCTTCGAAGGGGTTTCTTTTTGCCTCAACCGCCTATCTTGGCCGTTGCCACCGATAGACGTAGAGAGCGACCCCCGGCATGCAAGTCTTGCAGCGCTCTGGCAGTCCGGATTGGCAACGGGTTTAGCGGACTGTTAGACTCAGCCGCACTTACTCTCTTCGTGTACCAACCCAGAGCAATTCAATGCGCATTGAGTCACTGAATGAAACCGGTGCGACAGGCAATCCATCCAGGCTGTATTTTTTGGACTGGCTGCGCATCGTTGCGTTGATGATGCTGATTCTGTACCACGTCGGTATGTACTATGTGCGCTGGGACTTTCACGTCAAAAGCCCATTTGCAGGGCCGGGCTTGGAGCCTTGGATGCTGCTGAGCGGGCCATGGCGTATGGATCTGCTGTTTATGGTGTCTGGAGCCGCCACTGCCCTGATGCTCATGGCGGGTGCTACGGGCAGTCTCTTGCGTAAGCGCACCAAGTTTCTGTTACTGCCCTTGCTCGCCGGCATGGTGCTGGTTGTGCCGCCGCAATCGTATTTTGAGGTGATTCAAAAGTTTGGCTACAGCGGTGACTACCTGAGTTTTCTGAAACTGTACTTTGGGCGCTACAACGATTTTTGCCAGAACGGCAACTGCCTTATCTTGCCTACTTGGAATCACTTGTGGTTTTTGCCTTATCTTTGGCTTTATACGCTATTGCTTTGGGTTGCCATCAAGCTGCTGCCCACCTCGCTAGCGGTCAGCGCGCGGTTTGCGCAGCGGCTCCTGGCGGGTGCGGGTTTGGTGGTGGTGCCGATTGTGCTGATTTGCGTCGTGCGCATCGCGCTTTTCGCGCGCTACCCATCTACCCATGCGCTGTGGGGAGATTGGTTTAACCACGCGATGTATTTCAGCATGTTTTTAACGGGAGCTGTGTTTACCGCGCAGCCTACGATGTGGCTGGATTTACTTAAGTGGCGATGGCCTGCTTTGGCCTGTGCACTTGGCGGTTGGGCGGTGCTGGTGGGCCTGCGACCTTCTCGGCCGCTGGAGCATCTGGTCATTGCGACGATGCAATGGGGCGCGCTGGTGTCGGCCTTTGGTTTTGCTCAACAGTTGATCAACGTGAACCATCCTCTACGCCAGCGCCTGACCGAGGCGGTGTTTCCGGTCTATATTTTTCACCAAACGGTGATCATTATTGGCAGCCAAGTCATGTTGCCGTGGCAATGGGCTCCCGCCATCGAAGGCCCGGTCTTGGTAGTCATTACTTTGGCGCTCAGCTACACGGGCTGTGAGGCAGTGCGCCGCATGCGCTTTCTACGTCCCTGGTTCGGCATCCGTTCCGTGTGAATGTTGCTGGCGCCAGCGTAGATTCTGGTGTCTAAGCCTCTAAAATATTGCGGGAGCAGCTACTGAATTAATAGTACTCAGATTAGCTTATAGACTTCAAACGCATGGCATTGGGCATCGGCGTGGAGCGGCGCAGCACGTCTTCGGCCAGCCAGGTGGCGCTTTTGCGGGCGCGCTCGGCCACCAGGGGCAGCGGCAGGTTAAGGTAGTCGTCGTTGAACACTTCAAAGCTGTAGTCGCCGCTGTAGCCCAGTTTGTCCAAGCGCAGCACCAGATCTACCAAGTCGTCGTTATGCACGCCCTCGCCGGGGAACACACGGAAGGTGCGGGCGGTGTCGCGGCGCTCTTCAAAGCTTTTGGTTTCGCTCCACATGAAGTCGGCCAGTTGCACCAGGAAGATTTTGGCGGGGTCTAAAAAGTCCAGCTCTTCCAAGGGCGTTTTGGCAGCCAGCACATGGTAGGAGTCGATGCACACGCCCAGGTTGGGCGCGTCGGCGCGGCATACCACGTCCCACGCTGTCGTGTACTCGTTGATGGTGCGGCCCCAGCTCAGGCCTTCGTAGGCGACCTTGATGCCAAAGGGCACGGCCAACATGGCCAGCTTGCGCAGGTCTTTGGCGATCTTGTCCAGGTCTTGGCTGGCATGGGCCGACACCGACGAGCAGGCCAGCAGCACCTTGCAGTCCAACGCAGCGGCCATCTCCAGCATGGACTTGGCGATGTCTACCTTGTACTCGTGCAGATGACCAGACAGCCCCTCAAAGTCGCGCAGTACCTGAAAGCCTGTGCCGCGCAGGCCGCTGGCTTTGACGGCTTTGACCGCAGCATCCAAGCCGTTGGGGTGACCTACGAGGTCGTTGGCCTTGAGCATGACCTGGCTAAAGCCTGCGTGTTGCATGGCTTCGAGCTTGGCCTCGATCGGCCCGGCCAGGCTGATGGTGTCCATGCCGAAACCGCTGATGATATTGCTGGCCATGGTTCAGGCCTTTGCTTTGGTGGTTGCTGCGGGCGCAGCGGCTTTTTGGCTTTGCACCAGCTCGAACACCACACCACCCAAATAGGTTTTGGTGATCGCGCCGCGCTGCTCGGTATGCGCCGCCGTGGTTTCCACAAACTCCATGCCCAGCTTGCGCAGCGCGGCCACTGCGGCCAGCACATCGGGCACACCCAGGCCGATGCGTTGCAGCTTTTCGTCCGCGTCCAGCACGTTCAGCTCGGGCTCCACCAGTTGCAGCATGAAGGCGTTGTGTGCCTCCAGCGCGGGGCTTTGCAGCAATCGGCCCTTGGGCATGATGCCAAAGCGTTTCGCATCGGGTATCTCGCCAAAGCCAAACAGCTCTTTGTAAAACTCGGTCCAGTCGTTGCTGCGCTCGGGGCCGATGTACTGCACCACACCGAAGAAGTGGATGCCTGCCACCGCAGCGGGTTTTTGCTCCACCGAAGGAATGGGCGTGAAGTCCACATCGTAAATACTGAACTCCTGGTAGCGGTCGACAAAGTAAATGCGGCTGGAGCCCGCGCCATGGATGGCCGGGATGTTCAGCTCCATCACCTCGGCCCGCGTGGGCACCTCCCACGCGCCGCGCTCTTTGGCATAGGCATAGGCCGCTCGCGCATCGCGCACCCGCAGGGCAATTGCCGAAATGGCAGGCACATCGCTACCCTGCGCAGCGCCCTGCACCTCGCTGGGATGGGCGTTGACCACGACATTCATGGCCCCCTGGCGGTACAGCAGCACCTCGCGCGAGCGATGCCGCGCCACCGGCTTGAAGCCCATCATCTCCAGCACCTGGCCCAACGCTTGCGGCTTGCTGGTGGCGTACTCAATGAACTCAATGCCGTCCAGGCCGATGGGGTTGGAGGCATCGCTAAACGAGGCTTGCAATGGTTCGCGCTGGCTGGCGGCGGTGGTAAGGAGGTCGCTCATTTTTTTCCTGGTTTTTGAGAGAGGGAAAAGAGGGGGAGTATCAAGAAGTACAACAATGCAACACATTATGAAGCAGCCACCACTTGCGACCCCGAAATAGCCGTTCAATCGTTCAATTATTTAGACCGACCAACAACTCATACGCTGACCAGGAAGACAAACGCCCTTTTGGCGTGCGGTTTCCATGAACCTGTTCCGCCATTTCTACCTGCCAGGCACCCGCTAGCCAACGCAAAATATTTCAACGACAATCTTTCGCTATGAACGCCACCATTCCGATCCATCTCGCCCCGCCATCGACCGAACCCACATGGGGCGACGCGCCCACCAGCCGCGCGCCTGGCTGGGTGTACACCGACGAAGCCGTCTACCAGCGCGAGCTGGAAAACCTGTTCTATCTAAACCATTGGTGCTACGTAGGCCTGGAGTGCGAGATACCCCAAGCGGGCGACTACAAGCGCACGCAGATAGGCGAGCGCAGCGTGGTGATGGTGCGCGAGCGCGGCAGGCCGGGGCAGCCGGACTCGATCCATGTTGTAGAAAACCGCTGCGCACACCGCGGTGTGCAGTTTGTGCGCGAGCGCACCGGCAACGCACGCAGCTTTGTCTGCCCCTACCACCAGTGGACGTACAAGCTCAATGGCGACTTGGTGGGCCTGACCTTCAAGAATGGCGTGGAGCGGGTGGAGGCAGACGGCAGCAAGACCAAGCAAGGCGGCATGGCCCAGGATTTTCAGCTCTGCGACCACGGTTTAAACAAGCTCAAGGTAGCGCGGCGCGGCGGCGTAGTGTTTGCGTCGTTTGACCATAGCGTAGAGTCATTTGAAGACTATCTGGGCCCGAATGTGCTGCCCTATTTTGACCGCGTGTTCCACAAGCCGCTCAAGCTTTTGGGCATCAACCGCCAGCGCATCCCCGCCAACTGGAAGCTGATGCAAGAGAACATCAAAGACCCCTACCACCCTGGCCTGCTGCACACCTGGTTTGTCACCTTCGGCCTGTGGCGTGCGGACCAACGCAGCCAAATGATTTTGGACGACAAAGGCCGCCACGCCTGCATGGTCAGCCGCCGCAACGAAGCCGCAGCAGCCACCGCCGCCGTGACCGAAGGCGTGACCTCCTTCAAAGCCAATATGGAGCTAGGCGACGCGCGGCTGCTGGACGTGGCGCCCGAGGCTTGGTGGAAGCTGGGCGACATTACCCCCACCGTGGTGATGATGACCCTGTTCCCCAGCCTCATCATCCAGCAGCAGGTTAACTCGCTGTCCACCCGCCACATCCAGCCCGCAGGCGTGGGCGAGTTTGATTTTGTCTGGACGCATTTTGGCTTTGAAGACGACACGCCAGAGATGACCCAGCGCCGTCTGCGCCAGTCCAACCTGTTCGGCCCCGCAGGCTTTGTGAGTGCCGACGATGGCGAGGTGATCGAGTTTGTGCAACGCGCCTACCAAGCCAACAACCAAGCCCGCACCATCAGCGAGCTGGACGGCCTGGACGTAAAGCCCACCGACCACATGGTGACCGAGACACTGATTCGCGGCATGTACGCCTACTGGCGCTCTGTGATGGATATTTGAGGATAAAAACCTGTATTAGCCAGGGTATTTATTGATTATGTTGCTACTAAAATTATAACTATGGATTTCAAATTATTCTCCGAAGTGCAGGCCCTGCACCTGCGCTATGCGCAAATTCTGGACAGCAACGACTTTGCCACCTGGCCCGATTTGTTCACCACCGAGTGCGTGTACAAAATCCAGTCTCGCGAAAATTTTGACGCAGGCTTGCCGCTGTGCATCCTGAGTTTTGAAAGCCAGGCCATGTTGCGCGACCGGGTGTATGGCGCGCAAAACACCATTTACCATGACCCGTATTACCAGCGCCACATCGTCAGTGCGCCCTTGGTGACTTTGTCTGATGGCGATGCGATGGAGGCTGAGACTGCTTACCTCGTCATCCGTACCCACCGTGACCAGTTGCCTGAGATTTTGAGCGCGGGGCGCTACATCGACCGCATGGTGCGGGTGGATGGTGTGCTGAAGTTTGCCTCGCGGGTTTGCGTGTTTGACAACGACTTGATTGCTAACTCGTTAATTAAGCCGATTTGATTTTTGTTGGTATCTTCCCTCAAGTGCGAATGGTTTTTGACCACGGGGATTTGCTGGCCAGTCACGTACGCACGATTAGGTAGTTGTCATCCGCCCTCTCAACTGGAGTACCAGAAATCGGTCGGCAGACAACTACCTAATCGTGTGCAACCAAGATCGGGCGCTACCGGTAGTCTTCGGTCAGATTGTCCGGAGTCTACGGGTAGCGCACCACTATGTGTGCGGGCGGTTGAGCGTATGCAAATTGACCGATTTCTGGTACTCCAGTATGAGGGCGATTTGCATACACCCAATCGCCAGCGACCAAGCGACCCTGCCCCCGCCCCGATCTCGACCCCGACTCGGTGATCCAACGCACCAACTCAGAGCGAACCCACCCCTACGGGTAATACATAAGCCGAAAAACGCCATCCGTGCGTTAAAGTCCAAGTATCCCCATTTTCCACCGGAGTACCCAAAAAATGACCACCCGCCGCCTAGTCCTATCCCGCAGCGCCGCCCTCGCAGGCGCAGCGTCCACTGGCTTGCTATTGCCCACATTCGCAGCTGCCCAAAGCAACAAAATCCGCGTCGGCCTGATGCTGCCCTACACCGGTACGTTTGCCCAACTCGGCGTAGCGATTGAAAACGGTTTTCGCATGGCGCTGGCCGAGCAAGGCGGCAAGCTGGGGGGCCGTGAGGTCGAGTTCTTTAAAGTGGACGATGAATCCGAGCCATCCAAAGGCGTAGAAAACGCCACCAAATTAGTGCAGCGCGACAAAGTCGATGTGCTAGTAGGCACGGTGCACAGCGGCGTACAAATGGGTATCCAAAAAGTGGCGCGAGAGAGCGGTGTGCTCAGCCTGATCCCCAACGCGGGCGTACACGCCGCTACCCGCGCACTGTGCGCGCCTAACGTGTTCCGCACCTCGTTCAGCAACAGCCAGCCCACCCGTGCGCTTGGCAAAGTGATGATGGACAAAGGCCATAAAAAGACCGTTTGGATCACCTGGAAATACGCTGCCGGCGACGAAGCCTTTGAAGGCTTTAAAGAAGGCTACACCGCTGCGGGCGGCACCATCATCAAAGAACTCGGCCTGCCTTTTCCTAACGTCGAATTCCAAGCCCTGCTTACCGAGATCGCCGCGCTCAAGCCCGACGCAGTGGCCTGCTTCTTCGCTGGTGGCGGCGCAGCCAAGTTCATCAAAGACTACGCTGCTGCGGGCCTGAAAGACAAGATACCCTTGTACGGCTCGGGCTTCTTGACCGAAGGCGTGCTGGAGGCCGCAGGCCCCGCCGCCGACGGCATTATCACCACCATGCACTACAGCGACTCGCTGGACACTCCCCGCAACAAAGCCTTCCGCTTGGCCTATGCCAAAGCCTACAAAGCCCAACCCGATGTGTACGCCGTGCAAGGCTACGACACCGGCCTGCTGCTGGTGCAAGGAGCGAATGCTGTGAAGGGTGACCTGAACAACAAAGCCGCCCTGTACACCGCTATGGAAAACGCCCGCATCGACAGCCCACGCGGTGCCTGGACCATGAGCAAGTCGCACAACCCGGTGCAAGACATCTATACCCGCCGGGTCGAGAACAAAGAAAACAAAGTCATTGGCATTGCTGCCAAAGCACTGGCCGACAGCGGCGCTGGCTGCAAGATGGGTTGAGCTTGAGTTTGAACTTCAACCGTCGGCAGTTAGCCCTGTGGGCCACTGGCGCACTAGCGGGTTTGCAAGCACCCGCCGCCTGGGGCCAAGCGGTGAAGTCGCCGTATTTGGCCGATATGCATTCGCATTACGGCATGTTTTTGCCACGGCTGTTTGGCTTTGATCTGAACAAGCACATGCGCGAGTCAGGTGTCACCCTGCTGGCTTGGGCCATTGTGGATGACCAACGCTGGATGAGCAATACGCCTGCCGGTTTTAAGCAAGGCTCCATCCCCAAAGAAGGCGAGCTGTGGGCCTACTTCCAAGCCCGCGTGGCGGAGTATGAAACCCGCCTGACGCAATGGGGCGTGACCAAGGCGCTCACTGTGGCCGATGTGGATGCCGCGCTCGCTGGCCAGCCGCGCGTGCTGCTGGCCACGGAGGCGGCTAATTTTTTAGAAGGCGATATCTCACGCCTTGATTGGGCGCACAGCATCGGCGTGCGCCACATGCAACTGGTGCACTACATTCAAAGCCCCATTGGTGACCACCAAACTGCCGAACCTAAGCACGGCGGCCTCACCGACCTGGGTGCCAAGGTAGTGGCTCAGTGCAAGCGCTTGGGCATCGTGGTAGACCTAGCCCACGGCACCGCAGCGCTGGTGGATGCCGCGCTGGATGCCTCTGACGCACCCATGGTCTGGTCACACTCCTGGATCAGCCCAAAAGGCGGAGCGCCTAGCGAGCAAGGCTGGATGGCCCGCTCCCTAGCCCTGCCCACGGCCAAGAAAATTGCCGCACGCGGCGGTGCGGTGGGCCTATGGAACCTGCGCCTGCGCAACGACCCCGCCTACCCCGTCAACAGCATTGCCTCGTACGCCGACGAAATCATGCGCATGTGCGACCTGATCGGCCCTGCACATGTGGCCTTTGGCACCGACCTGGAAGGCACCTGGCCGGGACGCATCATGACAGGCTATGGCGATCTGCGTGAGGTGGCAGACAACCTGGCCAAGCGCGGCCTGAGCGAAGCTGAACTGAATGGCGTCTTCATCGGCAACTACGCCAACATCGTGAAAAAAACTATGCGTTCTGCCGCTACGTAACGCCTATTCCCCTGTTGCCTGCCACCTGTCGCCTGAAGCCTGCGCTGCATAATGGTCTCCATGATTTTATCGACTTACCTGCTCTACCTCGCCGCCGTCGCCCTGCTGGTGCTCACGCCCGGCCCCACCATGCTGATGAGCATGACCAATGCCATTGCCCACGGCGCACCCAAAGCCATGGCTTCGGCCAGCGGCAGCATTACCGCTGCGCTGGGCATGATCTTGCTGTCGTCGCTCGGCCTAGGTGCAGTGCTGGCGGCATCCGACACCGCTTTCTGGATTTTGAAACTGGTGGGTGGCGCGTATTTGATTTACCTGGGCATCAAAACATTCCGTAGCCCCGTCAGTAGTTTTGATTTGCCTGCACCCAGCGACTTGGGATTGCCTGGCGCAACGGCGCAGACGGGTGTGACCAAGCGCCAGTTGTATGGGCAGGGCCTGCTGGTGGGTGGCAGCAACCCTAAAGCCTTGTTATTTTTTGCCGCGTTCTTCCCGCAGTTTGTCGATGCCGCGCTACCCTGGGCACCGCAGTTTGCCATCCTCGCGCTCAGCTTTGTGGTGTTTGAATTCACCATCCTGAGCCTGTGCACCCTGTTTGCTGCGCGCATCGCGCCCTGGCTGCGGTGCGCTGGGCGTGCGCGGGTGTTCAACCGGGTGTCGGGCAGTTTGTTTGCAGGCATGGGCTGCCTGCTGTTGGCTGCGCGCAAATAAATACATTCCGATCCACTCCGTTCGGGTTGATTGTGTCGAAGCCTTTGCGAACCCTTCGACAAGCTCAGGGTGAACAGAGAGAAGTTGTTTTCGAGTACTGCTACAGCGCAGATCAGTACGTCTCCAAGTGCAGACGACCTTCTTTCTTCAGCGTTGCGCCTAACGTGTCCCACGCCAATCCTGCCTGCTCGGCCACATCGCGCAAGGCCAGCAATACGCCCTCTTCCATGCTTTTCAGGCCGCACACATAAAAATAGGTATTGGCATCACTGAGCAGTGCGCCAATATCAGCAAAGCGCTCACGCAACGCGTCTTGCACGTAGCGTTTGGGTTGGCCCGGTGTGCGGGAGAAAGCGAAGTTGATGTCGATAAAGTCTTTGGGCAGGCTTTGCAGTGGGCCAAAATACGGCAGTTCTTCTTGCGTGCGGGCACCAAAGAACAGCATCAACTTGCCGCCCTCCAACTTGCCCAACTGGCGCTGCCTGCGCCGCCATTCCGTCATGGCCCGCATGGGGGCGCTGCCGGTGCCGGTGCAGATCATCACGATGTTGGACGGTGCGTGGTTGGGCATTAAAAAGCTGTTGCCAAACGGGCCTATTACTTGCACCGTGTCGCCTACTTTCAAATCGCACACATAGTTGGACGCAACACCCCGCACGCTCTTGCCTTGGTGGTCTTCCAGCACGCGTTTGACGGTGAGCGACAGGTTGTTATAGCCCGCACGCTCGCCGTTGCGCGGGCTGGCGATGGAGTATTGGCGCGCGTGGTGTGGCTTGCCGTTGGTGTCAATGCCTGGAGGCACCACACCGATGGATTGACCTTCCAGCACGGGGAAAGGCAGGCCCGCAAAATCCAGCACGATGTGGTGGGTGTCGTAGTCTTTGCCCACTGCCGTCACCCGCACATTGCCTGTGACGGTGGCGGTGATGGGGTTTTTAGGCCCATGCAGGTTGGTGACCGCTGGGGCTGCGGAACTGGGAGGGTTGGTAGAGCCGAAGATAGATGAAGTTACTGCCGCTTCGCCACTGGCATGTGCGCTGGCAGTACCGTCTGTAGTTGCGGCGCTGGTGGTATCTACATCACCCGTCACACCTGCGTCTTGTAGTTGCTCGGGTGTCCATTCTTCGGGCAAGTCGTCCCACGTCAACTGCTCAGCAGGTGTATAGGCTTTGAGTTTGGGCATCACGCGCCAGTTGTCAATCGACCCCGTGGGGCATGGCGAGATGCAGGCCATGCACAGGTTACAGATATCGGCATCGACGACATAATTCATGTCGTCATGTGTGATGGCCTTGACTGGGCAAATCGACTCGCAGGTGTTGCAGCGAATACAAATGACCGGGTCGATGAGGTGCTGTTTGATGGCGATGGTGGTAGTCATGGGCGGTATTTTATAGAGCGTTGTGATGTTCACCGGACTGCCCGGCTAGTGCGTTTGGACGTTCCTGCGTAGGGGCAGCGTGGTACGGGTACGCCCCGGCACTTGGTGTGCGTGCAACGGTTGCATGCCAGTCGCGAGGTGATTCATAGTGACGTGGGCTTACTCCCTCTCCCTTTGGGAGAGGGCTGGGGTGAGGGTTGGCACACCAGCCAGCCTCATCCATAAAGGATAACTTGTAGCCCTCACCCTAACCCTCTCCCAGAGGGAGAGGGGACAGGCCAACGTCACTTTGAATCGCTCCCCTCCAGTCGTATGGCCCATGTATAGCAACGCTGGCACGCATCGGCTGAAGACCCGCCACGCCTGCAATATCCGGTCGGCGGTGCGCTCAGCGCAGCGGCATAAAGGAGGCGGCAGCGGCCATAGGCCGCAACGGAGGACAGCCGCGGAGCTGAGCGCACCGTCGGCCTGATCCCGTACAAGACTTGCCCAATCCCCTTGCGGTACAGCCATGCAGACCAGCGCACCGTCGGCCTGATCCCGTACAAGACTTGCCCAGTCCCCTTGCGGCACAGCCATGCAGACCAGCGCACCGCCGACCTGATCCCGTACAAAACTTGCCCGGTTCCTCAGCGTACCAGCCGCGCGGTGCATCGTTTAATTGAAGCGGATGTACTCAAAGTCCGGCAATTGGCGGTTGATGCCAATAGCGGGCGGCGCGATCCAGTTGGCGTACTTGCCCACTTCCACCACGCGGCCCATCAGGCTGGCCACATAGGCACGGTCTTCGCGCGTAGGCAGCCACTTGCCTTCATTGGCTAACCATTCAGCGTCCGACAGAATGCGGCCTTCAGGCGAAACTTTGACGCCCGACAGCGCGCCAATATTGCGGTGAAACGCCTTGTGCGGCACGCGCAGTGTGGTCGTCACACCCGCCTTGGCCAGCACCTTGTTCCAGCGCTCTACACCAGCCACCGAGTCCTTGATGTAGTCGTCGCGCAGCACCTCGTTCAGCGCGTTGAGCATCGGCACTTCTTTGTCCACCAGCTCGCCGCCTTTAGCCTCCAGCACCTTGTAGGTCTGGCCTTTGAGCGAATGGTCGTCCGCGCGTTTGCCTTCTTCGTAGCGGCCCTTCAGGCCCGTGTTGTAGAAGGTGGCGGCGTTGCTCGACTCGTCTGCACCAAACAAATCAATTGTCACGCTGTAGTGGAAGTTGATGTAGCGCTGCACGGTGGGCAGGTCAATCACACCCGCTGCGCGCAGCTTGCCTACGTCATCAGTTTTCAGCTCGTTCATCACCTGCGCGGTGCGCTGGATCACGCGGGAGATGCCGCTCTCGCCCACAAACATGTGGTGCGCCTCTTCGGTGAGCATGAACTTGGTGGTGCGGGCCAGCGGGTCAAAGGCGCTCTCGGCCAAGGCGGCCAGTTGGAACTTGCCATCGCGGTCGGTAAAGTAGGTGAACATGAAGTAGCTCAGCCAATCGGGCGTGGCTTCGTTGAACGCGCCCAAGATGCGCGGGTTGTTCTCGTCGCCACTGCGGCGCACCAGCAACGCGTCGGCTTCTTCGCGGCCATCACGGCCAAAGTGTTTGTGCAGCAGGTAGACCATGGCCCACAGGTGGCGGCCTTCTTCCACGTTGATCTGGTAGAGGTTGCGCAGGTCGTACATGCTGGGCGCAGTCAGGCCCAGGTGGCGCTGCTGCTCAACGGATGCAGGCTCGGTGTCGCCCTGGGTGACGATGATGCGGCGCAGGTTGGCGCGGTATTCGCCGGGCACGTCTTGCCAAACTTTCTCGCCTTTGTGGTCGCCAAAATGGA
>JAYVGI010000292.1:0-4035 GCA_043772355.1 Polaromonas sp.
GAGAAGCTGCAAGCGCTGATGCACGAGACCGGCCTGCAGGTGCCGCTGGACACCTTGGTAGAAGACCTGAGCGTAGGCGACAGGCAGCGGCTAGAGATACTGAAAGCTCTGCACCGTGGCGCGCGCATTTTGATTTTGGACGAGCCCACTGCGGTACTGACGGCGCAAGAAACCGATGCCTTGTTTGTGGTGCTGCGCCGCCTGCGCGAGCAAGGCAAAACGATTATTTTGATTACCCACAAACTGCCTGAAGTGCTGGCCCTGTGCGACTTCGTGACCGTGATGCGCGCTGGCCAAGTGGTGCACGAGTGCGCTGCTGCGGGCGCTACGGTGGAGCAACTGGCCCTGGCCATGGTGGGGCGCAAGCTGCAAGCGCCTACGGCGCGCCACGCTGCACCTACGGACGCGCCCGTGCGCCTGCTGGCCACGGGCATCCACTGCCAGGATGCGCACGGCGTGCAGCGCCTGCGCGGTGTGTCGTTGCAAGTGCGCGCGGGCGAGATAGTAGGCGTGGCAGGCGTAGCAGGCAACGGGCAAACCGAGCTGCTGGAGATTTTGAGTGGCATGCGCCGCCCGGCGAGTGGCAGCCTGCAAGTAGGCGGCGTGCACTACGCAGCCGCGCAGTGGCTTGACCCGCAGGCCGCGCGCCGCGCAGGCCTGGCCCATGTGCCGGAAGACCGGCACGAGCGCGGCCTGGTGATGCCTTTTGCCGCCTGGGAGTCTGCCGTTCTCGGCTACGAGCGCCTGGCCAGCTACAGCCAAGGCCTGTGGATGAAAACCCGCGCCATGCTGAGTGACACAGGCACCCTGATGCAGCGCTTTGATGTGCGGCCACCGCACCCGCAACTGGGCTCGTCCAAGTTCTCGGGCGGTAACCAGCAAAAGCTGATTTTGGCGCGCGAGTTTAACCAGCAGCCCCAAGTGCTTCTGGTAGGCCAGCCTACACGCGGTGTAGACATTGGCGCGATTGAATTTATCCACGGCCAACTGCGCGCCCTGCGCGATGCGGGCTGCGCCATACTTTTAGTCTCCAGCGAACTGGAAGAAATACTGGCGCTGTCTGACCGCGTGCTGGTGATGAACCAAGGGCGCATCACCGGCGAGCTGCCGGCGCAAGAATGCAATGAGCACAACTTGGGGCTGTTGATGGTGTCGCAAAATTCGTCTCAAAGCTCTTCAGATGCCGCCTCTGCAACGCCAAAAGCAAGCGCGGAAAACAGTATGCGCGCCACTGTCAACGAGAGCGTTCTATGAGCAAGGGCACACAAGACCTGCCGCGCTGGGTCGATGTGGGTGTAGTGCCTTTGGTCAATTTATTCATCGCTTTAATTGCATCAGGTGTCGTCATCGCATTGGTAGGGCAAAGTCCCACCGAAGTACTCAATGCACTAATCAAAGGCGCACTGGGCACGCAGCGTGGCCTGAGCTACACGCTGTACTACGCCACCACCTTTGTCTTCACCGGCCTCGCGGTAGCCGTGGCTTTCCATGCGGGTTTGTTCAACATTGGTGGCGAAGGCCAGGCCATGCTGGGCGGCTTGGGCGCGGGGCTGTTGGCACTGTGGTTAGCGCCCTCATGGCCTGCGTGGTTAGTGCTGCCTCTGATGGTGCTGGCCGCTGCCGCGTTTGCCATGCTGTGGGCGCTGATCCCCGCCTACCTGCAAGCCTACCGGGGCAGCCACATCGTGATCACCACCATCATGTTTAACTTTTTGGCCAGCAGCTTGCTGGTGTATTTGCTGGTGAACGTACTGAAACCCGCTGGCGAGATGAACGTGCAAAGCGCCGTGTTTGCCGCCAGCGCCAAGATGCCCGGTGTGCATGAGGCACTGGGCTGGCTGGGCATAGAGTGGCCTTCGTCACCATTGAACCTGAGCGTGCTGCTGGCCATCGCCGCGTCAGTAGGCGTGTACTTGCTACTGTGGAAAACGCGCATTGGCTACCAATTGCGCGCCAGCGGTGCCAGCCAGGGCGCTGCCGTGTACGCTGGCATTAGGCCGCAGCGCCAAGTGCTGATTGCCATGGCGGTGTCGGGCGCGCTGGCGGGCATGGTGGCCATGAACGAGGTGTCGGGCGTGCACGGTAAGCTATTGCCCGATTTTGTCGCGGGTGCCGGTTTTACCGGCATTGCCGTGGCCTTGATGGGGCGCAACCACCCACTGGGCATCGTGTTGTCCAGCCTGCTGTTTGGTTTGATCTACCAAGGCGGTGCCGAGGTGGCCTTCGAGGTGCAAAACTTCACCAAAGACATGGTGGTGATGCTGCAAGGTTTTATCGTGCTGTTCTCGGGTGCTATGGCCTATGCGACGGCACCATTGGTGGCGCGCATTTACCACGCGCTGGTGCGCAAGCAAACTGCCAACACAGCGGAGGCAGCCCATGGATAGCACCCTGCTGCTCGACCTGCTGGCCTCCACCCTGCGCCTGGCCACGCCCCTCATTTTCTGCGCACTGGCAGGCGTGCTGGCCGAGCGCGCCGGGGTGATCGACATTGGCCTGGAAGGCAAAATGCTGTTCGCCGCATTTGCCGCTGCGGCCGTGGGTGTGACGACCCAATCCACCACCTTGGCCATGCTGGCAGCCATCGCAGTAGCCATTGCCCTGTCGTGCCTGCACGGCTTTGCCTGCGTCACCTACCATGGCAACCAAGTCATCTCCGGCTTGGCCATCAACATCATTGCTGCGGGCCTCACGGTAGTGCTGGGCATCGCGTGGTTTGCACAAGGCGGCCAAACGCCCCCGGTGATCGACGCAGTGCGCCTCAAAGCCGTCACGCACATTCCGCTGCTCGCCCACAACGTGTTGGTCTATGTAGCCCTAGCCTTGGTAGCCGCCGTATGGTGGCTACTGTTTCGCACCCGCTTTGGCCTGCGCCTGCGCGCCGTAGGCGAGAACCCCGCCATGGTAGACGCGGCAGGCGTATCAGTATCTCGCGTGCGCTACTTGGCACTCGTGGGCAACGGCGCGCTGTGCGGCTTGGCAGGCTGCTACCTGGTACTGGCGCAAAACGCCGCCTTCGCCCCGCACATGACAGCAGGCCGAGGCTTCATGGCCCTGGCCGCCATGATCTTCGGCAAATGGCACCCCGTAGGCGCGCTGTGGGCCTGCTTGCTGTTCGGCTTTCTAGATGCAGCCTCCATCCGACTGCAAGGCACCAAGCTTCCCGGCTTGGGCGAAGTGCCGGTGCAACTGATCCAGGCCCTGCCCTACTTGCTCACTGTCGTTTTGCTGGCCGGTTTTATTGGCAAGGCCACCGCGCCTAAGGCGCTCGGTTCGCCCTACATCAAGACGCGGTAAACTGCAATTTAAACCATCTCGTTACTATTTAAATAATAGCTGCTCCCGCAATATTTTATGGGGCTAGAGCCATAAATCGTTGAAATCTATTGCCTAACGCTTGATTTAGAAATTTTGATTGGAAAAATTCCATGCAAATCCCACAAGCCACCCAAAGCGCCATGCTCGATGCAGCCCGTGCCGCGCGAGAGCAAGCTTATGCACCCTATTCCAAGTTCTTAGTCGGCGCAGCAGTGCTGGACGAGCACGGCAATATTCACGCGGGCTGCAATGTAGAAAACGCCGCCTACCCGCAAGGCGTGTGCGCCGAGGCAGGTGCGCTCAGCGCGATGATTTTGGCCGGTGGCCGCAAAGCAGTGGCCGTGGTAGTAGTGGGAGTAGCAGACAGCCCCGTCACGCCCTGCGGTGGTTGCCGCCAAAAGCTGCGAGAGTTTGCTGCGCCGGATACCCCCATCTGGATAGCCAACGCCACAGGTGTATTGCTCACGCTCACCTTAGAGCAACTGTTGCCGCACAGCTTTGGGCCTGAGCATTTGGTCTAGTGGTGGTTTCGGAAATTTGCGACACTGGTCAGCCTGACTCGGTGTGGTCTTCCTGGCGCTTAAATCACTGAACCAGCTTTGGTGCTGCGCTCGCTCTGGCACTTGGTGTGCACAGCTCCGCGGCTGTCCCCCGGCCTGCGGCCTCCTCCTTGATGCCGCTGCGCTGTGCACACCAAGTGCCTGAGCTGCGTACTGG
>JAYVGI010000293.1:0-2285 GCA_043772355.1 Polaromonas sp.
TTTTTGGCCATATTCGTGCGTTATTTAACGAAAATTAGGCGTTTTGGCGGTTTTTTCTTGCGCCATTATGCGTATTCAGCAAATTCGCATAATTTAACGCCCTCCCCATCGGTGCAAATGGCCTGCGCGCCGGTAAAAAACCTGAAAATGCCGGGTTTGAAGCTCTTTTTAGAATAGCTATAGGACTACAGCCCAATAGAATTATGCGGGAGCAGCTACTGTATATGTAGCGTTCTGAATTGGGTAGGCAGTTGTGCGCAGGCGCTTGCAAGCCGATCCATTAGTTAGCATTTTAGAAATATGCGGAAGAAGCAATGAAATCAGGAGTTTCAGAGCCATCCAAGATGTTCTGGGAGTCTGCAGCGGGTCTTGCCCGCAAACTCAATGCACCACCAGCTCCACGCTCTTGCCGGTTCGCAGCAGCAAACCTACCAGCGTATCCAGTGAAAAACGGCCTAGCTTTGCATTAACCAAATCTGAAACACGCGGCCTGGATACCTCCAAAATTTCAGAAGCTGCCACTTGGGTGAGCTTTTCAGACTGCATCCATTGGGCAATCGCCATAGCCGCATCTTGCTTGAGCTTGTGGGACTTGGCGATGCGCGCATCTGCCTCTGCCAGCATCGCTTTGGCCTGCTTGGGCGAGATGCCTAGATCGGCAAACACATTGCCGCCAGCACGCGTGATGTGGCCACTGTTGAGGTCTGCGGGTAATACAGCGGTCTTCATTTCATCTTCCTTTCAATCAACACTGCACCATATCTGTGCTTTGCAACGTCTTTATCGCCCTGAGAGGTTTTGTTGGTTTGCTTTTGAAAAGAATGCAGCACATCAACAAATTGTTCAAAGCGAGCATACGCCTGTAGATCGCCTATTGTTACCGCCGACCGAAAACTGACCCAGGTGCTTTACTGGTTATGCCCAAATTTTATGCATAGCCAATCCCGCAAACAAATGCATGCCGATCAACCCCGCTAACCCTCAGTTGGTCGGAAGGTTCGCGAAGGCGTCAACCCTCGGGCAAGCTCAGGACAGGTCAAGCGCAGCCCCAACGGGGTGGATCGGTAGGCGCTTATCTGTGGGATGGGCCACAAAGCGCCTGCGATCCAGTTTTCATGCGCTACATATACAGTAGCTGCTACCGCATCATTCTAAAGTTCTGCAGCCCTGGTAGCATCTTAAAAAGGGCTCCAAACGGGCGTTTTGGAAGCGTTTTCTGGCTCGGTGCGGACTTTGCAGGCTTTAGAAAGTCCTTAAATTATGCGAATTGATGTACCTCAACAAACTTGGCCTTATTTTTGGCTTTATTCGTGAATTATTTAACGAAAAACAGGCGTTTTGGTGGTTTTTTCTTGCACCATTACGCGTATTTACAGGCGGACAGAACCGCCCGCCCACCTGCTCCGCATGTCACCTTAGCCTGCAAGCCCCTCCTTGCTAGCACGCCCTGGCGCAAGCCGCTAGGTCTGTGCGGGGGACTATTCACGCGCACAAGGGTGGGGCATCACGCGCCGGAGGCTACGCAAAAGGGGGTCAGAGCAAAATTTCGTTAGGGCGTTGCACACTTTGGGCAGAGAGTCCTCCTGAATTTTGATCTGACCCCATTTGCTTCATCTGACCTCATTTGCTTCGATGCCGCGTCTGCCCACTGCAAATCACATAGAGCCAAATCAAGGGCGATCTCACCCCATTTATCTGCTGACTAGCGCCAAGAATCCTGATTCTTTGGTAGAGCTGTGGCGGGATCAAACACCCGTAGCGCATCGGTTGCCGTGAGCATGGATGGGAACAGCACCAAATTGCTACCACCCGGCGCAATCGCCGATGGAAACAAAATACCTTGCGCTCCCTGAGCAAAGGCCTCATCCGCTATCACCCAGCTAGGCGGCTCAATGCGCTCGTTAAACCACAGCGCGCGCCAGTCGCAGAAAAAGTCACTCCATAAAGCGCTCCAGTGCGTCGCATCAAAGCCCGCCCGAAAATCCGCCGCCTTGGCCACGGACACTTGGTACGTTACCAAGGTGCCAGGCGGCAGTAATGTGGACACCTGCTGGTATTCTTTAATCGCAGTTTCGGTCTCTAGTGCCAAATAAAGCGCCTCCAGCCCCACACGGTTCAGCCTGCCGCCATGCGCCGCAGCGCCTGCACCACTGGTAGGCGACATGGCCCACTTAGGCGTATGCATGCGGTAAGGGAGGCGGAAATAGTCGATATACCGTTTTTGGGTGCGCTTGCGGGATGCAGTGCAAGGCGCTCTGAGCGCCGTGTGGCGAGCCACACAAGCG
>JAYVGI010000294.1:0-8911 GCA_043772355.1 Polaromonas sp.
TGGTTTGCCTTGAAAGTGTTGTATTTTTTCTCTACGGTAGCACGAAATAGGTTTTTTTGCGATGCCGGGTGATTTCTTGGGGACTGCTGTTTTCCGTCGTGTTGGCAGCGCGCACTGCTACTGTGCAATGCGCTCCCTAACCGTGCCCCAGCCCGCTTCGCGGGAGCTAGACCGCCCCCTTTTGCCTTTTTCGTTTAATTTGCTTACAAGGGCTCGTTGGCTGCACGCGCTATGCGCGCCAGCATCTGCCCAGTAAACGGCACGCTCACAAACAGCGGCTGCCCATGGCGCGTCACCAGCGACAAGCGCCCAGCCTCGGCCTCGCGCGTAAGCTCTCCCGAGCGGTCGCGCAGGTCACGGATGCTGAAGGTTTGCATAGCGCAGGTCTCCGAATGGATTTGTTCCCCAAATTGTTGGTCAAACTACGGGGTTTGTACACCCCCAATGGGTTGTCACGCCGCACGTCGGGTGCCGGTAGTCCGCAATGTTGGACAACGCGAAAGCTTGCGTGTCAAATTTACCTCAAATGGAGGTAACGCATGAAAGCAGTGGCACAAATTGGGTCAGATGGCACAAATTGGGTCAGATCATAAATGGGGTCAGATGAACATTCATGTGGGTTTATGTGATTGGCAGTGGGTTGTGCCGTGGTCTGGACATCCGCCGGATGGCTGCTTCACCATGATCGGCGCATCCAGCTCCATCTGCTGGTCTGGGTTGGCGGGGCGCTTGGAAACATCGTTACTCACTAAATAGTAGCACGTCGTCTAAGCAGAACAGTGGGGTACATGGGTAAAGGTTAAAAATAGGTGCTCTGTAGCTTGGGTAGCTGCATGTTTGCCGAAAACCTGCCGTGAGGGTTGCTTGCAGCGCCTTTCCGGCTCGATACCTACTACTTTTTTCATAGCTTCTGCCGCTTTATTTTAGAGGGCTACAGGCAGATGAATCTATAAAAATTGCGGCGATTCACGCAGAAAATTCACGGTGTTTGGTCGGTTCGCAAGCCTCCAGACAATTCGAATCGCTCCAAACAGTACCTTGCGACAAAATATCGGTGTTTCCCTGTGTACCCCACTGGCCTGCTTAGATGGAGTGCTACTATTTAATGAGTATGTGTAGGTGCACGCGGCCCACTCGCAGGCGGGCGCTGCAAGAGCTGTGCGGGTGACGCTGGGCGCGGGGGAGGGGGGTCTTGGGTGCCGCAGAGTGCGCAAAAGGGGTCAGAGCAAAATTTCGTCAGGGCGTTGCGCGCTCCGAACTGAGGGTCTTCCTGAATTTTGATCGGACCCCATTTGCTTTCCCGCTGGCTAGCGCCCTCACCCCAGCCCTCTCCCGCAGTGCGGGAGAGGGAGCCGGAAATGCACTTGCAACAGCGCGTGCTACAGGCTCAAACGCAGCACTGCATCGGCTCTACCCACCCACTACACATCACACAGAGCCAAAAATTGGGTACACGACTTCGATCAAAAGCGCCTACGCCAGCCCCAATTTTGAATACTGCACATGCTCCCCCGAAGGGGCCGCCGTCCGGGGCGCCTGCCCATAGCACCCGCTCAGCAGCGAAAGCGTGCGGTCTAAGCCAAGAGTAGAAAAAAAACCAAGTAAACAGTGGCATCATCTACCAATGTGGATCGATACCCATTGCCATTTAGACGCAGCAGAGTTCAAAGCGCTAGCCCACGAAATACGTGCGCAAGCAGCTAGCAAAAATGTAGTGCATTGTATTTACCCGGCGGTAGAGCTGGGTAACTTTGCCGCCGTGCGCGGCTTGGCCCACGCTTTGGGCGACAGCTACGCGCTGGGCATTCATCCTATGTGCGTGCCGCAAGCCGCCATGGACGATTTAGAGCGCCTGGACGACGCTTTGGCAGAACATAAGGATGATCCACGCTTGGTGGCGGTGGGCGAGATAGGCCTGGACTTTTTCGTCCCCGCGCTGTGTGAACCCGATATGCGCGAGAAGCAAACCCACTTTTACCGCGCCCAGCTCAAGCTCGCAGTCAAACACAGCCTGCCCGTCATCGTGCATGTGCGCCGCTCGGCGGACCAATTGCTCAAAGGCCTGCGCGAGATCGCGGTATCGAGCGGGATTGCGCACGCCTTTAACGGCTCAGACCAGCAGGCCCAGCAGTTTGTGGACAGAGGCTTTGCACTGGGCTTTGGCGGCGCGATGACCTATGAGCGGGCCGCCCGGTTGCGCCATTTGGCAACGTCCTTGCCACTCGAAGCACTGGTGCTGGAGACCGATGCACCCGACATCCCGCCACACTGGCTGTACGTGACGGCCGAGCAACGCGCAGCGGGCGTAGCGCAAGGCATCAACAGCCCGGCCGAGCTACCCCGCATTGGCGCAGTTCTGGCAGACCTGCGCGGGATAGAACCCGATGCGCTGGCCCAAGCCACCATGCACAACGCCTGCCGCGTTTTTCCGAAGCTGGCGGGCCTGCTCTGATGCTGCAAGGCCTGCCGCCCCTGCTTAGCCCGCACACCCGGGTGCTGATTTTGGGCAGCTTTCCCAGTGTGCGGTCGTTGGAGCTACAACAATACTACGCCCACCCTCAAAACCAGCTCTGGAGCCTTGTTTTTCATGCCTTATCGGTTCCTGGCCCCCTAGAATATAGCGAAAGCAGCTATGAAATACGTAGTGCATTACTGCTCAAGTTAGGCCTAGGTTTGTGGGATGTGTACGCCGCCTGCGAGCGCAGCGGCAGCCTGGACAGCGCCATCCAGCATGCGCAGCCCAACGACTTGGCATCCCTGCGCACGCGCTGCCCCCAGCTGCAAGCCATCGCCCATAATGGTGGGGAGAGCTACAAACATGCCAAACACACCCTGCAGCTGGGGCTGCCCGTCTACAAGCTGCCCTCCAGCAGCCCGGCCCACGCCAGTTGGAGCTTTGAGCGCAAGCTCGATGTGTGGAAGAGCGTACTACAAACACATTTGAAATGACCAACGACCTACCCGAAGTAAGCACCTCTGAGATGGACGGCGTGCGCTACCTGCACCTGGGCACCGAGTGGATCCAGGGCAGCATGGAGATTAAAAAACCCTTTGCCATTGAGCTGGACTACGTGCAGCGCATGATGGCCTGGCTGCTGTGGGCTGACTTGGCTAACGTGACCAAGCTGCACAGCATGCAGCTAGGCTTGGGCTCAGCCGCACTCACCAAGTTTTGCTACAAACATGTGCGCTGCCGCGTCACTGCCGTCGAGATCAACCCCGATGTGGTGTCGGCCTGCAAAGCCTGGTTCAAGCTGCCCGAGAACGACACGCGCCTGAACGTGGTGTTGGCCGATGCAGGCGCTGAGATTGCCAAAGTAGAGCGCATCAACACCGTAGACGCATTGCAGGTTGATCTATACGACCACGATGCCGCCGCCCCCGTGCTGGACAGCATTGCCTTCTACAAACACTGCCGCCTGGCGCTGACCGAGCAGGGCGTGATGACGGTCAACCTGTTTGGCCGCATGGCCAGCTACGACAAAAGTGTGGAGAAAATTTGCAAAGCTTTTGGCAAAGACAATGTGTGGGCCTTCAAACCCACGATCGAGGGCAATGCCATCGTGCTGGCGCACCGCAGAGCGCGCACTGAGCTGCGCGCCCAGCTTGCTGAAAACGCCGATATCATCCACACTCGCTTTGGCTTGCCAGCGCACAAATGGCTGCGCATTTTTAAACCCGTGCCATGAACGCTTCTATTCAAAACGCCGTGAAAACAACTGCCCCAACCGCCCCCGGCCATGGATCTGCCAAAGCCAAATCCCACCCCCATCCCCTCCCTTTTGTCGGCCCGGTGGACTGGCGCCGCATGGTCGATTGGTTGAATGCTGACGGCGTTATCAGCCAAGACGAAGCCCGCCGCACCATCGCCCGCTGCTCGCAGGCCGAGAGCGCGCAGCACCCCTTGGTGCGCCTGGCCAGCGTAGCCATGACGCGGGCCTCGGACGGCAAACCACTGGATATTGAAACCCTCACCCAGTACCTGGCCCACAAAGCCGCTCTGGAGTACTTGCGCATCGATCCGCTCAAAGTGGATGTGGGCAAAGTAGCCGACACCATGAGCGCCTTTTATGCCGAGCGCCACGGCGTGCTGCCAGTGCAGGTCAGTCCAAATGAGGTGGTGGTAGCCACCGCGCAACCTTTTATCAACGACTGGATCGGCGAGGTAGAGCGCCAGGCCCGCCGCAGCGTGCGCATGGTGGTGGCCAACCCGCAGGATATCCATCGGTATACGGTAGAATTTTTTGCACTGGCCAAGTCGGTGCGGGCCGCCGTCAAGTCCGGCGGCGGGGCCAGCGCAGCCAGCTTTGAGCAACTGGTGGAGCTGGGCAAGTCTGCCAAAGCCCTGGATGCCAATGACCAAGGCGTCGTGCAGGTGGTGGACTGGCTGTGGCAATACGCCTTTGACCAGCGCGCCAGCGACATCCACCTGGAGCCGCGCCGCGAGCAGGGCGTGATCCGATTTCGTATTGACGGCATATTGCACCCGGTGTACCAGCTACCGCCCGGCGTGCTCAACGCCATGACCGCGCGCATCAAGCTGCTAGGCCGCATGGACGTAGTCGAGAAGCGCCGCCCGCAAGACGGCCGCATCAAAACCCGCAATCCGCGTGGCGATGAGATTGAGATGCGCCTCTCGACCCTGCCCACCGTGTTTGGCGAAAAAATGGTGATGCGTATTTTTGACCCCGACACCGCCGTGAAAGACCTGGACGGCCTGGGCTTTAGCCAGCACGATGCGACCCGCTGGGAAGAGCTGGTCAAGCGGCCCAACGGCATTGTCTTAGTGACGGGCCCCACGGGTTCGGGTAAAACCACCACGCTGTACTCCACCCTCAAGCGGGTGGCCACCGAAGAGGTCAACGTCAGCACCATTGAAGACCCGATCGAGATGATCGAGCCTGCGTTTAACCAGACCCAGGCGCAAAACCAGCTCGACTTTGGCTTTGCAGAAGGCCTGCGCGCCCTGATGCGGCAAGACCCGGATGTGATCATGGTGGGCGAGATCCGCGATGCGGCCACGGCTGATATGGCCGTGCAAGCCGCCCTCACAGGCCACTTGGTGTTCAGCACCCTGCACACCAACGATGCGCCTAGTGCCATTACCCGCCTGATGGAGCTGGGTGTACCAGCCTATTTGATCAACGCCACCATGCTGGGCGTGCTGGCCCAGCGCCTGGTACGTACCCTGTGCAAGCAATGCAAGGTGCCCGACCCAGATGCCTCCCGCGAGGCGCTCAATGAAGTCATCAAGCCGTGGAAGATCAATGCCGGCTACCAGCCCTACAAAGCGGTGGGTTGTGTGGATTGCCGCATGACTGGCTTTATGGGCCGCATGGGCATCTACGAGCTGCTCAGCGCCAGCGAAGCGTTTAAGTTGCAAATCAACCAAGAGCCCAGCATCGACGCACTGCGCCGCCAAGCCGTGACCGATGGCATGCGCCCCCTGCGCCTGGCGGGCGCGCTGCGGGTGGCCGAGGGTTTGACCACGCTGCAAGAGGTGTTGACCGCTACGCCGCCGATGAGCTGAGTCAGTCCGGTTTGCCGGGTGAGATCGGCTCACCATTTGCCAACGCCCATGTAACTTCACCATAGGTGGTATCCACAGACTATGTGTGGGCATCCCACGCAACAATCGTCCACCAGCATTACAAACAGGAGCAATGTGTGAATATCAAAAGTCAAAAAGACTTCTTCTCGGGTCTTATGTTTTTAGTTGTGGGCTTGGCTTTTGCCATCGGCGCTTACAGTTACGGCATGGGCGACGGTGCCCGTATGGGCCCTGGCTACTTTCCGCGTTTGCTGGGTGTCATCATGGCTGTTTTGGGCAGCGTGATTGTGTTCAAAGCTTTGACAGTAGCCACGCCTGATGGCGAGAAAATCGGTAAATGGGCTTGGAAGCCGCTGGGCTACGTGCTCGGTGCCAACTTGGCCTTTGGCGTACTGCTGGGTGGTTTACCCAGCATCAAAGTGCCTGCGATGGGCATGATCATTGCTATTTATGCACTGACCATCATTGCCAGCTTTGCCGATGGCAAGGTCAAGATGAAAGAAGTGCTGATTTTGGCCACCATCTTGGCCGTTGGCAGCTACTTGGCTTTCATCATGCTGCTTAAACTGCAGATCCCGGTGTGGCCCACCTTCCTAGGTTAAGCGGAGAAAAATAATATGGATTTACTTAATAATTTATCGATCGGTTTCGGCGTAGCCTTTACCGCGCAAAACCTGTTGTACGCCTTCATCGGCTGTATTTTGGGCACCTTGATTGGTGTGCTACCCGGCATTGGCCCCGTGGCAACCATCGCCATGTTGCTGCCAGCCACCTATGCGCTGCCTCCCATTGCCGCACTCATCATGTTGGCTGGCATTTACTACGGGGCACAGTACGGCGGCTCTACCACCGCCATTTTGGTGAACTTGCCCGGCGAATCGTCCTCGGTGGTCACCTGTATTGACGGCTACCAAATGGCCAGGCAGGGGCGAGCGGGCCCGGCGCTGGCGGCCGCAGGCTTGGGCTCGTTCTTTGCCGGTTGTGTAGGCACGTTGATCTTGGCTGCATTTGCTCCACCTTTGACCGAACTGGCCTTCAAATTCGGCCCGGCCGAATACTTCTCGCTGATGATCTTGGGCTTGGTAGGCGCCGTGGTGTTGGCATCGGGCTCCTTGCTCAAGGCTATCTCCATGATCTTGCTGGGCTTGCTGCTCGGTTTGGTCGGCACCGACGTGAACTCGGGTGTGGCCCGCTTTAGCTTTGACATCCCAGAACTTACGGACGGCATTGGCTTCGTGGTGATCGCCATGGGCGTGTTTGGTTATGGCGAGATCATTACCAACCTGGCGCAGCCAGAAGACGACCGTGAAGTGTTCACCGCCAAAGTGCAAGGCCTGTTCCCCACCAAGGCTGACTTTATTGCCATGGCCCCTGCAGTGCTGCGCGGTACCGCGCTGGGCTCTTTGCTGGGCGTACTGCCCGGTGGCGGCGCGTTGTTGGCAGCGTTTGCGGCTTACACGCTGGAGAAGAAGATTCCTTTGAAGCCGGGTGAAATCGCCTTTGGTAAAGGCAACATCCGAGGTGTGGCAGGCCCCGAGTCGGCTAACAACGCTGGTGCACAAACCTCCTTCATTCCGTTGCTGACCTTGGGCATTCCCCCCAACGCAGTGATGGCTTTGATGGTGGGCGCGATGACCATCCACAACATTCAGCCTGGCCCCCAGGTGATGACCAGCAACCCAGAACTGTTCTGGGGTTTGATCGCCTCCATGTGGATCGGTAACCTCATGCTGATCATCTTGAACCTGCCTTTGATTGGCATGTGGATCAAGTTGCTGACCGTGCCCTACAAGTTCATGTTCCCGGCCATTGTGTTGTTCTGCGCCATTGGCGTTTACTCCACCAATAACAATACTTTTGATATTTGGCTGGTGGCTATATTTGGCTTTGTCGGCTACCTGTTTGCCAAGTTGGGCTGCGAACCGGCACCCTTGTTGCTAGGCTTCATCTTAGGCCCAATGATGGAAGAGAACCTGCGCCGTGCCTTGCTATTGTCACGCGGTGACTGGAGCGTGTTTCTCACGCGCGGTCTGTCTGCCAGCCTGCTGGCTGCTGCCGCACTGCTCTTGGTGATTGTGTTGTTGCCCGCAGTGAAGAACAAGCGCGAAGAGGCCTTCGTCGAAGAGTAATCCTTCGCAGCCGCGTGCCCAGCACGCACTAGGTAAAAACGGCAGCTTCGGTTGCCGTTTTTTTTTGGATCTAATGCTAGGCATGCAACGCAGACACTTCACCCCATCTTTGGCCGCCTTATCGGTGACCGCCTTATCTTTGGCTGCTATCCCGCCAAACCCATCAAACTCATCGTGCCCTTCCCCGCAGGCGGGCCACCGACATCCTGGCGCGGGCCTTGTCGCAAAAGCTGGGCGAAAAAATCGGCCAAACCGTGGTGGTAGACAACCGCCCCGGTGCCGGCGGCACCATCGGCTCTGACGCAGCCGCCAAGTCCGCGCCCGACGGCTACACCCTGCTGTTGGCAACCTCCAGCACCCACCGCATCGGCCCGGCCATCAACCCCAAAATTCCCTGCGATGCGTTTGCAGACTTTACGCCTTTGGGCTATGTGGCCACCTCGCCCAATATGGTGCTGGTACCCAACAGCTCACCTGTCAACACCATCAAGGAGTTCATCGACTTTGCCAAGAGGAATCCCGGCAAGCTCAACTACGCCTCCAGCGGCAACGGCACCATCGTGCACCTCACCACCGAGCTGTTCAAGGCCATGTCGGGCACCTTCATGGTGCACATCCCGTACCGTGGCACGGCATTGGCAATACCTGATCTGATCAGTGGCAGGGTCGATGTCATGTTCGACTCCCTGGTCACTGGCCTGCCGCATGTCAAAGACGGCAAGCTCAAGGCTTTGGGGGTCACCAGTGCCGCCCGCACGCAGTTGGCACCCGATCTGCCTGCGGTAGCCGAGGTGTTGCCCGGTTTTGAGTCCACCACATGGTTTGGTTTGTATGGCCCCAAGGGTTTGAGCGCCGAGGTAGTGCAGCGCGTCAACACGGCTTTGAACGCTGCGTTGACTGACGCGGATGTGAAGGAGCGTTTTGCCCGTTTGGGTGCTGTGCCTACAGGCGGCAGCGCGGCCCGTTTTACCCAGATTGCCAAGGCTGACTACGACAAGTGGAAGGCAATTATTGCGCAGCGGCGCATTACGGCGGATTGCTGTGCTTATTTGACTTGCCGTATCTGAGGCTGATGAGTGCGCTGTAGGTCTGCGTCGCGCGCTGCGGTCGATTGCGCTCTGGCAAGCTGCTCACTCTCTTTACCGTAGCACTCCGTCTAAGCGGGACAGTGGGGTACACAGGGGGAGACTGAAAATTAGAGTTTTGTTCCGCATGCAGCCGCTGTGCACCG
>JAYVGI010000295.1:0-3528 GCA_043772355.1 Polaromonas sp.
GTGGTAGACGACCAGATGCGCGACGTGCCCGTGGGCGAGGTAGGCGAAATCGTCCACCGCTCGCCGCACCTGATGCTGGGCTACTTCAACGACCCCGAAAAAACCCGCGCCTCCTTTGAAGGCGACTGGTTCCACAGCGGCGACCTGGCCACCATCGACGATGAGGGCTACATCACGGTGGTAGACCGCAAAAAAGACATGATCAAAACCGGCGGCGAAAACGTGGCCAGCCGGGAGGTGGAGGAGATGATTTATCGGCTGCCTGAGGTAAGCGAAGTCGCGGTCATTGGGCTGCCTGATCCGCATTGGGTGGAGGCTGTCACGGCAGTCATCGTGCTGAAGACTGGTCAGGAATTGACAGCAGAGGCGGTGATGGCGCATTGCTCTACGCACATGGCTAGTTTCAAGGCACCGAAGCGGGTGGTGTTTACCGATAGCTTGCCAAAGAATCCTAGTGGGAAATTGCTCAAGCGGGAGTTGCGGTTGAAGCATAGCGTTTAGGCGCTTGCCGCATCCTTTCGGCCTGAGCGTGTCGAAGGGCTCTTTGAAGGCATCTAGCCTGAGCTTTTTGTAACGGTGGCGTAGCTTGACGGGGAACGGGACATATCACCGAAAAAGCTCCGCAAAACACGCGATCACCGTAGTAGCTTTACCAGCGAAATGACCGCGCCTTTGCTACGCTTTTCCGGTGATACGCTCCCATTCCTTCACCTACGCAATCGTTTTTAAGCCCCGCGTACATAGCGTTGTGTAGGCTGCAAAGATAGTCGCAATCATCAAGTATTTCCAAAATGCCAACTTGGTATTACAATAACCGCATGAAAGCCATTTCCATCAAACTACCCGACCCTTTGTTCCATGACCTGGCGCAACGTGCCAAGGCCAGCGCGTCTACCCAGAGTGAGATCATTCGCTCTGCTTTGGCGGCCTATTTGCACAGCGATGCGCAGCCCTGCACCGCCTCGTGCGCAGACCGCGCCAGCCGCTGGATCGGCATGATGCAAGGCTCGGCTGATCTGTCCACCAACGCCAAGCACCTCAAAGGCTTTGGCGAATGAAAAGCCGCGTTATCGTAGACACCGGCCCTTTGGTAGCGCTGCTCAACCGCGCAGACGCGCACCATGCGTGGGTAGTGCAGCAACTGCACGACATACAGCCACCCATGATCACCTGCGAATCCGTCTTGGCTGAGGCCACTTACCTCACGCGCGCAGTGCCGGGTGCACGCGCTGCGTTGATTGAGATGCTGGGCGAAGGTTTTTTGAGCATCGGCATGGCCTTGGCAGATCACCACAGTGCAATTCTGAAAATGGTACAACGCTACACCGATGTGCCCATGTCATTGGCCGATGCCTGCCTGGTGCGTTTGGCAGAGATTTACCCGCAGAGCCCGGTGCTGACGCTGGACAGCGATTTTGAGGTGTATCGCAAGAATGGGCGGCAAGTGATTGAGGTGATCAGTCGGTCGGTTTGAGTTACACCTATTGGGAATTGAAGACACATCTGCAGAAATTTTTGTAGCTGCGGCATAGCTGGACGGGGAACGGGACATATCCCCGTAAAAGCTCCGCAAAACACGCGCTCCAGTCAGTAGCTATCTACAGTTTATGACCGCGCCTTTGCTACGCTTTTCCGGAGATACGCTCCCATTCCTTCACCCACTCGACCGTTATTGCAAGACACGCTGTATCGTTATGGACCGTGTTTCTTTGCAAGTGTCGTTCAAACTTTTGCTGCGGCGGATGAATGAGGGGTGGGATGAAAAATTGGAGCAAGGCGCGCGGTGCAAAAACTAGCGCAATACGATCTGAGTTCGCGCGTGTTTGTGGAAATTTTTGCAGCGTACCCCTCGTTCGTCCGACGCTTGCCAACCCACTTTGAGCCAACGGTATTCAAATACCGTAGCAAACTACAAAACGCTAAAGCTTGCCGCTGACCAGCCGCAAAACCCGATCACAGCGCCCCGCCAACTCCTCATCATGCGTCACCATCACAAACGCGGTGCCGTGGTCTTTGGCTAGTTGTAGCATTTGCACGTACACGCCGTCGGCCGTGGTACGGTCCAGGTTGCCGGTGGGCTCGTCGGCCAGCACACACGCCGGGCGGGTGACGAGGGCCCGGGCTATGGCGACGCGTTGGCGTTCGCCGCCGGACAGCTCGCTGGGGCGGTGGTGCAGGCGGTGCTCCAGGCCTACGCTTGCTAACATTTTGCCAGCTGCTTGCGCATGTTCTGCGTGGGCTAGGCGGCGAATCTTCAGCGGCATGGCGACGTTGTCCAGCGCGGTGAACTCAGGTAGCAGGTGGTGGAACTGGTAGACGAAGCCCAGGTGCTGATTGCGCCATCTACCCTGCTCTGCGGCGCTCATGGCGGTGATGTCTTTGCCCATGAGCTGCACGCTGCCTGCGGTGGGTGCGTCCAGGCCACCCAGTAAATGCAACAACGTGCTTTTGCCGGAGCCGGATGCGCCGACGATGGCCACCGTCTCGCCTGCGTGCACTTGCAGGTCAACGCCTTGCAGTACGGTCACATCTAGCGTGCCGTCGTGGAAGCGTTTGGTGAGGCCCTTGGCCGAGAGAATCACATCGCCGCTGGGCCGCCCCAGGGCGATGGCGGCCCCCTCGGAGGGCAGCGCAGCACGCGCAGCGGCAAGCGTGGGGGTCAATTCATTTTCACTCATAACGCAGCGCCTGCGCAGGGTTCACGCGGCTGGCGCGCCAGCTGGGGTAGAGGGTGGCGGCAAAGGACAGCACCAAAGACAGGATGATGATGGGGGTGATGTCGGCGCTTTGCGGTTCGCTGGGCATGCGGCTGATCAAATACACGTCGCGCGGCAAAAAGCTGGTGCGCAGCACGCTCTCTATCCACGGCACGATCACATCAATATTCAGCGCTACCAAAAGGCCCAGGCCCAATCCCATAAAGGTGCCGATTACGCCCACCATCGCGCCCTGCACGACGAAGATGCCCATGATGCTGCGCGGGCTGGCACCGAGGGTGCGCAGGATGGCGATGTCGGCGCGCTTGTCTTGCACCGTCATCACCAAAGTGCTGACCAGGTTGAAGGCGGCTACGGCAACGATCAAGGTCAAGATGATGAACATCATGCGTTTTTCGAGTTGCACCGCAGCAAACCAGGTGCGGTTTTGCCGCGTCCAGTCGCGTACCAACAGGCCGTCGGACAGCTGCGTCGTCAAGGCTTGGCCGAGCTCACGGGCTTGGTGCAGGTCTTTGATTTTCAGGCGCACACCGGTGGGGCCTTCTAGCCTGAAGACTTTGGCCGCATCGTCCATATGCAAAAGCGCCAGCGCCGAGTCGTATTCAAAATGGCCGGAATCAAAGGTGCCCACCAGGGTGAACTGCTTGAGACGCGGCACCACGCCTGCAGGGGTAATCTGGCCGCTGGGGGCTATCAGCGTCACCTTGTCGCCCACCCGCACACCCAGGCTGCGGGCCAGCTCGCCGCCCAGCACGATGGCAAATTCTCCGGGCACCAGCCGCTTGAAGGCATCGTCTTTCAAGGCTTGGCC
>JAYVGI010000296.1:0-1642 GCA_043772355.1 Polaromonas sp.
TAAAACACCGATTGCGACTTATACAACCACCTTGGTGAGTTTGCCTATGAGTGCAGTGGCATTGGCTGGCACGGTAGCGGCACCCGCCAATAAGTTCCCGCTGATACTGTCTGCCAGTAAAACTGCCTCTGAGGTGGCCACGTTGATCAGGTCTAAGGCCGCATTCGCGACAGATTTGACCTGGAGCAAACCAGGTGCCATGCCCGATGGCCGCGCTACGGCACTCAACACGTTCTATACATTTGAGCAAGGGCGTGCCACCACGGGCACGGCGTTCAACCCTGCAAGCCGCCAATTTAACCCTACCTATCCAAGCCCGACGGCAACGGCAACCACGCTGAATTCCCCGGCTGCGGTTCCTGCGCTGGTGACACCAACTTACGCGGAAGCCACGCTGGAATACACCAACCGTAACGGCAACTTTGTCAGGCTTCTCAACGCTTGGCAGTAAATTTTGGAGCTAGCTACGCCTAGGAGTTATTTCTCTTAAGCGTGACTGTCAGTAACATCAAACACGGCAGTGGGCTTGAGTCCATTGCCGTTTTTTTTGCTCTGTAGGTAAATGAGGGTAGGCTGCGGGTGGCGAGATAAGGGGAATATTGTTATACAATAATATAACTCTTGGGGAAACGTAATCATGCTCAATGCAGCACTCAGACGCTCAGGCGGATCGCTCATCGTGACGATCCCGCAAAGCTATATCGAACAAAACCATCTGGACGCTGGCAGTCTGCTCCAGTTGCAAATTGCGGGTGCAGAGCTGACCCTGCGTGCCAAATGTCAGCGACCTAAACTAAAGGATCTTCTGAAGGCCACGCCGCGTGGAGCGCGCCGCGTGGCAGGCTGGGACGAGCTGGGTACGGCAGGAGCCGAGCTGTGAACCCCAAGCGGGGGGATATTTTGCACTTGGCGTTTGACCCTGCTAGTGGGCGCGAGATGAAGGGTGATCACTTTTGTTTGGTGGTGTCGCCTGCATCGTTTAACACCCGCTTTAAGCTTGCCATGGTCTGCCCGATTTCGGGTGGTGTGGCGGGCGTGGCACGGGAGACAGGTTTTTTGATCCCGTTGTTGGGTTATGGGCTACGTACCGATGGCAGCATCCATGTCCACCAGGTTAAAACGCTAGACTGGAGTGTGCGCCGCGCTACCAGGGTAGAGACCGCGCCGCCAGCACTGGTCAGCCAGGTGCTAGATTGCCTGATGGCTGTATTGGAGGATGAATGAGTTCTACACGCCGTTTTGACTTAATTGCCTTCGACTGGGACGGCACCCTGTTCGACAGCACCGCTCTCATCGTGCGCTGCATACAAGACGCGGTGCGCGATGTGGGGGGCACGGTGCCTACGCGCGAGGCGGCTTCTTATGTGATTGGGTTGGGGCTGATGCAGGCGCTGGCGCATGCTGCGCCGGATGTGCCCAAGGACAGATACCCCGCACTGGGTGAGGCCTACAAACGCCATTACAGCGCACGGCAAAACGACATTAGTTTGTTTGAGGGCACCTTGCCCATGTTGCACAGCCTGCGCGCGCGCGGGCACCTGCTGGCCGTGGCTACCGGCAAGTCACGCCGTGGGCTGGACGAGGTGTTGCAACGCGAAATCGACGGTGTGGTGCTGAACCATCTGTTTGAGGCCAGCCGCAC
>JAYVGI010000297.1:0-7839 GCA_043772355.1 Polaromonas sp.
TGGTCACGGATGTTTTGGATCGCTTGACCGGCATCAACAGTGTCAAGGAACGCCTGATTTCGCAAGACAAGGTGATTGACCAGATGCAGAGAATCATGCTTGATCAGCAGCGCGATTTGGCAGAAGTCAAAGGCATGCTCAAGGCGCTGGTGTCGATGCAGTCAGGCAGGGCGCTGCCTTCTGATAAGAAGCGGTGAAGCGGCGCGCATCAACGAAGAAGCGCGGACAATCCGCGTTTTTTGCTTTGGAGCAATGCGGGATCACCCGTTGATCACCTTCTGCAACTCGCCGTTCTCATACATCTCCATCATGATGTCTGAGCCGCCCACAAACTCGCCTTTGACGTAGAGCTGCGGGATGGTGGGCCAGTTGCTGTACTCTTTGATGCCCTGGCGCACTTCGGCGTCGTCCAGCACGTTGACGGTCTGGATGTTTTTGGTGTCTACGCCGCAGGCCTTGAGCACCTGGATGGCACGGCCAGAAAAGCCGCACTGCGGAAAGCTGGCGTTGCCTTTCATAAACAGTACAACGTCGTTAGATTTGACCAATTGGTCGATGCGGGTTTTGGTGTCGCTCATGGTGGTAACTCCTGAATGTGTCGGTTGGTGTGATTATCGCAGTCTCGGGGCGCCATTGCTGCGCTGCGCGTGACCTAGTTGGGCGCGGGCAGCCATTGCCCGCCTGAGCAGCGCTCGATACCGGCCAGGTCTTTGCGGCTTTCTACGGCACTAAAACCCTGCTGTTCTAGCAAAGTGCGCACCGCCGCCGCTTGGTCGTAGCCATGCTCCAGCAGCAGCCAGCCGCCTGCGTGCAGGTGCGCTGGGGCTTGGGCGATGATTTGGCGGATGTCTTCCAGCCCGTCCGCGCCCGAGGCGAGGGCTTGCAGCGGCTCGTGGGTGAGGGCAGCCAAATGTGGGTCGGCGGCGGCGATGTAGGGTGGGTTGGAGACGATCAGGTCGAATTTCTGGTCTGTTACAGCGCCCAGCCAGCTGCCTTGGTGGAACTGTACGGGCAGCTTCAGGGCGGCCGCGTTGGCGCGGGCTACTGCTAGCGCGTCTGGGCTGGCATCGGTGGCGTGGACTTGGGCGCTGGGGCGCTTGGACTGGATGGCCAGGGCGATAGCGCCGCTGCCGGTGCCCAGGTCGAGTACGCGGGAAGGCACTTGGGCAGGCTCAGTACCAGCGGAAGCTGGTTTTGAGCGAGCAGGACTTGGGTCGACTTGGGCGCTACCGGGCAACAACGCCAGCGCCCACTCCACCAAAGTCTCCGTATCGTCGCGCGGGTCCAGCACGCGCTTGTCCACGGCCAAACGCAGGCCGTAGAACTCTTTGTGGCCCACGATGTAGGCCACCGGCTCGCCCGCTCTGCGGCGAGCGCACACTTCGCCGTAGGCATCGGCTTGCAGGGTGTTGATGGGGTTGTTGTCGTTAGACACCAGCCAAGCCATGTCGGATGTGCGTTTGCCCAGAGTGTGCAGCAGCAGCATGCGGGCATCTACCTTGGCGATGCCGTGTTTTTGGGCGCGCAGCAGGGCTTCTTGCACGGTGCCCAGCGGTTCTTTGGATTGGGCCGTGGTGGCCTGTGGGGCAGGTGCCACCCAAGCCTTCTTCACAAAGGGCTTGGGCGCGTTTTTATTGATGGTGGCAAAACCAGCGCGGGGTTTGGGGCCTTTGGCTATCGAGCGTGCCATGTTTATTCCTTGCGGGCCATCAGTTAGCCCCCACTTCCAGCTCGGCCACTTGCTCGGCCTCGCGGGCATGTTGCAGGGTTTGCACGGTCTCGTACAAATCGCCCTCCATGATGAACAGCAGCTTGTACAGGGTGAGGTTGATGCGGTGGTCGGTCATGCGGCCTTGGGGGAAGTTGTAGGTGCGGATGCGGTCTGAGCGGTCGCCACTGCCTATCAGGCCCTTGCGCACGGCGGCGTCTTTGGCGGCTTGCTCGGAGCGGTCTTTCTCGATGATACGCGCGGTCAGCACTTTGAGGGCCGATGCTTTGTTGCTGTGCTGGCTGCGGCCGTCCTGGCACTCGGCCACGATGCCGGTGGGCAGGTGGGTAATGCGCACGGCAGAGTCGGTTTTGTTAATGTGCGGGCCGCCTGCGCCGCTGGCCCGGTAGGTGTCAATGCGCAAATCCGACGGGTTGATTTTGATGGCTACGGCTTCATCCGGCTCGGCCAGCACCGCCACCGTGCAAGCACTGGTGTGGATGCGGCCCTGCGTCTCGGTGGTGGGCACGCGCTGCACGCGGTGGCCGCCGCTCTCAAAGCGCATTTGGCCGTAGACGTTCTCGCCCTCAAGCCTGAAGACCACTTCTTTGTAGCCGCCCAGCTCGCTGGCCGACTCGTTCATGATCTTCACCTTCCAGCCCTTTTTCTCGGCAAAGCGGGTGTACATGCGGAACAAATCGGCTGCAAACAAGGCCGACTCGTCGCCGCCCGTGCCCGCGCGTATCTCCACAAAGCAGTTGCGTGCGTCGTCCGGGTCTTTGGGCAGCATCAGGCGCTGTAGCTCGCCTTCCAGCTGCACCAGCTCGGCCTCGCCGCTGGCTATTTCTTCTGCGGCCATCTCGGCCATGTCAGGGTCGGCCAGCATCTCGCGAGCGCTGGCCACGTCTTTTTCTACCTGCCCGTAGCGCTTGAAGCGCCCGGCCACGGGTGTCACGTCGGCATGCTCTTTGCTGAGGTCTCGAAAGGCCTTCATGTCGGCCATGATGTCTTGGCTCGACAGCAGGCTTTCCAGGTTTTCCAGGCGCTCGGCGTATTTTTCGGATTGGGTACGGAGAAAGGGTTTCACGGCTAAGGTCTCAAAATCGGGCTACAAAACAAGGGCAACTGGCCGTTGCGCTTGGCAATCAAAATGGGCCAGCGTAGCTAGGGGTGAAGCAAGCTTAACTGCGGAATGTCCGCAAAGTCCTTGGTGTTCAGCGTCAGCAGCGCAGCGCCATGGGTACGCGCCGATGCGGCCAACCACAGGTCTTGCGTGCGTTGGCGCTTTTTGCCCAAGCCCAGCAGGTAGGCGCTGAGCACACCCATGTCCAGCGCCACCTCGCGGTTCAGCTCCAGCAGCGGATAGCGCAGCACGCGCTCCAGCGCCGCTTGGCGGGCCTGGCGGGTAATGGCGTTGGCGGCCATCTCTACGCCCAGTTTCATCTCGGCCCACACTACCGGGCTAGTGACTACCGTGGCGCTGCCGGCTGCGTCAATAAATGCTTGCTTGGCAATCTCGGCTTTTTCCAGCGCGATCCATACGCAGGTGTCTATCAGCACCAGGCTGTGTGGGGGGCTTGCCATGGAGCGATTTTAAAACTACGCTGACCAAGGGTCGCGCGCAGCATCGGGTGCGCGGGCGTTGCGCACATCACGCGCCCAGCTACCGTCCGCATCGGGCGTGTGGCCGTAGTGCTCGTCTGCTATGCGGGTTGCCGTCCATGGGGCTAAGGCTGCTTTTGACTGAACGGGGATGAGCCGCGCTATCTCCGTCTTGTGCCGCGCAATCACCACCTCGCCCATGCTGGGCAAAGCGTTCAGCACGTCTTTGCACTGGCGCACAAACTGGGTGGCGCTGATGGTGGTGTGGGCGGCGTTTTGCATAGTTTATGTATTTTACATGTTTTATGGGGTCGCTTGTACGGGACTGCTTTGGTACGGGATCGTGCCAGCGGGCGGGTCGTGTACCGTCGTAAGCCCGCCATGTTCGCGGCCTAAGCACCTGGGTGTAACCCAAGCGCCCGCAGTCCCATCAAGGCGGCGCTACAGGCTGTTTTTGCCTTGAGAAGCGCTGGGCTTGGGGTTGCCAGCGTGCAGAAACAAACGGCTGGCGGCCGCCTGCGCGCTGCTGCGCTGCGCCTCATCGGCGGCGTTAAGCTGGCTATAGGTGCCGTGCAGCATTTTTTGCGTCAGGCCACGGCTCAGGGCCTCCAGCACCGCGTCGATGTTCTCGCCCTTGGCCAGCAGCTTTTTAGCCCGGGCAATTTCCAGTGCGCGCCACTCGTCGGCCTGCGCATTGAGCTGCTGGATGAAGGGCACGCTGCCGCCTGCGGCGCGCTGGCCCATCCAGTGCATAAAGTCTTGCACGCCGGCGTTGACGATCAGCTCGGCCTGCGCTACGGCGGCTTGGCGGCTGGCCTGGGCGGTTTGCACCACGCTGGCCAGATCGTCCACGGTGTACAGGTACACGTCTGGCAGGTCTTTCACCTCGGGCTCTATGTCGCGCGGCACGGCTAAATCGACCATAAAAATGGGCCGGTGTTTGCGCGCCTTCACAGCCCGCTCTACCGCGCCCAGGCCGATGATGGGCAGGGTGCTGGCGGTGCAGCTGATGACGGCATCAAACTCGTGCAGGCGGCTGGGCAGCTCGCTCAGGTGCATGGTGGCTACCTGGGTGCCGGGTAGGCCCGCAAAGCGCGCTGCCAGTGCCTCGCCGCGCTCCATGGTGCGGTTGGCAATGACGATGGCCTTGGGGCTATTGGCGGCAAAATGCGTAGCCGCCAGCTCCACCATCTCGCCCGCGCCGACAAACAGCACTTTGATGTCGCTCAGGTCTTCAAACAACTGCCCGCACAGGCGCACGCTGGCCGCCGCCATGCTGATGCTCTGCGAGCCTATCGCGGTGTTCGTCCGTACATCCTTGGCCACGGCAAAGCTGCGCTGGAACAGCTGGTGCAAGGTGCTGCCCATCGCGCCAGCGTCTTCGGCGGCGCGCACGGCGTCTTTCATCTGGCCCAGTATCTGCGGCTCGCCCAGCACCATCGAGTCCAGGCCCGAGGCCACCCGAAAGGCGTGGCGGGCGGCATCGCCCTCCAGCAGATTGTAGGTGTGGCCGTGCAAGGCGTGGGCGCTCAGGCCACCGCTGGCGGCCAGCCACTGCAAGGCCTGCTCGTGCTGCACGCCATTGCTGGCGGCATAAATCTCGGTGCGGTTGCAGGTAGACACCAGGGCCAACTCCGGCTCGCCCGCGCCCGCCTTGCTCTGCAAAGCCGTGCGCAGCCCCGCCAAAGTGGGCGATAACTGGTCCAGCGCAAACGCAAATCTGCCCCGCACGTCCAGTGGAGCGGTAGTGTGGTTAATGCCAAGAGCCCAAACAGACATACCCGCATTATAAAATGTGCTGGAAAATCAAGTACTTAAATAACAACACTCTTTGCGATTCGCCAACCGTATGGGCTTTTTGGATGCTGCCAACCACCTGCTGAACTTTTTTGCGCCCGCCGCCTTCGTAGCGCTGTTGGTTCCGCTCAGTAGCCTGTTTTTTAAGCCCCATAAGCCGTTAGCCAGCAGATATGTTGCGCAATCAGCTATTAATTTTGTAGCGTGCGCGACGGTGTTGGTAGCCGGTTTATGGTTCTTTGGCAACGACGGCAAGATGGCCACCTACACCGCCATGGTGCTGGTAAGCGCTACGGTGCAGTGGTTATTGATGAAAGGCTGGCAAAAATAATGGGTTGATGTGATTTGTAGTGAAAAGCAAATGCTGCCTGAATGCTGCCTGAATGCTGCTTGTGCAACCTATCTTGTCCCCTCTCTCGCATCGCAGGTGAGGGCTAGGGTGAGGGTCTCTGAGGCATGTATAAAATCAGAGCCAATCACGCTGTAGCCAAGAAGAAACGTGCGGGAACCGCTATGAAATATGGAGTGAATGGGAAGACGAAGCAGCCTGAAAAGCGGTCTTGGTGTCCTAAACAGCAGGTTTTTGGCACGCAGCCGCTCGCAACGCATCAGGACTCCCTATTTTTAACCTTTACCCATGTACCCCACTGGCCTGCATAGATGGAGTGCTACTATTAAGTGAGTAATCATTTTTCGCAGCCGTGCAGCCACCCAGGCCACCCAGGCCACCCAGGCCACCCAAGCCACCCCGGCGTTCAAACAGCGCTGGCTGGCAGCGACGCTCCATAAACCCTGCAAACCAAACCGTGGCAACTTTGCCGCGCAAAACAGCGCCACCCTCTGGGTATGTACGGGTTTACCAGCGCATTGAGCCCCAAAGGCGATTTTTAAGACAACATTTTCACTCCACATTCAATAGCTACAACCCTAATATTTACCGAGGCTGATGCATGTTTTATCCCTTAAAACAGGTCATACCCATGGTTTGGGCACTCGCAGTGCCCAGATATCAGCCGTTTCGCCAAAAATACATACGTTTATGTCTATGTGATTTGCAGTCGGTCGGTTGCGAATCGGGTTTGGAGGCTGCGTTTGTAGGGTGTAGACCTTGTGACGCGGGCATTTGCACGGGAATCAGTCCGACGGCGCTCTAACACCGCTCAACACGCTGGATGGGTGGCTGCTGGGAAACCTGGTTACTCACTAAAGCGTAGCGCTCCGTCTATGCAGGCCAGTGGGGTACACAGGATAAATCCCATAATGGGTCGGTTTACGGCTTCTGTGGTGCTCCAAGGCATTTTAGCCGCCAAACCACGACTACCCGCTTCCCGCGAGAACCTTTTCGCTATGTATTGCGTAGCGGCTAAGGTATATTTATCCTTGGCTAACAGCTGATAGATACTAAAAAGCAGTTCAAAATCGCCGTTTTGAAGCCTTCGGGAAGCCCTGGGAGCCTGAGAATCGGCTGGAGGCTGAAAATTCACCTGTTTGAGCGCTATTTTGAGATCTTATCGCGCTATAGCCAGCAAGAAACATGCGGGAGCCGCTATGGAATAGAGAGTGCCTGTTTTGCCAAACAGGGTCGGCAGACGGTCTGCGGGGCAGGTTTTCTGCCTACAGCAGCGCTGTAGCCTGAAAACCTGCATTTTTACCCTCTACCCTGTGTACCCCACTGGCCTGTATAGACGAAGTGCTACTATTTAATGAGTAAGTGCATTTTCAAGTGTATTTTCAAGCGGCCCCCTCGCAGGCGTGCGCTGCGAGGGGCTGTGCGGGCGCCGCTTGGGCTGCGGGCAGAGTTCTGCGCGCCGCCGACTGCGCAGGGTCTGCCCACTACAAATCACATAGAGCCATACGTTTTCGTATCTCCATTTCCATCCACCGTGCCCACCCATGCTCAAGGCAATACCCGTCGTGTTGCGCCAAACAGGCTCTTATTCCATTTCTAAATCATTGCTGTCGTTGTTGCGTCGCCTTGCCGTGCTACAGCACTCTCGTAGGCTCCGCGCCTAGACATTAATGATGTAGAAATAGAATTACGGCCAAGGTGCCGGTTCGGGCGTCGTTTTAAGAGGCGTATCGCCTGGCGATGTACACGCCTCAGAAGCCCTCACCCCAGCCCGCCAAGCGCAAGAGAGGGGGCAAAACCCGCCCGCCAGCAGTCGGTTACATTGTTGGCATACACACAGGGTGGAGACAATAATGGGTGAAGCAACTACGCCGCCGGACGGCGACTACCTGGGCTACGGCGACTATGCGGACACGCTGTGGGCGCGGATTGCGGCGGCCTTAAGCAAAGATGCCTTGGCTAAGCTGAAGTTCCTCCCAGCTTTTGGCTAAATCCCCTTTGAAATCAACGTGGTAGAGCTTTTTTTGCTCAAATATGTAGACATGTAATTATTTCTATTTACTTATAAATATCGTATATAATGTAGACATGCACATCAATGTCGTCCCAAATCGTGGTTCGTCCCCCACTGTTTTGCTGCGCGAGTCCTATCGTGAAGGCGCCAAGGTTTGCAAGCGCACGCTGGCCAATTTGTCTGCTTTGTCAGCAGCTCAGGTGCAAATGATTCGCTCCACCTTGCGTGGCGATGTGTTGCAGCCAATCGATCAAACATTCGAGATCACCGCCTCTGCCGCCCACGGCCATGTACAGGCGGTTTCCTTGGCGATGCAGCGCCTGGGCTTTGCCTCCTTGCTCGCCTCCAAGCCCTGCCCCCAGCGTGACC
>JAYVGI010000298.1:0-3648 GCA_043772355.1 Polaromonas sp.
GGTACACAGGGTAACGCCCATATTTTGTCGCGCAATAGGGTTTGGAGCCGTTGCAATGCCGGTGGCGACTTTTGAATCGGCCGAAAACCGTGAATTTGCGGCTTGGAGCGCCGCTATTTTAGATAGATATCCGCCTGTAGCCCTCTAGAATAAAGCGGAAAAAGCTATGGAATAGAGAGCGACATCCGTCTCAACAATGCGCTGCAAGCAGCCTCTCTGGCATGACTTTTCATGCCGGATTTTCCATGCTCTCTAGTGCAATCGCCAATTAAGCGCCATAATTGGCGCTAATTTAGGAGCTAAGCATGGAAGCCATTTATGCCGATGTAATGATCAGCATGTCTGAGTTCAAAAAGAACCCGGCGGCTGTTTTGCGTGAGGCCAACAGCCGCCCCGTGGCCGTGCTGAACCACAACAAAGCGGCTTTTTACATGATTGAACCCGCTCTGTTTGAGGCCATGCTGGAGGAGCTGTCCGAGCAGGAGCTGGGCCGTACCGTGTTGGCCCGCATGGGTGAGCGGGCTCGTGCAATAGAGGTGGATATCGATGCCATCTAAGGCCGCAGCGCCGGTACGCAAACACAAGTACCGTTTGCAGTTTGTGCCCAGTGCCTGGGCTCAATGGCAAAAGCTGGATGGCTCGGTCAAAGAGCCGATGCGCAAGCTGCTCAAGAAGCGGCTGGACTACCCCCACGTGCCCGGCGCAGCGCTGCATGGGGCGCTGGCGGGGCATTACAAAATCAAACTCAACAAGCAAGGCTGCCGGCTGGTGTATGGCGTGCAGGATGATGTGCTGATCGTGATGGTGATGGCGGTGGACAAGCGCGACGACAGTGTGGCGTACCAGTCCGCCATGGGGCGGGTGTCTGAAAAAATGGCCGAGCTGGCCAAAGTGGTTCACAAACGGCTCAAAACATGAGCGAAGACACCGAAGTCGAACAACTTCAATCCGCGCGAGGCTAGCGATAATCATTGCGTACAGAGGTGCCAAACACGGGTTAGCGAGAGTGTCTTTGGGCTGCGCCAGCCCTCATAATTTGCTTCAGAATCCATCCAAAGCATAGTGCGTTGATGGGGTTCACAGGAGCCAGCCATGCATTCATTGACCCGCCGTTCTCTCATTGCGCTGTCCGCCGCCCTGGCGTGTCTGGGCAGCGCATCTGCTGCCGACTACCCGACGCGGCCCGTCAAATGGATCGTGCCTTACCCACCGGGTGGCACCACCGACGTGCTGGCGCGCATCATGGCACAGTGGCTGTCAGAAAAGCTGGGCCAGCAGGTGGTGGTCGAGAACAAACCCGGGGCAGGTAACAATATTGGCACCGAGGCGGTGGTCAATGCTGCGCCAGACGGCTACACCATGCTGTTGGTGAACCCGGCGCACGGCATTAACGCATCGCTGTACAAAAAACTTAACTTCAACTTCATGCGCGACATCACGCCCGTGGCGGGCATGGTGCGCACGCCCAATGTGATGGTGGTGGCCAACAATGTGCCCGCCAAGTCGGTGGCCGAGTTCATCGCCTACTGCAAGGCCAACCCGACCAAGGTCAACATGGCTTCCTCGGGCAGTGGCACATCAACCCATCTGTCGGGCGAGCTGTTCAAGAGCATGACCGGCTGCACCATGCAGCATGTGCCCTACAAGGGTGCGGGCCCGGTGCTGACCGATTTGATCGGTGGCCAGGTGCAGGTGTTTTTTGACAACCTGCCTTCGTCGGCTTCCCACATCAAGGCAGGCACCATCCGCGCGCTGGCCATGACATCGGCCGCGCGTGAGCCGTCCATGCCCGAGGTGCCCACGGTGGGCGCTAGCGTGCCCGGCTACGAGGCGACGGCCTGGTTTGGTGTTGGCATGCCCAAGGGCGCGCCGCGCGAGGCTATTGACAGGATCAACGCCGAAGTGAACCGTGCGCTGGCCGACCCCAAGATGCGCGCACGCTTGGCCGAGCTGGGCGGCGTGCCTATTGGCGGTACGCCGGAAGATTTTGGCAAAGTGATAGCCTCAGAGACCGATAAATGGGCCAAGGTGGTGGCCGCTTCTGGTGCGACGGTGGACTGATGCCCATTGACTACGCCAAGCTGCAAGAGGCAGTCGATTTCTCCATCGCCCACGAAACCCCCTGGAGCCGGGACAATAACGACAACTGGGGCATCCACACCGCCGACCCCCCGCCCTGGAACCGCCTGCTAGGCCCCGTGCATCCGCGCGGGGGCGTCTCGGGTGTGGTGCGTGTGGCTGGGCAACAGGTGATCGCCTGGGGCGAACCTCAGCGGGTGGACCTGACCTTCTCGATTGCTAAAACCTACCTGGCCATGCTGGCAGGCGTGGCGCATGACCGGGGGCTGCTGCCTGATGTGCATGAGCCCGTGTGCGCCAAAGTGCGCGGCGTGGGCTTTGAGAGTGCGCATAACGCGGGCATCACCTGGCTGCATTTGCTGCAGCAGACCAGTGAATGGGAGGGCGAGTGCTTTGGCATACCCGATCAAGTAGACCGCTACCGCCACCTGCAGTTCCAGCCGCCACGCCCCGAGATGACAGCAGCGGGTAACAAGAAGGGCGACCCGCGCCCCCTGCAAAACCCCGGCAGCTACTGGGAATACAACGACGTGCGCATCAACCAACTGGCCTTGGCGCTGCTGCACCTGTTTCGCAAGCCCTTGCCCGAGGTGTTCAGGGAGACGATTGCCCAGCCGGCAGGCGCAAGCGATACCTGGCGCTGGGAGGGCTATGGCAATAGCTGGGTGGAGATCGACGGACAACAAATGCAGTCCGTCCCCGGTGGCACCCACTGGGGCGCTGGTGTGTCCATCAGCAGTTTAGACCAAGCCTTGATTGGCCAGATGTTGTTGGACGGTGGCCGTGTGGGCAACCAGCAAGTGTTGTCCAAGGGGTGGGTAGAGCGCATGCAAACCCCCTGCGCCATCGCGCCGTGGTACGGCACTTTGGTATGGCTCAACCGCTTGCGCAGCGTCTTCCCCAGTGCATCGGCAAACAGTTATTTCTGCATTGGTGCCGGTGCCAGCGTGGTGTGGGTTGACCCCGACCGCGACATGGTGGCAGTAGTGCGCTGGATTGACGGCAGCCAAATGGACGGGTTTTGCCAGCGTGTGGCCAGGGCCATCGAAACAAAAGCGAAACCGCATTAGGCCTGTGCGAAAATCCACCGCTTAACCAATAAGGACAGCGTTGTGGATTTAAGAGTGCCGATTACGATTTCAGATGAACTGACCGACGAGGTCATTTCATCTACGGGAATTTTGGATTTTGCCAGTGGAGAGATTCAGAAAGTAGTGTATGAAAACTACAGTGCAGCGGCCAAGGGCTACCCATGGGAGCACGAAGACTATGAATTTAGCTGCGGTGTATTGTCCAACAACGGCAAGGATGTGGAGTTCACGATCCAGGTGAACCAAACTACCGGGCTCTACACCGTGAGCGCCACCGAACTTCTGGAGATCAAAGTGCGTGCGGCGGCATTGTTCTCTGGCGTGAGCGCCGATGAGATGGCCAGCACCTTGGACCCTAAAGCCAAGAAACGCACGCCTTAGGGCGGTGGAAAAATCCAATATCCCGTTGATGCCTGGGCGGCTATCAGCGCGTCCCTATCGCCCAAAGGCAGGTCTTGCCAGTGGCACCGGTGGGCAT
>JAYVGI010000299.1:0-4289 GCA_043772355.1 Polaromonas sp.
CCAGGCTTTCGCGAAGGCCCCACGGGCAAGATCTACCTGGCATACCTGCGCGACCCAGACGGCAACAAGATTTGCGCGCTGCACCGGCCTGCTAAATAGGTATCCAGCGCTTCGCATCTTTCAGTAGCAGCAGTAGCTGGCTTTGCCCCAGTGGCGATGGCTCAAACCCAAAGCGTGGGTAAAAGCGCGCCGCGTCGTCGTCGATGGGGTGGGTAAGCAGGGCGCGGATGCCTACTTGCTCGGCCACGTTAAGGGTGCGGCGGATGGCATCTTGCAGCAGGCCTATGCCGATGCCTTGGCCTTGCGCCGTTTGGCTCACGGCCAGGCGGGCCAGCACCATGACGGGGATGGGGTATTGGCCCATGCCTTTGCGGATGCGCTCGGGCGCTTCCAGGGGCTCTACCTGGCCCACCACCAGGCTGTAGTAGCCCAGCACATGGGAGTCGCCCGCTACAACAAATGTTCTGGCTGATCCGCTGCCCTGGGCTTGCAGGGCGCGGCGCAGCAGCCAGTCGTTCAGGCTGGGTTTGCCGCAGTCAAAGCCAGCGAGCGGGCTTTTGCTGTGCAGCGGCTCAGGCGCGTGCATGGGCACGCGCTGCGGCTGGTTTTTTAGTGGGGCTGGGTTTGGCGGGCGAAGGCTTGGTTATCGCGGGCTGATCCCACGGCGCTGTGCGCGAGAACAGGTCTTTGAGCCCGGCGTTGCTGCGGGCAGGGCGGTCTAGCAGGTCAAGCAGGGCTTGGTAGTTTGTGCCATGCGCCATAAACAGGCGCTGGTCTAGCAAGGTTTGCTCGGCGGCCAAACAGGCACTGTCTAATATGAAATCGGTTAACGATTTATGCGCTACCTCGGCGGCGCGGCGCAGCACCATCTCTTGTGCAGCCGTGGAGCGCAAGCCCAGGCGTGCGGAGCGTGATGTGTCGGCTGCTGGCGTGCGTTTAACGCTGCGGGGTGTGAGGGTGGTTTCCATAATGGGCACAATGTTAGCACAAACGACGTACATTTTGGTTGCGGTTGCGGTCAGTGGACTGGTGGCTTAAGTCTCTGGCTGATTGCAATGCACAACGGGGCAAACTTAAATCTAAGCACTGCAATTTATAACAGTAAAATGGTTTCAGCAAGCGTGATTAAAACCCAGCCCATGCAACGTACATCCGTATGACCACCAAGCCATCTGTTCCTGCTGTTGACCCGCTACCAGCGCTGCAAAGCATCGGGCTGGCTATCACCGTGTTGCGCGGGCAGCGGGTGATTTTGGATGCGGAGTTGGCGGCTTTGTACGGGGTGCAGACCAAGCGCTTCAACGAAGCCGTCAAACGCAATGCTCAGAAGTTTCCACCTGACTCAAGTCTGATGCCTTCTTGGCCATTCACTCCTCGGCCAGTGCCTTGCTCAAAATCGGTGCCATAGACAAAACCACTATGCGTAGCTTTGACGAGAGCTGCTTGGTTGTGCCCGCAGAAATCAAGCCTCAGCAGATCAAAAAACTGCGCGAGCTTCACCACGTTAGCCAGCCCATCTTTGCCCGCTACCTCAACACCAGCGAGTCCACCGTGCAAAAGTGGGAGACCGGGGCCAAGCGGCCCAGCGGCATGGCGCTCAAGCTGCTGGCGGTGGTGCAAAAGCATGGGCTGGAAGTTTTGGCTTGAGGTCACCGCTCTTCTCACATGCCCGCCGCCCCCATTACCTTGGACACCCTGCGCCGCTACGCCGTAGCTCGCACGCTGTTCACCCCCACCACCTTGCCAGCCGCTATCAAGCGCCTGGGCTTTGTGCAGGCCGACCCGATTCGCGCTCCGGCGCGGGCGCAAGACTTGACTTTGCGGCACCGGGTAAAGGGCTATCGCGCGGGCGATTTGGAGCGGCGCTATGCGGCGCTGGGCATTGAGGAAGACTTTTTTGTGAACTACGGCTTTGTGCCGCGCGCCACCCAGGCGCTGATGCATCCGCGCACGCCCCGCACGGCCTGGCCCCCGGCGCGCGTGGCGCAGGCGCAGGCCGTGCTGGCGTTTGTGCAAGAGCGCAGCCATGGCGCAAGTGGGGTGCACCCGCGTGAGGTAGACGCGCACTTTGCCCATGGGCGCGCAACCAACTGGTTTGGCGGCACGTCCAGCGCCAGCACGCAGCTGCTGGATGCCATGCATTACCGGGGCATGCTGCGCATAGCGGGGCGGGTAAGTGGTGTGCGCACGTATGCGGTGCCTGTGGTGGCATCGGATGTGGTCTCTGGGCCTGAGTCTGTACCTGCCTCAGATGCCCTCACCCCAACCCTCTCCCGCCCAGCGGGAGAGGGAGCTGGAGATGGCCCGCCTTCACTGCCTCTGCCTCGGTTGGAGAGTTGGGCAGAGCTTGCGCCCTCCCGCAGCCCTGACCAAGCGCTGGACGCTTTGATCGACGTGATCGTGCACAAATACGCGCCGCTGCCCGAGCGCTCGCTGGCCGGGCTGCTCAGTCTGCTGTTGCGTGGCGGCGTGCCGCAGTGGGCTGCGCTGCGCCCCGGCGCGTTGGCGCGCGCCAAGCAGCGGCTTGCCAGCGCGGTGGTGGACGGCGTGGCGTGGTACTGGCCGCAGGCAGAGCGGCCCAGCGCAGCGCGCTACACGGCCCAAGATGGCGTGCAAGGTGACGGGGTGCAAGGTGACGGCGTGCAAGGTGAAGGGGTGCAAGGTGAAGGGGTGCAAGGTGACGGCGTGGGCAGCGTGCGCCTGCTGGCCCCGTTTGACCCCCTGGTGTGGGACCGCCGCCGCTTTGAGCTGCTATGGGGCTGGGCTTACCGTTTTGAGGCCTACACCCCGCCCGCCAAGCGCGTGCGCGGCTACTACGCGCTGCCCCTGTTGTGGCGCGACCAGGTGATAGGCTGGGGCAATCTGTCTGTGACCGATGGAGCGCTCTGCGCAGAGCTGGGCTACGCGGCAGGCAAAGCCCCGCGCGAGGCCGCGTTTAAGCGCGCGCTGGAGCAAGAGCTGGCGCAGATGCAAAATTTTCTACTACCAAAAACGTAGCTGCTCTCGCAATATTCTTGATGGCTAATGGCCTAAAGCTCATAAAAAACCCAAATTAATCGGGTAATCCACCGCCCCGGGCCCGCCGAAGTTGCGCAGGTTGGGCAGGATGCCAGCCAGCTCGTTGGGCTCCACGCCAAACCAGCTGGCCAAGGTGGCGGCGTACTGGTCTACCGAGGTGCTGGGCAGCAAGCGGCCTTGGCCTGCGTGGGACTGGCTTTCACACCCGTGCCGCTGCCCACGCTCACGGGTGGCGGCGCGCCATAAAAAGCTTTGCCTTTGACCGCGCCGCCCACGACAACGTGGTGGCTGCCCCAGCCGTGGTCTGAGCCGTCGCCGTTGGAGGTGAGGGTGCCGCCAAAGTCTGATGCTGTGAAGGCGGTCACTTGTCCGGCTACGCCCAGGTTGAAGGTGGTTTGGTAGAAGGTGGTCATAGCCTCGCTCACACGGGTCATGTTGGTCACATGGCCAGCAGTCAGGTTGTCATGCAGGTCAAAGCCGCCCAGCGATACAAAAAGCACCTGCCGCTTGGTGCTCAAGCTGGTGCGGGCGGCGACCAAGCGGGCTACCATTTTGAGCTGCGATGCCAGGGAGTTATGGGTGGGTATACCGGCAAAGGGAGCGAACTCACCCGTATTGGCCGCTGCGGCGCTAGCGCTGGCGCCTATGCCGCCGTTGATGCCGCCCTCTGCCGCGATGGAGCGTTGGGTGACGCGGTTGTATTCATTCTCCAGCACGTCGCTGCGCGCTTGCTGCACCAGCTCGCGCATGGCGGTTTTGATGGCGGCAGAGCCATACACGTTGTTCGATACGCTGTTGATTTTGACGGCCCCGTTGCTGCTGACCTGGAAATAGAATGAGTCCCGTTGAAATTTGGTCTTCGGTATTGCAACAGCACTTCCTGTGATAAAAAAACTCTGCGCCAATGGGCCATGTAAATTCAGTCTCCAAATGTGCGCAGTGCACAATCCAACTTGTTGAAGGAGGACAGTGATGCACCGCAGACGCTTTGTAGGTGCCCTGCGGGGTTGGCTCACGTTAGGGCTGGCGCTGGCTGCGCTGCTCGGCGCGCAGGCGCAGCCACGCTACACGGTGTCCGCCGCGCAGTTGGAGCAGATCGTGGCGCAGCAGTTTCCCAGGCGCTATCCGGTCGCGGGGCTGATGAACATGGATGTGCAAGCACCCGTGCTGCGCCTCTTGCCCGCGCTGAACCGCCTGAGCGCCGAGATGGCGGTAGAGGCTGCTGGGGCGTTGCTGCAGCGCAGCCAACAGGGCACGTTTGAGGTGGACTT
>JAYVGI010000300.1:0-3821 GCA_043772355.1 Polaromonas sp.
GTGCTACGCGAAGCTGTGGCGCAGAAAATCCATGCTCTGCATGGCAAGGCTTACAACCCGAATACCGAAATCACCATCACCGCCGGGGCCACCCAGGCCATCATCACCGCCATCCTGGCCATCGTGCACCCGGGCGATGAGGTGATTGTGCTGGAGCCTTGCTACGATAGCTATGTGCCCAACATCGAGCTGGCTGGCGGCACGGTGGTGCGCGTGCCTTTGACACCGGGCACCTTCCGGCCCGATTTTGACAAAATCAGCGCCGCGATCAACGGCAAAACCCGCGCCATCCTCATCAACAGCCCGCACAACCCCAGCGCCACCATCTGGAGCCGCGCCGACATGCTGCGCCTGCAAGAGATATTGGCCCCCACCGAGGTGCTGCTCATCAGCGACGAGGTGTACGAGCACATGGTGTTTGACGGCCAGCAGCACGAGAGCGCGGCGCGCTACCCCGGCCTGGCGGCCCGCGCATTTGTCGTCAGCAGCTTTGGCAAAACCTACCACGTCACGGGCTGGAAGGTGGGCACCGTAGCCGCTCCCGCATCCCTCACCGCCGAGTTTCGCAAAGTGCACCAGTTCAACGTGTTCACCGTGAACACCCCCGTGCAATACGGCCTGGCCAGCTACATGGACAGCCCCGCGCCCTACGCCGAGCTGCCTGCGTTTTACCAGCGCAAGCGGGACCTGTTTTTAGACGGCATCCGCAAAACCCGGCTCAAACCCCTGCACACCCAGGGCAGCTACTTCCAGTGCGTCGATATCAGCGACATTTCTGATTTAAGCGAAGCCGAGTTCTGCAAATGGCTCACCAGCCAGATCGGTGTAGCCGCCATCCCGCTATCGGCCTTCTACGGCAACGGCTTTGACCAGCGCGTAGTGCGGTTCTGCTTTGCCAAAAAGGACGAGACCCTGCTCGCCGCTTTGCAGCGGCTGGCCAAACTCTGACGCTGCGCTAGAGCTTTTTAAACACCAGCACATGCTGCCACGGCAGCGAGGTGGCCGTGCGTTCGTAGGCCAGGGCGTGTTGGCTGGCTTCTTTGCGCACCTGCGCCTGGCTCATTTTGTGCAGGGCTTTGATGGGTACTTTGGGGTCTTCGGCGCGGTACTCGACAAACACCAGTCGGCCCCCAGGTTTTAGCGCGCGCACGATGCTCTCCATCACCTCAAACGGAAACTCCAGCTCGTGGTACACGTCCACCATGATGGCCAGGTCCACGCTGGCCTCGGGCAGCTTCACGTCGTCTACCGTGCACAGCACCGGCTTGATATTGGTAATGTTCGCCTTCTTGGCCATGGCAGTGGCCATCTCGATCATCTCGGGCTGCACGTCCACCGCTAGCACCTGACCCGCAGAGCCCACCAGCGGGGCCATGCGCCGTGCGTAGTAGCCGGTGCCTGCGCCAATGTCGGCCACCACCATGCCTGGCTTGAGGCCCAGCTCGCGCAGTAGCAGGTCGCCCCGCTCTTCTTGCTCGCGCTCCTCGCGCTCCAGCCAGGCCGCACCCTGCCAGCCCATCACACCGGCTATCTCGCGGCCCATATACCGTTTGCCAATGCCGTCGGCGCTGCGAGGCACGCGCTGGTATTTGCCTGACTCAGGATTGGAAAATTTTTGGGCTATGGCCCACGGGCACAGGGCCACTAGCACGCAGGCCGTTAGCCACTGGCCCATGGCACGTCGGTGAATTGGGCGAAATGGCTTCATACAATGCGCTCCTTTCAAACAGGCCCATCAGTGGATACCGCTATGCTTTTGACAACAGGTAGGCCCCGGTAGGGTGTTTATAAACCATGGCCGTTACCACTGCCTCGGTCATGGTGAAGCGGTAGATGACATTGGCAGCGCTGGGAGAGCGAAATTTAAGAGCGCTCTGGACTGCTGGGTAGCGTGGAAACCTGTTCACTCACAAAATAGTAGCGCTCCGTCTAAGCAGGCCAGTGGGGTACATAGGTAAAGGCTTGAAATTAGCATTCCGTAAGTGATGGTGCCACTTTTTGCCAAAAACCTGCCCGGCAGCCCTTCCACAGATTGTTTTTGACACCCAATGCACTACCTATTCCATAGCTGCTACCGCATCATTCTAGATGGCTATAGACCGATACGCACCTAAAAAACAGCTTCTCAACCAGCAAATTCACAGTTTTTGGCCGACTTTCAGAACGCAAGTGACTCCGAAACGCCTTCAAACGGTGATTTTGACCGGATTTTTAGATACTAATCATCCTGCAACCCTCTAGAATTATTCGGGAGAAGCTACGTAATACATAGCGTGTATTTTGGTTGAAATGCCGTTGTGGTGGCGCTTGCGACTCAAAGGGCGGCGCAATACTCCAAACAGCACCAGGAACGCAGATTATGAGCATTTCCCTATGTACCCCACTGCCCTGCTTAGATGGAGTGCTACTATTTAGTGAGTAACCGTATCCCCAAGCCGCCAACCAACCCAGCGCGTCACACGCGGTGCCTGAGGCAAGTCAGCCAGCCCACGGCGGATCGCCTGCAGCCCGACAGCTCGGTCACCAAGGTTGCCGTGCTTTTTTTCTTTGTCGGGCATACTTGTGCTCACTCATGCTGTCTCCTTCTACCGCTAGCCCCTGGGCCTGGATTGCCCAGCGGGTGCACCACCATACCGCCCACCTCTCGCCCACTGCCCGCGCGCTGCTGTGGGCGGCTACGGCGGGGCTGCTGTTTAACTTGCTGAACTCGGTCATGCGGGCGCTGGCGCAAAACATCCACCCGTTTCAGGCGCAGTTTTTGCGCTACGTGTGCGGCCTGGTCGTGCTGATGCCGCTGGTGCTGCGCCACGGCATGGCGGCCTACCGGCCGCAAAATATCGGCGGGCAGTTTCTGCGTGGTGCCTTGCACACCGTGGCTTTGTTTTTCTGGTTTGCCGCCCTGCCCCAAATACCGCTGGCCAACATGACGGCTATTGGCTTTAGCACGCCGCTGTTCATCATGCTGGGGGCGTATGTGTTTTTGCGCGAGCCCATGCGCTGGGAGCGCTGGGTGGCGACCGCTTTGGGTTTTGCCGGGGTGATCATCATCGTCGGGCCGCAGTTTGGCGCAGGCGCCGTGGGCTCTGGCGGTGCCAGCTCTGGCTGGTACCACCTGCTCATGCTGGCCTCGGCACCCTTGTTTGCAGCCTCATTCTTGGTCACCAAGGCACTCACCCGCTACGAGACTACCGGCACCATCCTGGTGTGGCAGGCCATCACTGTCACCTTGCTTAGCCTGCCGATGGCCCTGCTGCATTGGGCTGCGCCCAGCGCCTGGCAGTGGGCAGGCTTTTTGCTCAGCGGCGTGCTGGGCAGCGCGGCGCATTACTGCCTCACCCGATCGTTCAAAAAAGCCGACATTTCTGCCACCCAGTCGCTCAAGTTTTTAGACCTGGTGTGGTCAGCACTCATGGGCTGGCTGCTGTTCAGCGACGTGCCCACCGCCCACGCCATCATTGGCGGCATGGTGATCAGCGCGGCCACGCTGTGGGTAGCGCGGCGCGAGTCGCGCGCCTTGCCTGTGACTGCGCAAGATACCTGAGCACCCCACTTCAGCGCAAGGGCTTTGCCTCAAAGCCCACCACCAAGCCCGTCTCCGTCACGGTGATGCTGCTGGGCTGCAGACCCAAGTCGTCGGTCAGGGCCAGGTCTTGCGCGCGCAGATGGTGCAGCACGACTTCTTGCAAAGTCTGTTCGGCCATCGCAGGCCCATAGGCATTGAGCAGCTCGTTTGCCGCTGGGGACAGGTCTGCCATGCGCAAGCGCTTAAAGCGCAGCTTGTGGGCGCGGATGGTGCGGTCGCTGGCCTCGTAGCGCAGCGC
>JAYVGI010000301.1:0-1557 GCA_043772355.1 Polaromonas sp.
CCCCCACGCTGGTCACTGCGTGTACTGCGCTGCCCCCCCCCACACGCCGTCCACCGATCCTCTTGGGCAAAACATGCACTCCTAATTTAATAGCGGCTCCCGTATGTTTATTGCTGGCTATAACGCGATAAGATCTAAAACCAGCGTTCAAACAGGTAGATTTGCAGTCTCCAGGGGATTCGCAGGCTCCCGGGGCTTGCCGAGCGCTCAAAAACCGCGATTTTGAGCTGTTTTTAGTATCTATCAGATGTTAGCCATGAAGAAATATACCTTAGCAGCTACACAATACATAGCAGGCAGGTTCTCGTGGTGCTGGCGGCTAAAGCGCCGCTCTGCGCCGCTGAAGCTGTAAACCGATCAAAGTTATCAATTATTGGTCTTATCCCGTGTACCCCACTGGCCTGCTTAAACGGAGTGCTACGGTAAAGAGAGTGATCGCATCCGTTTTTTCGTAAGATTTTTACAGCGCAAATTCCTCCATCGCCGCAACGTGACCAAGCCAGGACAGACGTTTTGAAAAGCCCAAGAAGCAAGACACCCAACTGCGAGCAGACATCTTCAAGCCAGACCAAATAAGCAAAACGAGACGGTTTAGGCGAGCAGTATGGGGCGGCAAAGGTCAGGTCACCGCGCCGCGTTTGGGGCGGTTGTTTATGCGGCGCGCCACCACCGAGCCTAGCGCCATGACCAGTGCCAGCGCGATGGGGGGATGGCGGTTGGACAGCTCGGTAAAGCGCATCGGGTTCAGGGACCACAGCTTGCAGCGGCTGGTGGCTTGCACCGTGGCGTTGCGTGGGTTGCGCGAGAAAAACGCGCCTTCACCTACGCACGAGCCCGGCCCCACCATGGCCAGCTGCACCTGCCCGGCCTCGCCGGTCGTATGCACGCTCAGGCTGCCCGCCTCTATCAAGTACACGGTGGTGTCTTTGGAGCCTTGCTCGATCAAGGCCTGACCATCTTCCATGGTGAACGGCTGCAAATAGCTGGCCAGCACCTGCCACTGCGCAACGCCCAAAGTGAGTTTGATGGTGTCGATATGGTTGGCGGTATGAATGGCCTGGAGTAAGCCCACGATGCCCGGCGGCATCCCCGGTGCGTTGGTGGGCACGATGCCGCTGGGGCCAAAGCCGCTGTTGCTGAAACCCCCATCGCTGTTGCCAAAGCCACTGTGGCTATAGCCACTGTGACCGAAGGCGCTGTGGGCGGGCGGCGCGCCAAGGCTTGGTCGCATGGCCACGATACGGTCGTTGGTGTTTGAAGGGCTCCATCCGCTCGCCCGTGAGTCGTCAGTTTTAATCATATGCCCTAAAGGTACATGATCTGACGGTGTTGCACAAGCGATTGACTGAAAATGCAAACAAAATGATACAAAAAGACTAGGAAAATAGTCTTTTTTATGCCAATAGGCAAGCCCCTTGGGAGCACTTTGCGCGGTGGTTTTTGTCCGTGGCTAATTCCATTTCTACATCATTAATGTCTAGGCGCGGAGCCTACGAGAGTGCTGTAGCACGGCAAGGCGACGCAACAACGACCGTAATGATTTAGAAATGGAATAAG
>JAYVGI010000302.1:0-7920 GCA_043772355.1 Polaromonas sp.
TGGCCGACGGTATGGTGGTGACGCCGTCGCACAATCCGCCGCGCGATGGTGGCCTCAAGTACAACCCACCCCATGGCGGCCCGGCTGGTGGGGATGCCACCCGATGGATCGAAGCGGCGGCTAACCGTTTTTTGGAGGCGCAACTCGCAGGCGTGCTGCGGATGCCGCAAGCCCAGGCACTAGCGGCGGCAACCACACATCGCCATGATTTTGTGGGCGCGTTTGTGGCCGATCTCCACACCGTGATCGACATGGATGTGATCCGCAGCTCGAACATCCGCATCGGTGTCGATCCACTGGGTGGTGCGGGTGTTCACTACTGGAATGTCATCGCAGATGCATATGGCCTGAACATGTCGGTGGTGAACGACGTGGTGGATCCCACGTTCAGCTTCATGCCCTTGGACTGGGATGGCCAGATTCGGATGGATCCATCGTCCACGTACGCGATGCACGGACTGGTCGGCCTGAAGGATCACTTCGACATCGCCTTCGGCTGCGACACCGACCACGACCGCCACGGCATCGTTGCCAAAAGCGCTGGCCTGTTGGCCCCGAACCACTATCTGGCGGTCGCCATCGACTACCTGTTTTCACACCGCCCTGACTGGAACCCGCAGATCGGGATTGGGAAAACCATGGTCAGCACCCGGCTGATCGACCGGCTGGCGGCGCGACTTGGCCACCCGCTTTACGAAACACCGGTCGGCTTCAAGTGGTTCGCTGCGGGTCTGCTGGACGGCTCTCTCGGGTTTTGCGGCGAGGAAAGCGCGGGTGCCGCATTCCTGCGCCGCGATGGGTCAGTGTGGAGCACCGACAAAGACGGCATCAGCGCGGCGTTGCTGGCCGCAGAGATCACTGCGCGTACGGGCCACGACCCAGGTGAGCTGTATGTCCACTTGGCGAACGAATTTGGCAATCCGGTGGCTGATCGGACAGAAGCGCCCGCCACCCCACAACAAAAGCGCCTATTGGCTGCACTCTCCCCTGAACAAATCCGATCCAATCAACTCGCGGGTGAAAAAATCGAGAGCATCCTCAGCAGGGCACCCGGAAACGGCGAGCCGGTCGGCGGCATCAAAGTCATCACCGCCAATGGCTGGTTTGCGGCCCGGCCTTCCGGCACCGAGGACATCTACAAAATCTATGCCGAGAGCTTCCGTGGCGCCAGGCACCTGGAGCACATCATGAAGGAAGCGCAGGACATCGTGAACAACGCGATTTCAGAACCCTATTTCTGAACCGCTCAGATTATGCACTTGCGCCATTGCATGATTTACCTCGGCACAGTTGACAGCTTGATGTACTGCGTACTTGTCCATCGCTTGGGCTTACAGTGATTTCTCTACGCATGGATCGAGGTATCTTTTCAGTGGCACATATTCGCGCAGATATACCTACTGCACATTCATAACCAGCCACCATCAAATCCAGCGCGTTTTAATCCGATTTTTAAGTAAGGGCAACCGCGCATGAGCTGCCAGAGCATGCCGGTACGGTAGTTTTCAATCATCAAAATGATCGGCCCCTGATTGAGCCCGAAATGCCACGGCGAGACCCACCAGGTATAGGGATTGCCAGGTTCACCGGGGTGGCTTGGGTTGTAAGATGCTTTGAAGCCGTAGCTGTTGAACTCGGTCAATTTGGCCTGGTAGATGCAGTAGTCGAGGGTCGGCAGGACGATCTCCGGTGCAAAGGGCAGTGAGGCCACCACGGCCCACGGTGCAAGGGTGCCATCGTCCGGGCCATACGGCACACCGCGTGCAATGTAGTCAAAAAGGGGGCGCACCACGCCTGCAACTTCAAGGCTGCCCGGGCCAGGCCCTTCGCTGGCAGTAATTCCCCAGCAATGGTGGCCATAGCTTTTAAATTTGAGTGGGTTGTCGATGGCATACAGTTGCTGCACCATGGTTGCGCGGCGGCTGTTCTCAAAGTAATCAATGCCTTTGCCCTGCATGTAGTCGTCCTGAATGCCGCGAAAGTCCACCCAGATATGCGACAGCTGGTGGGTAAAGAGTGACCCTGCGTACAGGTACTCCTGCCCGAAATGGCTTTCCCATCGATACGTTGTTGCCCACGCTGCATAGCTGCTGCTTGCCAGCGGATGGGTGGGCGAGCCCAGGCCCAGGATGTACAGCAGCAGGGCCTCGTCATAGCCTTCCCACCGGTAGCTGAGAAAGCCGCTTTCTGGCTTCCATCCGTGGGTTACGGTGTCGCCCTGGTTTTGCGCCCATCGCCAGTCAGCGCGGCAGTAAAGGGCGTCGGCGAGGGACCGGATTTCACTTTCGCCTGGTGTATTGGCGCTGAAATAAGCGCCCGCCGACAATGCGCCGGCCAGCAGAAATGCGCTGTCGATGGTCGATAGTTCGCAGTGCCAGGCGCGGCGGCCCGTCTGCATATCCAGAAAATGATAATAGAACCCTTTGTAGCCTGTGGCGTCGGGTGCTGTGCCCTGCGGGCTGTGCCAGAAAAAACGCAGTGTCGTAAGCGTGCGCTCCACCGCTGCGGCCCGGGTCATGAAGCCGCGCTCTACACTGACTGGGTAGCAGGCCAAGGCAAGTCCAGTGGCGGCGATGCTGGCAGGCCAATTCACCGCAGTCTTGTCGATCACCAGGCCATTGGCAGGGTTGGTTTCGTGCAAAAAATAGTCGAATGATTCGCGCTGCAACTTTTCCAGCTCTTGGTCTAACGTGAATTTCTTAGTGATCATGGTGTAGTCTGATTTACCGGCTCTGCCACCAGGATAGCCCCGCCGTCCACATGCTCCGCCAAATGCCGCACATAAGGCGCTACGGCAACGCTGGCGCCAACAGCAACGCACGCATTTGAGCCCGTTCTGCGATGCTGGGCCAGCCAGCGGTTTCAGCTACCACGGGTGTGCCGGGCCAATCAACCCGTCCCTGCGCGTCGAAGCGAACCAGGGTGTAGGTCTCATTGACCACGGTGTCTGGCGCGCCCGCTTTCAGGCGCACATACCAGTCTGCCAGGCGCAGCGTCTGGCCAGCCAACAGGGGCGCCAATGCCTGGCCGCGCGCCAGTGCCACATACAGGGCATGGGGCACCGGGTGCACGCCACTGCCATCATCGAGCAAGAATACGTAGGAGGCATGCCCAGCGTCCTGCGGGCAGTCGTCGCCCGGGAGGTGGCAGGTGCGGCCGGACGCATCAGCCGTGCTGTACACCGGCGCAAAACCACCGCCCGGTGTGCGGAAATTGGTGGTTTGCCCCTGGTACATCCGCGCCGCCACCCATTGCACCGCACCATCATAGGCATAGGCCCGCAAATCGAACTTGAGAGTCTTGGCTGCATCGTGTTCATCAACTTGGCGTTCACCCGGCGCAACGATGGTCTGGGCCACATAGTCACCGGCCAATATCTCCTGCCAGACCCGCGTCGTCAGCTTGTCGCCCCGGTAGGCGGCGCGGCTGCCAAAGCCAGCCACCGGCTTGAAGAACAGGCTGCGGCGTGCGCTCCACAGACGCTGTTCGTCTGCGGCATTCACTACCTGGGTATGCGGCACATGCTCCAGCAAAACTTGCTGCGTGGCCTGTGGCACGCCCAGCGCCTTGAGCTGGGCTGCATCGCTGAACAACACCAGGCGGCGCTTGTCGGCATACAGCGCATGGGCGCGTGGATGCGGCGTCAACACGACACTGTGCTGCACGTAGGCTTCACGCAAAGCAGCGCTTGTGGCTTGCTCCAGGTAGAAGTCGGTCAGCCGGTTATAGACCAGGTCAATAGCCACATCGCCATACCACAGCGCACCGTTGCGGCATTCGAGCGACGTGGGGCTGGCAATGGTTGCGCGCAGCCCATGCCGCTCAAACAGCTGCTGAAAAAGGAGAAACTCAGGGTAGAGGTACTGAGTCTCGGGCGCTTCGTCAACAATGGCAATGCTCTTGAGGGCTTGGGTGCGGCCCGCCAGGCGCCATTCGTTGCGAAACATACCGACGATACCCTGCTCAAAGGCCTTCACGCTGGCGACGCTTGGCTCCATGGCCTGCATCGCCGTGCAACAGGCACGCTGCGCCCGGGCCAGCACCACATTGAGCATGGCGCCGCCCGCGTTGGTGTTGACCTCGATCAGGCCCAGGCGGCCTTGATTTAGGTGAAAATCATAGCCAAAGAAAACCCCCTTTGGGCCGCCATGGCCCAGCATGGCGATGGCGGGTGCAGCGGCGAGCACTTGCTCTTGATAAGCCGGCAAGGCCACGACCGCCTCAACTGCCTGCACCACCTGCGCCATACGCTGCAACTGCGTTGCCGCGACGAACACGGGCTGCGCTGCGAACAGGTACGGACACCGCTCACGCACCATCACCGACAGGCCTGGTTGCCCAAGCTGCGAATCAATCGCCAGCGCCAGCGCGTCCTGGTTCAAACTAAAGCAAAAGCAGGCACGGTTCAGCGCGTCAACGGCGCTGATGGGTGCACGATGTGGTGCCGTGAGGCTGGAGGATGGCAAGGCGGCGTTCATGCACGTTGGCTTGGATAGGTTGCGACCACCAAGATACAGGCGACCGCCAGTTTGGTCTGTGCGGTAACGCACGGTGCCTGCTGTGTGCGGCTGCGCACAGACAGGCGATACACAGCAGGCATACGATTCTGTGAAGAATCAAAGTTGACCATGAGACCGGTGGCGATTTTGAAACTTACCAGCGACACGGAAGTGGCCGCTGCCACCCAAGAAGTTCACCAACGGCTTGCAAGAGTTCGTTGGGTGCTAATGAAGTTAGGAGAAATTCCATGAAAATTTTGTCTGCAACGCCTGTTGGTACGGCATCCCTGTTCGCATCCAATGCCGCGTTGGCGCAAAGCGGAAACATGATGGATGGCGGCATGTGGAGCGGCGGCTGGATGGGTGGCTACGGCGGAATGTGGGCGCTGGTTCTGCTTTGCATTGCCGTTATCGCGGTGGTAGTGTGGATCGTTACGCGAGGTGGCAAGTGAACGAGGCCACCTTACTGCTACCAAGTTTTTACCTCTCCAACCAGGCGCCTGTCACGCACCGTTTTCACTTTTTTCTCTCAGTGCCACTATGTTGGATTGAGCTGCCTTGCTCCCCGCGCACTATTGCTGGCGGATGACGCGTTAAGCACCGATCAGGTGAGACGAAAAAGCATGCATCCCTGCGTGCGACTGAGTTGATTCGGTTTTCCTGCCCCGCTGGACTTTGCGCCTTGGGCAAAGAGTCGAAAAATAGAAGCGAGCGTATGTATGTTGCAAAGAAGACAATTATTTCAGTTCGCTGGCGTTGCAGCCTTGGCGGGTGTCGGCGGGGCGGCGTGGATGTATTACGGGTCGCGCCATTCCACAAGTATGGCAGCGGAACCATTTCGACCTTATCCCTTCGACCCCGTTGCGCCTGAAAACTTTCAACAAAAGCTGTTTATCCCGGTTGCCAGCGGACCATTTGGCGTGCTGGATGTTGTTGCTCCATTAAAGATACGCGCAACAGCCGCAAGCTTCCCGCTACTGACGGGGAAGGAATCGCCATTCTTGCTCTACCAGACCGAGCACGCGGGCAAAGCGTTTCAGAACCCGATCCTGCGCATTGAGAGTGGTGCCCGCTTCACCGCCAGCCTGGACAACGCGTTGACTGAACCCACCATCATCCACTGGCACGGTCTGCACACGCCCGCCAACATGGACGGCCATCCTGTCAACACGATGGCACCCGGTGCGAAATATGACTACGACTTTACCGTGCGCAACCGGGGCGGCACCTACTGGTACCACACGCATGCGCATGGGTTAACCGCAAAGCAGGCCTACAACGGTCTGGCCAGCTTCTTCCTGGTAGAGGACGATGACCAGCGCCAACTGGCCAAGGCGCTGGATCTGCAACTCGGTGTGACCGACCTGCCGCTGGTGATTCAAGACAAGCAGTTTGACGTGCAAGGTCGCCTGCGCTACCAGCCCAACGGACATGAGGCCATGATGGGCTGGCTGGGTGACGTCATTCTTGCCAACCTGACCCCCAACGCCTTCCAGACCGTCACGCCGCGCACCTACCGCTTGAGGCTGCTCAATGGCTCCAATGCCCGCATTTATCGACTGGCATTCATGAAGGGCAGCACAGCGCTGAATTTCACCGTGATCGGCACCGATGGAGGCCTGATCGAGCGGCCTGAAACCGCTACTGAGGCTTTTTTGGCACCCGGAGAGCGACTGGACGTTCTTTTTGACGCTGGGCAGGCGCAAGCAGGTGACGATGTTTTCCTGAAGAGCCTGGCGTTTGATCCGATGGAAAACGAGGGATCAGGCGGCATGGGGGGTATGGGCGGCATGAACATGGGTGGAGGCCAAATGATGGGCAACATGGGTTCATCCCGGTTGCCACTGGGTATGGCTTTCAACGTCCTCAAACTCAGCGTGGTGGCCGGTGACCGCGTCATTGCCAAACCGCCCGAAACGCTGTCGAAAATCAAACCGATGGGCCTTGAGGGAGCGGCCGAACGAAAGATTGAACTGTCGATGGGGCATATGCGCTTTTTGATCAACGGGCTCACCTTCCGCATGGATGAGGTTGCGTTTGAGGTCAAGCGCGGCGCAGTGGAAATCTGGCGCATCAGTAACCCGACGGTCGGCATGCCGCATCCCATGCACCTGCACGGATTTTCCTTTCAAGTGATTGAAAGGCTGAACAGTCCGCCGCCGCTGGCAGCCTCGGCGCGTTTTGGCAAAGGCCGAACCGTAAGCGACCTCGGCTGGAAAGACACCGTACTGGTGTGGCCGGGCGAAACGGTGCGTATTGCGATTGACTTTACCCACGACTTTCCCGGCAGCCAAACCTACCTGTTCCACTGCCACAACCTCGAACATGAAGACGCTGGAATGATGATCAACTATCGGGTGCACGCATGAAGGCTGAGCTATTCGCACCGCCCTTGCAGGGGGCATTCGCCAGAGAACCGGTGAGCAATTTTTTTCAGACCAACGGGTGTGGAATTCCGAGCACAACAGTGGCGCGCTGATTTGCCTGCTGTTTGCAGATCGGGCAGTGGAGATTGTTGCAGGCCGTGGGATCAGCGCGAAAGTGAGCCGGCTTGAGTGGCGCAGAATCTTGCTGCGCGGTGCAAGCCGCCTTGAAGAAATCGAGCTATCCCGCTGGCGGGGACAGTGGCGTGCGGGCGGTGATGAACCACTTATTCCATTTCTAAATCATTACTGTCGTTGTTGCGTCGCCTTGCCGTGCTACAGCACTCTTGTAGGCTCCGCGCCTAGACATTAATGATGTAGAAATGGAATTAGGGAGACGGAAAAAACCAATATCCCGTTCATCGATCCTCTCTGCCGCCCTTATTTTGGGTCTGTGTGATTTGCCGTGGGTTACGCCTTGGTGGGGACATCAGGGGGCGGACTGCTTCACCGTGACCCGCGCATCCAGATGCCTCTGCTGGTCTGGGTTGGCGGCTTGCTAGAAAACATCGTTACTCACTAAATAGTAGCACACCGTCTATGCAGGCCAGTGGGGTACATGGCTATAAGTTAAAAATAGGCATCCTGTACCTTGGCGAGCCGCTGTTTGCCGAAAACCAGCCCGACGGGCTTCTTGCAGCGAATTTTTGGCTCTGGTAGCACTATTTATTCCATAGCTGTTGCCGCTTTATTCTAGAGGGCTACAGGCGGATATATATCTAAACTAGCGGCGCTCCCAGCAGCAAATTCACGGTTTTCGGCCGATGCGCAAGCCGCCAGAGGCTTCGCAACGGCTCCAAACCGTACCGCGCAACAAAATATGGGCGTTACCCTGTGTACCCCACTGGCCTGCATAGACGGAGTGCTACTATTTGAGGAGTAAGTGGTTTTCCAAGCGACCCACTCGCAGGCGGGCGCTGCGAGGGCTGTGCGGGTGAGGCCGGGCGTGGCGAGGGTCTTGTGCGCCGCAGACAGCGCAAAAGGGGTCAGAGCAAAAT
>JAYVGI010000303.1:0-6371 GCA_043772355.1 Polaromonas sp.
TCATAATTTGTGCAAGGTAGCGGGCTGAAGATTTCATCCCCCTTATCCCCCGCCACTTCGCGTGGTTCAGTCCAACAAGGTTTATCTGTCGCAGGAGGCTCTCTTGGTTTCTTTCAGCTTGGTCGCGCGACAGATAAACGCTATTCGTTATACCTACTACCGCTACCGACAGCACATTACTTCAAGCAAAAAAAAGCCCTCGCAAAGGAGGGCTTGTCGCATGCTACCGTATCGGCAGCTTAGTCAATTAACCGCCGCAACCGTTAGGTGGGCAGCCAGCGCCGTTGCTGCTGGAGCTGCTGCCTCCAGTGCCGCAGCACTTGCCAGAGCTACCGCTGCCAGCATTGCAGGCAGAGGATGCCTTACCAGACGAGGCACCGCCACTGCTCTTAGGACGCTTGGCACGCTTGGCACCACCCTTACCACCGGACACCAATTGCATTTCTTCCAAGGATAAAATTCTCATCACATTCTCCAATTCAAATAAAGTTAGTAAACACGGGGGCTAACTACAAATTGTTAGTTTGCCTAAGAGGAATTACACCTGAATTTTTCAACTGTGTCAATTTGAAACAAAAAAAATCACACTTTTTCAATATTTTTTGATGTTTGAATCATAATAATTTACATATCGAGGCTGAGTTGTAACTGCAACATCTGCCCAAGACAGCTTCAACTCGGCTAAATTCACTGTTAGGCGTGGTTTATTCTGGTATTTTGACAAAAATTTACAAAGGAGACATCGGTGTCCATATTTCTTGCCATCCCCTCGTATTGCGACCCGGTGCTGACATTTACGCTTACCAGTGCCTACGAAAAAGCCAAATACCCTGACCAACTGCACTTTGCCGTGGTCGATCAAAGCCCATTGGACGCAGCTTACCCAGTGCCTGCATGCATCCCAGCCTCGCAGGTGAGTTACATCAAAATTGAAGCCTCGCAGGCGCGCGGCTGCTGCTGGGCGCGCGGCGTGACCATGTCTTTGTACCGCGATGAAGACTGGTACTTTCAGCTTGACTCGCACATGCTTTTTGAGCAGGACTGGGACGCGACATTGGTGCAGAAAATGCAGGGCTGCCTGCAGTACTCTGACAAGGCAGTGATCAGCAGCTACCCGGCTCCTTTCCGGTTTGTGGACGGTGTAGCGACCATCGACACGGTTGCCAACCCGGTCAGAGCGGCGGTAGTGCTGCCAGGCGAGACCTTTCATCCCAAACACCCCTTTTTCAAATTTAAGTCGAAACTGCTGGAAGGTGTCGGCGCGGTGCAGGGCTACCACATTGCGGGGGGGTGCCTGTTTGCCCCGGGCGAGTTTGTGCGCTGGATACCGAATGACCCGTTTTTGTACTTTAGCGAGGAAGAGCAAAACATTGCCCTGCGCCTGTACACCCGGGGCTGGGACATCTACCACGTGGCTGGGTTGCCGATCTACCATCTCTACAACGTAGAGCCCGAAAAAACCGGCACCGAGCGTCGCCCCCTGCACTGGGACGTGGTGGCCGATGCCACCGAAAAACCCAAGTGGTGGGCCCAAGACCGGCGCGCCAAAAAGCGCCTGTCCACCCTGGTGTGGGGTGACTCGCGCAAGCTGGGCATCTACGGCTTGGGCACCAAGCGCAGCCTGATTGAGTATGCCGAGATGTGTGGCATCGACTACGCCGCGCGCACGCTCTCAGCGAAAGCCTTTGAAGGACCGTGGGAAGTAGCCCCCACGGCAGCAAGCTCAAGCAGTGGTGCCAATGCGACAAGCGATGCCGATGCAACCAGCGATGCCAGTGCTATCGGGAGCAGCAACGAGGCCAACAGGGCCTAGCTGCCCCTCAGGCCCCGCCCGACTGGGCAATGTCGCAGCTCTCGTAGCTCAGTTTGACGGTGATTTGCCTGCGCACGGGGCGCAACTGCCACTGGCTGGTGAGAGCCGGGTTCAAAAAGTCGCGTAACAAGGGCGGGCGTGGGTTGCTAAAGTACAGCTCGCTGTTGCCAGAGATCTCGCCCATGGCGCACAGGCCCACATCTTCCCAATGGCTGCACACCTGGATGACGCAAGGGGCATGGGTGTAGCCTTGGGACAGCAGGGACATGGCCCGGTGATAGCCATTATTGAGCACCAGGCGGCCGCCGTAGCGCACCACGTTCAGCACATTGGTACTAAAGCCCACGCCTATGACGATGGCCGCTTGTGCATGGCCACTGCGGCGGTAGCCCTGAATGTTGGCCACGGGCACCAGCTGCGCGCCCAAGTAGCGCAGGTCGTGGCTGTCAGAGTGAAACACATACTCACCCCGGGCTTCGCGCCCTAGCACGCACTGGCCATGCGCCGGTGCCAAGGGCAGGCACAGCTTGGCCAGCGCTGCAGGGCGCATTTTGGGCGCTATATGTGTTTTAAGCGCCTGAACGGTAGACAGCGTCAGGTCATACTGCGAGCACACCAGCTGCGCCAAAGGCACCATGCCAAAGGCAATTGGCACCGAGGAGAAGGTAGCGGCAAAGCTGTCTAGCTGGGTAAGCTTGTCGATATGCGGCTGCATGCTGCGCGGCAGGGGTAGCACTTGGGGTTTGTCGGCCACTGTGGCCTCGGTGCTGCGCAGCGTGTCGTAGTGCTTGGCGGCGGCGCGCCACAGGTCGGCTATGTCGCTCTCGTCTTTTTCACGCCCGCCCACTGCGCGCAGGCGCACAAACTGGATAAAGGAGCCCAACCGGCTGGCACCCATCAGGTGCAACTCCGCGTCCAGGACGCTACTGTCTAAAGCGGGGGATGGGGTAGGAGATTTAGTGGCCGACACGCTGCTTACCTAACAACACAAAATGTAAGTCGCTATTGTAATGAGTGCGGTAAAGAGTGCGGTAGTGAGTCAGGTGGCAGGCCAAGTAGCGAGCGCGGTAGTGAGCCTGCAAAGGTGCGCAGCCAAAAGCACGCTCTGCCGCCTTACTGCCCTGCTACTGCCCGGTAGCCGTCACATCGCAGTTGACTACAAAGGTTACCGTGGAGCCAGTATTGAAGACGGGGATGATCAAGCCCGTGCTCTGTAGCAGCGGAATGGTCGGCCCCACAGGGCAAGTCGCTGTGCCCGTGGTGCCGGTGCACGTCACTGCCGTACAGCTCAGCCCGGGCACTGCGGGGTCTTTGACTACCGAATTGGGTGCGTTGGCAGGCCCCAAGTTGGCCACCGTCACGGTATAGCTGGTAGTGCTGCCCGCAACTAAACTGGTGACCCCATTGGTCTTGGTCACCGTCAGTACGGTAGATGGCCCCACATTGGTCAGCACCGCCGCCGTGTTGTTAGCCGCATTGGTGTCGGCAGTGCCCGCCGTAGGTGCCACGGTCAAGGTGTTGGTCACGGTAATGGCGGTTGCCTGTGGGTTCACCAGCGCTGTGACCGTGATGGTGCATTGCGCTCCAGCTGGGGCACTGTTGAAAGTGCCTGTAATTTGGGTGGCTCCTCCAATCACGGCCGATACGGTCGTACAAGTACCGCCACCCGTAGCACCCGCAGTGATGCTCAGTACTGGTGTCATCAAAGTTGGCAAGGTGTCGGTGAAGCTCACCGTGCCGGTACCCCCCACAGTCGAATTGGTGATGGTCAGTACATACTGATGGGTTTGGTTACCGTAGGTAGACAGGGTGCTCGTGGTAGTGACACCGCAGATGCCTTGGCACTGCGACTTGACTGCGGAAAAATCTGTACCTACCTTGAAGCTGGCCGTTGCGGCAGCAGTGTTGGCACCAGCGGTGGTATTTAGCCCTCCGGCGGCGATGGTGTTGATGTAGGGAGTTGTCACTGCGGTGGCCGATACCGTCAAGGAAATAGTGCATCCCCCTGCTGGGATACGCCCACCCGCAGCAAACGTCACGGTAGTTTGCCCAGCAGTTGCCGTAATCACGTTGGTTACCGTAGCGCTCGAAGCGCATGCGCCTGCGTTGAGGTTGGGGGTGGTCGCTATCACCATACCGGAGGGCAGTGTGTCCACGAAATTGGTAAGTAACCAAAGTGGGGCGGGGTTGGTATTGTTGAGGGTGATTTGCAGCGTCGTGGTTCCAGTTGTGCCAGGCTGGTACACCGGAGTGAAGGTTTTTGACACTGTAGGCACCGACGCGGCAGGCGAGCAGTTGCCCATATCGGTGACACCGTACGCACTTTGATTGTCCAGCAGTGTAGTGACTCCAGTTGCAGTGTTCACAGACGAGGTAACTATGGTTGTCGTGTTAAAACCAATATAAGTCTGTCCGTTCGCAGGATTGATGGCTGCGCCCCATAGCTCGATAACATTGGTGTCCAAGGTTAGTGTTTGTGTGACGCGCGCATAGGTAGGTGACAGAGGGTTGAGATCGATAGACCAAAACGTATTGGGAACCGTATTGCTGGCAATAAATGATTGCCCAGACGGCGCAGTGAACATATCCCCGCTGATACCTAAAGCAGGGTTGGTGTTGCTGCCGATAGTGAGAATTTGGGTCCAAGTTACCAATACTGAAGGCGTAAACTGGGTTACCCTACCCACATATTCCAACTGTGTCGCTAAAGCGCCGTTTGTGGTGTAGTAAAAGTACAAATTGCCCGGGCCACCAGCGCCAGTCATCGTCGCACCCAAGATTTGAAATGTATTCGTAACCAACGCGGTCGTTGGAATAGCACCCAGCGAGGTGTCAACTTGGGTATTGAGGTTGTAAGAATGCAAGGTGCCGTCAGTGCGGTTCGAGTAATAAAGCAAACCCGATCCAGGGTCGCCTGCCAATGCGTTGGCATTGCCGACCAGGGTCACTGCCGGGCTTAGGTTAATCCATCGGTTGGTAACCGTATTGAAGTAGCGTAGCGAAGAGACGGAACCAGCAACATTATTGTTATTGTCAATCGTCGCCCACATGGCGGTACAGCCAGTTTGAGCCCACACTGAACTGGGCACCAGCATCATCCCAGTGACAGCAAGCGTCAGACAAGTGAGTATTCGCCGGGCATGTGTGAATATATTAGTAAACATACACTAATTGTAATGTTATTACTCTAAGTTAGCTCCAATATGCCCTGGCCCTGCATCGCGAATGTGCTCTTATTCACAGAGTTGTCGGACATTGGGTCTACCAGAACACCACATGGGTCATCAAATGACTGGTAGGCCGAACTAGAACCAAAACCGCGAGTCCGCAAGCCGCGCGCAACGATTTTCAGTTCTTTGGATACAGATAAGTGCTACGCATACCGTAGCTCCTACCGCCATATTCTATTGGGCCGTAGCCAGATTGGAACCTTAAAAATGCCTCGAAATAGCACAGCTCAGAGCTTTTTCTGACTTCTCATCCAGGTTGCAGTTTTTTGAAAGCCGCTTAGTTATGCGACTTTATGCCCCTCTGAAAATCCAGCTTACACACCTATAAATTCGTGCAATTTTTAACATAAAACGAGTATTTTTTATTTAATATGACGATTTCTTGAAATAAGACCTCTGTAGTTTGCATTGTGCTGGTGGCGCGCAGTCTGCGGCGCGTCTGGTCGTTCCCTGCTGCGAAGAAACCAAATGGGGTCAAGATCAAAATTCAGGAAGGCCCTCTGCCCGGAGCGCGCAACGCTTTAACGAAATTTTGCTCTGACCCCTTTAGCGTAGTCTCCGGCGCCTAATGTCTTCCCCCTTGCCCACGAAGAGTCACCCTCAGCGACCCCCTGGCTCGCGTCAGAGCGTGCGCCAGGGGCGCTGGCTGGCGGGCGGTTCTGACTTCCTGTAGGCGCCCGCCAACGCCCAGAAGCCTTTCCAGGCCCCTGTAGACACCTGCATACCCAATTCAACGTGCTACACATACAGGAGCTGCTACCGCATCATTCTAAAGGGCTGCCGATCTATTGATATCTTAAAAACAGCTCAAATCAGCAATTTTTGAGGTTTTTTTGGATCCCGTGAGCTGCCAAAATCTGCCTGAGGTACATAAATTTGCATAATTTTATGTATTTAGTGAAAATTAGGCTATTTTTAGATTAAATAAGTAAATTATTTCACTAAATAATTCACTTTTACAATTCTATTGTAAATAAATATAGTATTTATATTTTGAAAGTATGCTGCATTGCAGCAAATTGCTCTCAGTACTCAAAAAGCCGTGCTGCGCAGCCAGCAGACACGGGCTTAGCTATTGCCCCGTCGCAGTCACCCCGCAATGCACCAGAAACTCCACCTCGTCAGCGGGCGGTGACACTGTAGGAGTGGTCGGCAAGCTCGGAATCACAATCCCCGCGCCTTGCAGCAGCGCGATGGTCGTGGCAGCTGGGGCATGCAGTTGGTGTCTAATTCCATTTCTAAATCATTACTGTCGTTGTTGCGTCGCCTTGCCGTGCTACAGCACTCTCGTAGGCTCCGCGCCTAGACATTAATGATGTAGAAATGGA
>JAYVGI010000304.1:0-6836 GCA_043772355.1 Polaromonas sp.
TTTCTACATCATTAATGTCTAGGCGCGGAGCCGCAGACAGTGCTGTAGCACGGCAAGGCGACGCAACAACGACAGTAATGATTTAGAAATGGAATAAGCGCGTGACAAGTCTGCTAGCTTTACAGATAGGCGCTTGCGACTGCCACGTCCACGTGGTAGGCCCCACGCCAGACTACCCCATGGTGACTGAGCGCCACTACACACCTGGCCCTGCTTCGGTCAATGACCTGCAGGGCCATCTGGCACGTAACGGCCTACAGCGCACCGTCATCATCCAGCCCAGCTTCTACGGCAACGACAACCGCTGCATGCTGCAAGCTCTGCATGATTTGCAAGGCGCTGGGCGCGGTATTGCGGTAGTAGATAAAGACGCGAGTGACGCAGACCTGCGCGCACTGCACAACCAAGGCATACGGGGGCTGCGGTTGAACGTAGAAAGCTCAGGCGATGGCGACATCCAGGCCATCAGCGCAGCTTTGCAGTGCTGGGCAGAGCGCATCGCCGCGCTAGGCTGGCATCTGCAAATCTACGCCTCGCTCGATGCGCTGTACGCCTTAAGCCCAGTGCTAAACAGCCTGGCCGTCCCCGTTGTGCTGGATCACTTTGCCATGGTGCAAGACACCACGCCGCAGGACGATGCGCGCACCCTAGCCATACTGTCCTTAGTGCGCTCTGGCCGCGCCTACGTCAAACTTTCCGCACCGTACCGCATTCAGTCGTCTCACACGCCAAACTTCGATGCGGTGGCCCGCATTGCTGCCCGCTATCTGCACGCCAACCCCGAGCGCGTGCTGTGGGGCAGCGACTGGCCGCACACCAACCGCGAGCCGGGTAAGACAGCGCATCAGGTCAGCGCCTACCGCGAGGTTGAACCTACTGCGCTACAGCAAGGTATCCATGCTTGGTTACCCACGGCGGCATTGCGCAAGCAGGTACTGGTAGATAATCCGGCACGTTTATACGGGTTTTAGGGCTCGCACACCCAATCCATCCGCGCCATACCCGCGCGCGGCGCGCCCAGCTTTTCGTCCAGCACCCCCATGCGTAATCGCGCACAGCCTTGCACCGTCACTGCGGTATGGCTTGCTTCAACCACGCCTATTTGCGCCAGCTTGGCAGCCAATTGCGCAGGGTCAACATCGCTTCGCACAGCACCCTCTGGCGCTCCCACAGCAATGGTTTTACCAAAGGCGGTCACGTAGTAGTAAGTCGGGTCGTTGCAGTTCAGGCTAAAGCGCGTTGCAGGCACCACAGCGGTGTCAGGGGCATAGTCAATAGCGATGCGAACGCGTTCATTGAAGATGTCTACAGTGGGATCAGCCTTGGGTTGGATGGCTACGTTCTCACCGTCGGCTTTCACATCAAACAACCAGTTGATACGCCCAATCTGCATCTTCAAGGCAAACACAAAACGCTGTAGCCGCTGCGCATCGACGTGGCCGTTGGCATCGCGCAAGAGCGCAATAGCCTGCTGCGAATGCCAGGCATCCAGCAGCAGCTCACCGCGCAGGGCTTGTACACGCCCAGCCTCCAATTGCACCTGGGCCTTGCACTCGATGGAGCCATGCGGGTGCGCCAAGGCGAGCGTGGGCCAGCACAACGCGCCTGCTGCCAGCAGCTCTGCACAGCACGCAAATCCCCTGCTCGCCCACTTGCCCATCAGCGAATCGCCACCGGATTGACGATGGCCTGCACACCGCCGGTGATACGCGAGGCACCCAGCACAAACATGAACTCGTAGGCCTTGTCTTTCACCAGCGGGCCGGTGTTCATATTCTCTAAAATATAGATACCGTTTTTAGCCAACAAAATTTGGTGCACCTCAAAAACGCCCACATCTTTTTCAAACGGAATTACCTCGAGCGCCCAAGAGTCTGCGCCGATGGCAATGACTTCTTTAGAGGCCAAATACAAAGCGCCTTCTTTACCCAAGCCGGGCTCGCCAGCCAAGAAGCGTTTGTTGTCTTTGCCTTCCAGTGCCTGCCAGCCGGTATGGAACAACACTACGTCGCCTTTTTTGATCGTAATGCCTTGTTTGGCGGCCTGCTCATCGATTTCTTTGCGGTTAAATGCCGTACCTTCTTTGACCATGTCGGTACCGTAATACGCCGTCATGTCCAACACAATGCCGCGCGTCACAAAAGCAGGCACTTTTTCAATGCCGAGTTTTTTCAAGCCATTGGCCTGCACAAAATCAGAGTTTTTATTGCAGTTGTAGTACACGTTGTCTATGCCAATATGGCCCAGGCCATCAATTTGTGAGCCCGTGCCTACCCAGCCCATATAAATGTCGTCGTTGTAGGTGGTTTTGGTACCGCCCAGGCTCACACCGCCTGCTTGTCCTGGTTGCACAATAGTGACTCCCCAGGTGCGTGGCGCATACGCAGCAGTACCCGCATTGGTTTCAAAACCCAGGGAGTAGGTTTTGCCTGTTTTCACCAGCTTGGCTGCCTCGGCGGCAAGTTGCGGTGTCAGTAAATTGGCCGCTCCTATCTCATCGGTGGGCCCCCATTTGGATTTGCACCAATCGTTTTGTGCCCACGCGCTGGCACTGCCAAGCGTGCCCAATGCTGCTGCAAGCAACCAGGGGCGTAGCGATGTACGTAATGTCATGTCAACTCCTTATATTATTCAAAGTGAAACCTAAAACAACTTGCCTGAAACAATTTCAGACAAAACCAATGTAGCCACGGCACGGCAGCCTGACTGTCACATGCGCTCCACATCAAGGGGAAACCCTAGAAACCATATTGTGTTGATGTGTGACAGTACAGTGGTTGGGCAAGCGACTGCTCCACTCTCTATCCGTCCTTCGGCACAGCGCCGTGTTTTAACTTTAGGAGTTTTTATGGCATCCCGTTTTCAACTCGCCCCGTCAAACATGCCCCGCAGTCTGAAGAAAGCCTGCATAGCCGCAACCGTATCGCTGGCCGTGCTGCCCGCTATGGCGCAAGAGACTTTCAAGGTAGGCATCGTCAGCTTCCTGTCGGGCCAAGCGGCAGAGAGCTTTGGCGTGCCCGCCATCAACGGCGCAAAGGTGCTGATTGATGCGTTCAACAAAGGCGCAGGCCCTGCACCTTACAACAAGGTGGGCTTTGGCGGCATGAAGATAGAGCCGGTGTATGTAGACGAAAACGGCGGCGCTACCAAGCAAGTGCAAGAGATGCGCAACCTGTATGACCGCGAAAATGTTGATGCGGTGGTGGGCTACGTCGGCTCTGGCGACTGCCTGGCGGTTGCGCCGGTGGCCGAAGAGATGAAAAAATTTCTGATTCTGTACGACTGCGGCACGCAGCGGATTTTTGAAGAAAACAAATACGAATACGTCTTTCGTACCGCTGCCCATGCCACTATGGACAACGTAGCGCTGGCCCGCTACCTGAAGGCCAAGAACGTCAAGATCGAGCGCTTTAACCTGATCAACCAAGACTACGCTTGGGGCCAAGACAGCCGTAAAGATTTCATGATCGCTATGGACCAGCTGTACAAGGGTGCCAAGCCCGACGGCGACCTGCTGCCCAAGTTTGGCGCGGGCCAGTACGGCACGGAGATCTCGGTGCTGCTCACCAAGCCCGCCGATATTTTGCATTCGAGCCTATGGGGCGGCGACTTGCAGGCCTTTATCTTGCAAGCTGGGGCGCGGGGCTTGTTCCAAAAACAAACCCCCGTGTTTTCTGCCGCTGACCATGTGCTGCCCGGCCTGGGCGAGAAAATGCCTAACGGTGCGATCATCGGCGCGCGCGGTGCTTACGGCCTGATGGCCCCCAAGAGCGCCTTGAATGACTGGTGGTTTAACCTGTACGAAAAGGCACAAAACGTGTATCCAGTGCAAGCCCCCTACCGCATGGCGCAGGCGCTGCTCGGCCTCAAGCAGGCTGTTGAGAAAGCCATGGCAGCCAACGGCGGTAAGAAGCCTACGCCCGAGCAACTGGCCGCCGCGCTCAAAGGCAGCACTTGGGAGTCGCCTGCTGGCACGATCCGCATGACCTTGGGTGGCGGCCATCAAGCGATTCAGGAAACCGCCATTGGCAAAACCCGCTGGGACGCGGGCAAAAAAATGGTGGTGCTGGACGACATCATGCGCTTCCCTGCGGAGTGCGTGAACCCGCCTGCCAATATGAAAAGCGAAGAGTGGCTGAAGGCTGGGTTTCCTGGGGCTAAGTGCTAACTGTTAACCGCGCTTCAGAAGAAAAATACCGGACGCAGAGGACGCAAAAGTTACGCAAAGAACGCAAAAGAAAACCAAAAGAAGTCAAAAGGATTTTTTGAATTTTTTGAATTTTCTTTTTTGCGTCCTCTGCGTTCTTTTGCGACCTCTGCGTCCGGTCAAGTCCGATTTCGTCCGTTGAACATAGTTCATCCACTAGAGACAAAGCAAGCATGAGCCTGTTATTCACCATCATTCTGGACGGTATTACCTATGCGTCCTGGCTGTTCATCGTTGCGCTTGGCCTGACTCTCGTGTTTGGCGTGCTCAAGATTTTGAACATCGCCCACGGCAGCTTCTACGCCGTCGGTGCTTACGCGGGTGCTAGCCTGGTGGCGTGGTTGCTGGCCATGAAGGTGTCGCCTGCTTTGACCGTGGTGGCTTTGGTGGCCGCGGCAGTAGGTGTAGCGGCTTTGCTGGCTCCGCTGGTAGAGCGTGGTCTGCTGCGCATGTTTTATGGGCGCGACGAGGTGCTCTTGGTGCTGGTCACCTACGCGCTGTTTTTAGTTTTGGAAGATGTCACCAAGCTGGTCTGGGGAGTCAACCCCTACTATGTGTCAGACACCTACCAGGCCTTTGGCAACCTCCAACTGGGGGGTTTGAGCTACGTGGGTTACGACATTATTTTGGTGGCCCTGGCGCTGGTCTGCGGTGTCGTTACCTGGTGGGTGCTCAACCGAACAAAGCAGGGCAAGATAGTGACTGCCGTCATCCACAGCCCCGAGATTGCATCCAGCATGGGCGTGAATGTCTCGCGCATTTACACCGGGGCGTTTATGGTGGGCGTGTTTTTTGCTGCGCTGGGCGGGGCGCTGACTGCGCCGATGATTTCGGTGCAGCCGGGTTTGAGCGTGGGGGTGATCATCGTCAGCTTTGCGGTCGTCATCATCGGTGGGCTGGGCAGTATTGAGGGTGCGGCCATTGGTGCGCTGGTGGTGGGGCTGGCGCGGGCTGCGTCGGTGCACATCTGGCCACCGGCCGAGCTGTTCAGTATTTATGTCGTCATGGCCGCCATCTTGGTGTTCAAGCCCGAGGGTTTGTTTCAGCGGATACAGGCACGCAAGATTTGAGCTTGGACGTGCAGGCTATGTACTTTCACCGTTTCTAGGAGTTTGCCCTTGTCTCACCCTTCTTTTCGGCGAGTCGTGTTGTCTTGCGCTGCATCCATCGTTCTGCTACTGATCGCCGGATTTGTCGTGCCCAAGTGGCTCATGTCCCTGGGCACCATTGCACTGGCCAACGGCTTGGTGTCCCTGGGCATTTTGATCATGATGCGCAGTGGCGTAGTGCCCTTTGGCCAAGGCTTGGTGTTTGCTGCGGGTGGCTACGCGGCGGCGCTGGCGTTTAACAAAATGGGCGTGACCGATGTGCTGTTGCTCGCCGCACTGGGCGGTGTGTGCGCCCTGCTGATCGCCGCGCCTTTTGCGCCCTTGCTGGCGCGTTACCGGGGTATCTTTTTTGCCATGCTCACTCTGGCGCTGTCGATGGTGCTGTACGGCGTGCTGGTCAAAACCGAGGTGCTGGGCGGCTCGGACGGTTTTAACGTCACCCAGCCTACGCTGTTTGGCCGCAAAGCGCCTGCCGGCCAAACGCAATTGATGCTGTGGTGCGTGACGGTGTGCATCACTTGCGTGCTGGCTGCGCTGGTGCGGCTGTACTGCGACTCGCGGCGCGGGCTGCTGTCGTTGGCCGTGCGCGAGAATGAATTGCGTGTCGAATATTTGGGTATGTCCGTCGTCAACTTGGTGGCCTGGAACTATGTGCTAGCCGCTTTCTTGGGCGGTGTGGGCGGCGCACTCAGCGTGGTGGCGCTGGGCCATATTGACCCCAATTTCAGCTACTGGACGACCTCGGGCGAGTTTGTGTTTGTGGCTATTCTTGCGGGCTACCACAGCGTGATTGCGATTCTCGCTGGCTCGTTTTTACTGGAGCTGGTGCGCTCCTTCTCCAGCGCCTATTTCCCTAACACCTGGCAAATGGTGTTGGGCATTTTCTTGCTGCTGGTGATTCGTTTTTTACCCAATGGCCTGGGCTCCTTGCTAGATCGCCTGCAACGCAAGGCAGGGGCATAGCATGAGCGCTCCTCAGGTTACCAACATCACCCCGGTGCTGTCCGCACGCGGCCTGCAGCGCAGCTTTGGCGCGGTAGTAGCCGCTGCTGATGTGAACATCGACATCGCTGCAGGCGAGCGCCTGTGCCTGATTGGCAGCAACGGCGCAGGCAAGACCACCTTTGTCAACATGATCACCGGCTACCTCAAGCCCAGCGCTGGGCAGATACTTTTAGCTGGCGAAGACATTACCGCCCGCTCGCCGCGTGAGATTACGCGCCGGGGCGTGGCGCGCTCCTTCCAGATTCCCCAGCTGTGCCTGCATATGACGGTGCTGGACAATATGCTCACCGCCCTGCACTGCAACCGCGCGCACAGCCAGTTCTTCATGCCTGCGCACGACGCGGCATCGGCAGCGCAATGCCAAGAGCTGCTGTCGCAGTTCAATTTATCTGCCCATGCCGCCCGCCCGGTGCTGGAGCTGCCCGGTGGCGTGCGCAAGCTGCTGGACATCGCCATGGCCCTCACAGGCCAGCCGCGCCTGCTGCTGCTAGACGAGCCCACCAGCGGCGTGAGTG
>JAYVGI010000305.1:0-2583 GCA_043772355.1 Polaromonas sp.
ATCCCGGCACCTTGCGCACGGCGTGTGGCAGGCTTTGCAGATGGGGTAAGCAGATGGATGTCAGACATGGTCTGTACGCATTAAAACAAAAAAGAACGATCGTGCTATTTTGCAGTAATTTTATGACCAATGCATGAAATGCCCAGTTTCTAGAGGTTAATAACTAGCTTTGTGGCGGGGAAACCCTAGTTTTGACCCTTTATTCAGCATATTTACTATAAATTTAGTAGCTGCTTCCGCAATATTCTAGTAGGCTAAAGGCTGATTACTTGTGTAGTTACCCGTCAAGCATGCCTAGCAGTAATACTGCGATGATCACTGGTGGGAAGCTACTTCCAGTATCTCAACCTGCAGACCAAGAAGAAAATCTCCGTTAGGAGAATATTTCTTGTTTTTTCGCTCTAAAACAAATAAAATACTCCGTACGGTTAAATTAACTGGTGTTTGATATCGATGCAAATCTTGAAACACCGATCGGAGTATTTTTATGGTGACCATCGGCAGTAAAGTGATAAATTCAGTCGCACAGCTAGGTGCAGCCATACGCGCGCGCCGCCAAGAGGCTGGCCTCACCTTGGCCATAGCCGCACCCACCTGCGGTGTGAGCGTCAAGTTTTTGCAGGCACTAGAAACCGGCAAAGCTACCGTACAGTTTGACAAGGCGTTGGGCGTAGCCCGCCACTTTGGCATTCAATTGGCCATCGCTTGATGGCTACCGCAAACCGCCTCCACATCTGGGTTGACCAACAGCACGCCGCCACACTGGACACAGTAGACCAAACCTTCACGCTCGACTACAGCGACGACTGGCAGCAATCCCCACAAGCCTACGCTTTCTCGCCCCACTTGCCATTCGGCCAAGGCGCACAAGGCGCATCGGTCAAAAACTTCTTTAGCAACTTACTACCCGAGGGCAAACCGCTGGAAGCGCTGTCCCACGCCCACCAAGTCAGCCAATACGACGTATTCGGCATCCTGCGCAAAGTAGGCCGCGACTGTGCAGGCGCGCTGGTCATCACCGACGACGAAATCCCACCGCCCACAGCCAACGTGTTCAATGAGGACGACTACGAAAGCATCACCCACGCCGACTTGCAACAACGCATCACCGAGTCGCGCGCGCAAGACGTACCCCTGATGTTCTGGCGCGGCAAACGGCGCATGTCGTTGCCCGGCGTGCAAAACAAACTCGGCGTGTACATGGACGCAGGCGGTGGCCTGTGGCTACCCAAAGACGGCGCGCCCACCTCCCACATTTTGAAGGTAGGCGACGACAGACATCCCGGCATGGTGGCCAACGAATATTTCTGCATGCAGCTAGCCAAAGCCATCGGCCTCACGGTGCCCAACGTGCAATACCTAGAGCTGCCCGAGCCCGTGTTGCTGGTGCAACGCTACGACCGCCAGTGGACCGCCGACGGCGGCCTGCTGCGCATCCACCAAATCGACGGCTGCCAAGCGCTGAACCTGCCACCAGAGCAAAAGTACGAAGAACCACACTACGCCACCGCCCCACCCGGCGCTACGTTTGCACAGCTATTCCAACTAAGCCGCCTGTGCAGCGTACCCGCCAGTGCGCAAGTGCAAATGCTGCAATGGCTGCTGTTTAACACCCTCATTGGTAACAGCGATGCGCACGCTAAAAACCTGTCGTTCCTGGTAGATGCACAAGGCATGCGCGTAGCGCCCCTGTATGACCTGGTGTGCGGCAGCGTGTATGGCTACAACGATATGGCACAGAGTGTGGGTGGGGAGACTAATTTTGCGGTGATAGGGAGGAACGAATGGGCGCAATTGGCTAATGACTGTGGAGTGCAATCCTCTCTGACAAAGCGAATATCAGATCAAATTTATAAATTTAAAAATTTAAAAATATCCATGACACTTGATCAATCTACTAAAAGCATGAGTGCTCAAGGAAAATTTTTTATTTACAGGCTGATAACCCTTATCGATAATAGGAAGGCGGGGTAGTGTGAACAACGATACTTTTTATGAAGATCTCATAAATCAAAATCTACAAGATCCAGTTTGGCGAGAAAATTGCAGTAAGTACAACATCATGATGGCGGTTGTACGAGACGGAAAACTGCATGAGCTTGAGGGGCTTTCGCTTAGCACTCCACCGTTTCCAAATGGAGTAGACCCATTCCTAGAACGTCATTGGATTTCAAATGCAATTAACTCCCACGCTTTAACGTCAATCCGATGGATGTTGAGCAAAGCTGTAGACCTATCGTTTATGGATGATGAAGGCCATACAGTGCTTTTTGATGCACTTGACTGTAAGGATCGTACGTTACGTTATGAAATGTTGGAGGAGTTACTCAAAGCGGGTTCTTCACCCAATAGACTGGGCCACGCTAACGAAACAGCAGCGCAGCGCGCTGCGTGGTCGGGTGATTTAGAAGCATTGAAAATATTACAAAAATATGGTGCTAATTTATCCCAAGAGACAGAGGATTTAGGGGGCTACAGCACGCCGCTTAGGATTTGAGAAAAAATAACTTGAACAATTAAGCGCAGACGTGCGAATTTCTTGGCAGCAATTTGTAGTTCCATTCTCCATGAAACTCATCACGT
>JAYVGI010000306.1:0-8640 GCA_043772355.1 Polaromonas sp.
GCCAGCATCAGCCCCAAAGTGTCGCCGTTTTCAAATGCAGACCCTCGGGTGGCCAGGCGTGCCCACACCGCCTCTGCGGGGCCCAAAATGGCAATCGCCAAGTCCACCATGTGAATCCCCGTGGCGGTGAGTGGGCCGACCGGTGCGTGCTTATTGGACAGGCGCCAGTTATCTTTGGGCAGGGCGAAGAACTTATCCTGATTAAAGTTGCCTTCAATCTGCAAAATGGCGCCCAGCTTGCCCGCCGCAATATCGGCGCGCAGTTGCACCACGGCGGGTTCAAAACGGCGCTCGTGGCCAATGCCGATCACCCGCGCATGCTGCTCGCAACTGGCGATGGCGCGCTCTGCATCAGCCAAGGTCATGCACAAGGGTTTTTCGCAAAACACATGTTTGCCCGCTTGGGCAGCGGCCACAATTTGATCGGCATGGAAGGTGTGGGGCGAGCACAGGATGACGGCGTCCATCGCTGGCGTGTTCAAGAACGCTTGGAAGTCTTGTTCTACCGTAACACCCATGCTGGCGGCATCTGCTGCCATTTGCGCACGCACAGCAGGGTCGGTCTCTACCACCGCAACCAGTTTGAGCCACGCGCTGGTGGCGATATTGCGCGCCATGGTCTTGCCCCACCAGCCGTAACCGACGAGGCCGACTCTGACGGGTTCTATTTTTTGTGAAGTGTTTTGGTTGGCAGTGGTAGGCATAGCGAGGTTTCTTGCTAGAAATTAGAGACGGGGAACAGGGAACAGGGAACAGGAGGCAGGGAGTAGGGAGTAGGGAGTAGGGAGTAGGGAGTAGGGAACAGGGAACAGGAGGCAGGGAGTAGGGAGTAGGGAGTAGGGAATTGGAGGCAAGTTCGGGAGCAGGGTATTTCTGTTCTCCCTCTCCCGCTAGCGGGAGAGGGCTGGGGTGAGGGTCTTCGAGGCATCGAAATCAAACCGGCGTAGCCTCGCCTCCCTCCACAATCACATTTTCCACCACGCCCGCACCCGCTCGGCGAAAGGCGGCAGCGGCTACATACTCGGGCGACTCAAAGCAGGCCACACCAGCCGCCAGCGTAGGAAACTCAATGACGATAAAACGGTGAAAGGTCTCGGGCCCTTCCATGATTTGGTATTTGCCTCCGCGCACCAGCACTTTGCCGCCATGTTTTTGCAAAATACCCGGCACCAGGTCGGTGTATTTTTTGTACTCCACAGGGTTGTGAATCTGGGCGCGGGCGATCCAGTGGGCGGGCATGGGCTTAAGTCCGGTTTACTTGACGACGGCAATCGCGTTGCCCAAGTTGGGCAACCAGGTAGCGATTTGCGGGAAGATGACGATGGCGAGAATAGCGCCCAAGAGCGCAATCCAGTAAGGCACAGAGCCTTTGAAAATCTCCCCGGTAGACAGGTCTTTTTCATCCGTCACCGCCGCCTTCACCGTAAACACCAAGATGCCAAAGGGCGGAGTCAGCAGGCCGGTCTCGATGGCGATAATGCCGATGATGGCAAACGCAATCGGATCAAAACCCAGCGCCGTAGCGATAGGCGCAAACACCGGTACGGTCAGCAAAATGATGGAGATTGAATCAATGATGCAACCCAGAATAAACCACACCAAAATCATCATTGCCAAAATGGCATAGGGCGACAGGCCCGAGGCTAAAAAGAAATCTTTGGCCGCGCCCGTCACGCCCGTCATCGCCAACACGCGGGAATACAGCTGGGCGGTGACCAAGAGCAGCAACAGCGGTGCCGAGGTGCGCCCCACCGACAAAATGGCGGCCATCATCTCAGGCGGCTTCATGCCGCGCAGCAGAGCGAGAATCAAAGCCAGCGTAGCGCCCACCCCCGCACCCTCGGTAGGTGTAAAGGCCCCCAGCCAGATGCCGCCCAGCACCAGCACCACCAGGATCAGTATGCCCAGCGTGCTCCACAAAATGGTGCGCAGGTCTTGCTGTTCAATCAAATCGTTCGCATCACGCGCGGCCTGTTGCGCGGGGGGCAGCTTGTCGCCTTCGCCCACACGGGCGGGGTCGGTTTTGGCGACCCAGATGATGTAGGCGATACAAAACGTCACCACAATAAAGCCGGGGATGATGCCCGCAATAAACAGTTTGCCAATCGCCATCTCGGTCAGCACGCCCCAGACGATCATCAGCACCGAGGGCGGAATCAGCATGCCCAAGCAGGCGCTGCCTGCAATGCAGCCCAAGGCAAACTTGCGCTCATAGCCGTGGCGGCGCATCTCGGGGTAGGCTATTTTTGAAAACGCTGCGGCTGCAGCGATGGACACACCGGTGACAAAGGCAAACACTGCATTGGCCAGCACGGTGGCCACGCCTAAGCGGCCCGGTACCTTTTTTGTCAGTCGGTTGATGAGAGAAAACAGATCACTCGCCGCACCACATTTGGCCAAAAATTCACCCATCAGCATAAACAGCGGGATGACGGCAAACACATAGTCGCGCAGGGCTTCATACGAGGTGGTGGACGCAAAGCTGATCACGGTGCTGACCTCTCCCGAGATGAGGTAGATGCCCAGCAAGCTGGTAATGCCCAGCGACACGGCGATATGCACGCCGCAAAACACCAAGGCCAGCAGCACACTGACCAAAATAATCATATGGGTAGGATCAAACATATTTTTGTTCTTAGTGTTCTGCAGTGGACGCGGCGGGTGGCAGGCCTTGGCGAGCCAGAGCGATGTTCTCCATGATCAGCAGCAGATAGCTCAGCGCAGCCAAGGCCGTGCCCAGCACGATGACAAAACGCGCGGGCCACACGGGCACGCGTAGCGCGCCTTCGCCTTCATATTCATTGGAGCTCCAGGCGTGGGCCGCGCCGTCCAGGCTGCCATAGCAAATAAAGGCAAAAAAGCACAGGCCTGCAAACGCGCCGACAGCGCCCATCCAGCTTTGCACTGCGGGCGGCAGCTTGATCACCAGCGTATCCACATGCAGCATGCCGCCCGAGCGGATGGCAAAGCCTGCCTGCAAAAAACAGATGATGACGATGGAGAAAGACACAATCTCGGGTGTGCCTTTGACCGGGCTGTTAAACAGCACCCGGCCCCCTACATCGGCTACCACCAAAAAGCAGAGCAAGAAAGCCAGCACGGCGGCAGCCACCATCAGCGCGCGCGTGATCCAGTCGTTGAAGCGTTTCAACATATCGGGTTCCTAGGGTGAATTAGCTTGCTGCCCAATGTGCAAGGGTTTTGAATAGACTTGCAAGGGATGCGGCGCTGCGGGTGGCACAAACGTGGGTTTTATTTCACTTGATAACGTACAGGCCATTTGTGGCCGAGTTTTTCAGCTTCTTCCAGTGTGATCTTCAGCACCTGGGAGGCGGGCAATCCCTTGGCATCCAAATCAGCAGCGACGGTTTGTGGCCAAGCTTTGAGCGAGTTGGCCCAGTCCAGCTTCACAGAGTCAGGCACGGTTTTCACGGTGACGCCAGAAGCCTTCAACAGCGCCATCTGCTTGGGGTAGTTTTCTTCGTTCACCACACCGGTTTTGATTTCGTATTCTTTGGATACTTCTAAAATGACAGCTTGCACGTCTTTAGGTAGCTTGGCAAACTTGGCCTTGTTCATTGTCAGGCCGTGCCAGGTGATGGCACCAAAGCCCACCTCGGTGTAGTGCTTGGCCACATCGCCCAGCTTGAAGTTGACCCAACCGGATGGGAACATGATTCAGCCGTTGTACACGCCCGTTTGCATGGAGGTATAGGCCTCGGGCAAGGACGACTGCACCGGCACCGCACCCGCGTACTCCAGCCATTTCAGGTTCAGCCCCGCGCCCGCAATCTTGCGGCCCTTGAGTTCAGATACCGCGTTCCACTCAAAGGTAGTGCCCAGGTTGTAGCCGTTGTCGGCAATCAGGGCCAGCAGTTGCTGGTTAAATTTGTCTTCGAACACCTTGGTCATGCAGGGCACTTTGTCGTACACCGTGCGCGCCAGCTTCACGCTCATTTGCGGGCTCATGGTGCCAAAGGGCAGCATCACCTGGAACGAGTGCAAGGGCAGGTTCGACGGTTCAAAGCCAAAGTTGTAGCCCCCAATATCAATAATGCCCGACTGCACGCCTTCCAGCGTGTCCGCCACCTTGACCATGGAGCCGCCGTAGCCCTCGACAAACTCAATCTTGTGCGAGGTGCGCTCGGCTACCCGTTTGGTGATCTCGGGCACAAAGAAGTTCTGCATCAGATTGACGTAGGTCTGCGCGGCGGCGTGGCCCGAAGCGATACGTAATTTGATGTTTTCTGCCTGGGCTAGCGGGCTTAGCGCAAGTCCCATGAGGGATAGCAAAAGAGTGGATTTGAAACGCTTGAACATGGGCTTGCACATGGAATGTCTCCTGTCGGGTTTGCAAAAGGATTGAGCTCTACAGCGTAGCAAAACCACAGAGAATGGGATTTGGTGAAAACCAGCGAGTGCTATGCTGAATTTTGTGTGTGCCATAGCAAGTTGGTATTGAGGTTTTTTTTTGGGCTCTATGTGATTTTTAGTGGGTAGTGAGCTGGATCTGGAGGGCTTGGTGTGTGTACTGGATCAGGCCGACGGGAGAGCAAATGGGGTTAGATCACAATTCAGGAAAACCCTCTGTTCGGAGCAGGCAACGCTCTGACGAAATTTTGCTCTGACCCCTTTCGCGCAGTCTGCGGCGCAAAAGACCCTCACCACGCCCAGCGTCACCCGCACCGACCTCGCAGCGCACGCCGGTGCGTGGGCGGTTATCAGCGTGTCCCTATCGACCAAAGGCAGGTCTTGCCGGTGGCACCAGTGGGCATTGCGGAGAGAAAGGTGTGTAGAAAATGTGTGTACTTTATGCAAAACGTCTGAAAATTTGGCGCTACAGGTGCCAAAACCATGGGTTTCACCTGTTTTACCCTTTAAAACACGTATTAGCCAGCAATATTAAAGGGGTTGTAGCTATTGAATATATAGCGCGTGGGTTGAAGCGCAGGGAGCGCCTGGGTTGACGCAAAAACCGCCAACGGGTCGTAAACATCGCCAGTGTTTTCGCAAATATCTCCGGCAAAAACTCCTCACTCACTAAATAGTAGCACTCCGTCTAAGCAGAGCAGTGGGGTACATGGGTATAGGTTAAAAATAGGCATCCTGTACGTGGGGTAGCCGCTGTTTGCCGAAAACCAGCCACAAAGGCTTCTTGCAGCGCATGTTGGGCCCGGGTGGTACTACTTATTTCATAGCTTTTCACGTTTTATTTTAGAGGGCTACAGGCGGATATTCATCTAAACTAGCGGCGCTGAAACCAGCAAATTCACGACTTGCGGGCGATGCTCAGGCCGCCAGAGGCTTCACAACGACTCCAAACCGCGCCGCGTGACAAAATATGGGCGTTACCCTGTGTACCCCACTGCCCTGCTTAAACGAAGGGCTACGGTTTATGGAGCAATCATAATGGCAAGAGACCACGGTAACCGACGTAGACCAGCGGTCTTCAAACCCGCCAGGCAACCTGACCGAGCCAGACCGCCAATTTCTTGCTAGACTCCGCCCCATCGACTGGGAGAACCTTATGCAAGACACACAAACCGCCGTCTACGGCGCTGGCAAACTCACCCCCCAGGCACCGCGCAAACCGGTCAGCCTGCCGCGCCTGCGCGAGATGCGCGAGCGCGGCGAAAAAATCACCATGCTCACCGCCTACGATGCCACCTTTGCCAGTGTGGCCGATGCCGCCGGGGTAGACACCATCTTGGTCGGCGACTCGCTGGGCATGGTGTGCCAAGGCCTGCCCAGCACCACCGGTGTCAGCCTGGAGACCATGCGCTATCACGTCGAATCCGTCTCACGCGGCCTGCATAGAACCCAAGGCACCGCCTGGCTGATAGGCGACCTGCCATTTGGCAGCTACCACGAAAGCCGCGAGCAGGCCCTGCGCGCTGCCTCCGTGCTGATGCAAGCCGGTGCCCACATGGTCAAGCTGGAAGGCGGCGGCTGGACGACTGAGACCGTGCGCTTCTTGGTCGAGCGCGGCATCCCCGTCTGCGCCCACCTGGGCCTCACCCCGCAAACCGTGCACGCCTTGGGCGGCTACCGCGTGCAGGGCAAAACCGACGAATCCGCCGCCACCATGAAACGCCACGCCCACGAACTGCAGGGCGCTGGCGCCGCCATGCTGGTGCTGGAGATGGTGCCCCACACGCTGGCAGCCACGCTGACCGAAGAGCTCAAAACCTGCCACACCATTGGCATCGGCGCAGGCGTAGGCTGCGCGGGCCAGGTGCTGGTGCTGCACGACATGCTGGGCATTAACCTGGGCAAAATGCCCAAGTTTGTACGCAACTTCATGGAAGGCACGGGCGACGTGAAAGCCGCCATGCAGGCCTATGTCAACGCCGTCAAAGCTGGCACGTTTCCAGATAATGCACTGCATGCGTGGTGAGCTGCACCAAGGAAATGAGGTAACGCAAAAAACGCAAAAATAGGTAAAAAAAACGCAAAAATGGCGAGAAATAAACACTGTGTTCAACTGAATTTAAGCGTGTTTTCTTAGCGTTTGTCGCCTTACCTTTTTGTACCGATACCCAAGCTAATCTATGAAAATCTGCCACACCATTGAAGACCTGCGCACCACCTTGCACGGCAAACGCAGCGCCTTCGTGCCCACCATGGGCAACCTGCACGCAGGCCATATGGCCCTGGTGCAGCGCGCCAACCAGTGCAAAACCGAAGGCAAAACCGACACCACAGTCGCCAGCATCTTCGTCAACCGTCTGCAGTTTTTGCCGCATGAGGACTTTGACAAATACCCCCGCACTTGGGACAGCGACTGCGCGCAATTGCAAGCCAACGGCTGCGACGTGCTGTTTGCACCCGACGAAAAAGTGCTCTACCCCGAGCCGCAAACCTTCAAAGTGCACCCCCCCGCCGCGCTGGCCGACATCCTGGAAGGCCATTTCCGCCCCGGCTTCTTCATCGGCGTATGCACCGTAGTGATGAAGCTCTTCCAGTGCGTGCAACCCAGCGTCGCCATCTTCGGCAAAAAAGACTACCAACAAAACATGGTGCTGCGCCACATGGTGCGCCAGTTTGCCTTGCCGGTAGAGATGATCGCCTATGAAACTCGCCGCGCCGACGACGGCCTGGCCCTCAGCTCACGCAACGGCTTTTTAAGCCCCACCGAACGCGCCGAGGCCGTGCAACTGTCATTGGCTTTGAAGGCCTTAATCGCCCAAGTCAAAGCAGGCCGCACCGACTACGCCGCGCTAGAACTGGCTGCCATGCAAGCACTCACAGCACGCGGCTGGAAACCCGACTACCTCACCATCCGCCGCCAAGCCGATTTGCAGCCACCGCTGCCTAGCGATAAGCCTGCCGCGCTGGTGGCTCTGGGCGCAGCCAAGCTGGGGACTACGCGTTTGATTGATAACTTGGAAGTTTTGGCGCCACAATGACGGCAAACGTGCGCTATCACATCCGTAGCTGCTCCCGCGATATTCCATTGGGCTGCAGACCGATCAACGCCCTGAAAAGGCCGTTTTTTGAGCATTTTTCAACCATCAAAGCGTTTGAAAAACGATCAAGCTGGCCAAAAACCTTCAAAACGGCCTTTTTACACCTGTTTTCAACGAGTCAATCGCTCTCTAGGCCAATAGAATATTGCGGGAGAAGCTAGAGTTTTGATAGTAGTCCGGGTAGGCTAAAAAATCACTTTGTCCCACCACCATTCACCCCTCTATGTTGATAGTGCCCACAAATGATGGCATAATTATTTGAATAGGAGGATCTTATGGAAGCCTTTGCAGTGCGCGATCTACGCGAACACACCGGGGATTTGGTACGCAACGCTGAAAACGGCGAGTACTCCGTGGTCTCCAAACACGGCAAACCGCTGTTTGTAGCCCTGCCTTTCAATGATGCATTGCTCACATCTGGAGTGAGCGTAGCGTTGGCCGACAAAATGGTGCTGCAAGCTGAGCTGTCGGTAGCCGCAGGTGCCAAGCTGGCTGGCATGCCCTATGCCCGCTACCTACAGCACCTAGGCGCTTTAGGCTACAGCATGCTAGACGAATCTGCCGACATGGCCGCAGAGTTGGCCACGCTGCAAACCCATCTTGCAGCCCGCCCCAAAAGCAATCTGGCACCGACAAAGCAATGAGCCCCAAGCTCATCGTGGCCGATGCGGGGCCGCTGATAGCCCTTGCCATTGGCGGTGTATTGCCCGCATGTGTCGCCATGCTGGGCGGCCTGTATGTGCCAGAGGCCGTGCTGCAAGAATGCACTAGCGATCCTTCAGCCCCCGGCGCAGCGGTGATTCAAAGTCTCAGCACTGCGGGTGATGTGCACATCGTGCCTCAAAGCGTACTTATCCAACTTGATGCAGCACTGGCGCAAGGCTTAGGCACCGGTGAACTTGCCGTGCTGTCCTACGCAGCAGAGCATGATTTACTAGCCCTCATCGACGAACGCCGTGCGCGCCGCGTTGCGCAGCATTTAAAAATACCGTGTATCGGCAGCGGTACTTTGGTGGCTCAGCTCAAGCGTCAAGGCTTGATCAACAGCATTGAGCCGATATTTGCTGCGTGGCAAAAGCATGGGTACTTTGTTTCGGATAAAGTCAAAAGCGATATTGTGATGCGCAGCGTCACGTAGCATTTATTCAGGTGAGTGATGTACAAGTAGCGA
>JAYVGI010000307.1:0-3033 GCA_043772355.1 Polaromonas sp.
TTACCCAATATCTCGATATTGGGATGCGAAACCGTCAAAAACTATCCTCGCTGAGGCCGATTTTCGCTTTCGACGACCTAAGTCCGACAGGCTGCTAGCACGTCTCTTGTTTCGCTTTGCGCGGTAGTTGATTGCATTGTTGTGTGGCTTCGCTTTGCCACCGTGTTGTAGCTTCGCCGCTCGACCGTGTCCCCTTGCACCAGAGCGCGCTACGCTCCTATGCGCCCCGGACGGTGGCCCTTTCGGGGGAGCATGTGCAGTACTCAAAATTGGGGTCTGGCGCGTGAACGTTGATCCAAGTGGTGTACCCAATTTTTCCGTGCTTCCAGCCCACCGCCCTGATTGGGGCGCATAAGAGCGTAGCGCGCTCTGCTGCGAGTCTGGCGGGTGGGTCGGCAGCCATCCAGATTCAACTGCCGCTCTGGCCTGATGGGTAGCTTGAAGACCCGTCTACTCACTAAATAGTAGCACTCCGCCTAAGCAGGCCAGTGAGGTACACAGGTAAAAGCTTGAAATTTGTATTCAACAGGTGACCGAGTCGCTTTTTGCTGAAAACCTGGCTTCGCAACGCTTTAAAACAGATATTTCCTCCTTTTTTTTAGTGAAAATCAGTCTGTAGCCTTTTAAAAACATGCGCAAGTAGCTACGCAATACACAGCGGATATTTCTCCCTTGGATGCCGGTGTAGTGACTCCTACGCCTCAAAAGGCGGCTGAAAGCTCCAAACGGTGCTGGAAACTCAAATTATGAGCATTCCCCTGTGTACCCCAATGGCCTGCTAAGGCGGAGTGCTACCATTTAGTGAGTAACTGTATTCCCAAGCCCCCCAGCCAGCCACCCAACCCAGCGCGTCACCCGCAGCGCGTGATGCAAGTCTGCCAGCCCACGGCGGATCACATAGAGCCAAAATTAATGAGTGTTGGTTGACTCAAGCGTCCCGCTTTAGCGCACCCCGCTGGACGTGCGCGGCCCATGTGCCATGAAGAGCACTTCCTCACTTGACCTAGGCTCGACGGGTACAAAGCCCAAGCTGGCGTACCAATGCAGTGCGGCCGCGTTCTCCCGGTAGACACGCAAGGTAACGGTATTGGCGGCTGTGGCTTGAATGGCCCGGGCTATCAGTTGCCGGCAAAGCTCTCGACCCAGGCCTTTGCCGCGAGCCGCAGGCGCAACAATAATTCGACCAAGATGGACTGCACCATCCTCCACCACAAAGTGCTGCCCAAAACCCCACGGCTCGGAGCCAGAATCGAGCAAGCAATAGCTCTCACCGTTCGGTATGGTCAGCAGCCTGTGCAGCTCGACCGCAGCAAACGGAAACGGCACCAGTGGCCCAGCCCACCGAATGCAAGCCTTGGCATCAGGAACCCACGAGGCAATGACCAAGTAGTCGTCGGGCTGAGGATTGCGCAGGGCGGTGGTCAGGGGGCGGGGTTGGGTGGCATGGGTGGTGGGATTGTCGGAGGTGTTTGAGGATTGTACGAATACGTGAACGGCGCAAAAGTCGCTCCGTGCTACCAGCGCATCGCCCGTGCAGAGGCAGGCGACCAGTCACCGCAAGTACTCACTAAAATGTAGCACGCTATCTATGTAACACAGCGGGGTACATCGGGTAACGTTAATTATTCGTATTGTTCAAGTGCGGCAGGCGCTTCTTGCCGATAAAGTGTCCAGCAGACCTCCTGCCATCGCTTTTGGATACTCTGGATACTATTTAATTCCTAGCTGTTCCCGCATTATCCTAGAGGGCTACAACGCGATAGATGCTTAAAAATGGCACTCCAACCGGAAAATTTTCGGTGACGCAGCGATTTTCAAAGATTCAGAGGCTTCAAATCGCTTGAAAGCGGCGATTTTGATCTGGTTTTTAGAGGTCAATCTGGCTGTAGCCTCCGAGAATGTTGCGGCAGAAGCTACGTAATACATAGCGTGTATTTTGCGTGAGGATGCTGCAGTGGTGGCATTTTCGGTTAAAAATAACCGCTCAGCGCTTTGAGCCGTGTGGACAGGGTAAATATGGGCGTTATACCTTTTACCCCACTGATTTATATAGATTTAGTGCTACTTTTTATAGAGCAATCCACTTTTCAGCACAACCGCCAAGCTGGCCTGGGGTGATCGCGCATGCGCCTTGGCGGAGGAGGACTTGACGCGCCGGAAAGTCCGCAAAAGGGGTCAGAGCAAAATTTCGTAGGGGTGTTGCGCGCTGCGAAGAGATGGTCGTCCTGAATTTTGATCTGACCCCATTTGCTTTCACAGGCTACAGGCTACAGGCTACAGGCTACAGGTTGCAGGTTGCAGGTTGCAGGCTACAGGTGGTACGCGCACAGGATAACAGGAGAGCGAGAACGGTCGTCGAGCACTTAACCCAACTGCTGCGCCAGCAACTGCGCCAGGTGAATCGCCTCGCGCTGCGCACCGTCGCGGATTTGGTGTCTGCAACTGGTGCCGTCGGCGACGACGATGGCATCAAGCTGCTTGCGGATAGCGGGGAGCAAACTGAGCTCGGCCATTTGCATCGACACATCGTAGTGCGATGCCTCGTAGCCAAAACTGCCTGCCATGCCGCAGCAACTGCTCTCGATCAACTCAGGTTTGGCTCCGGGGATGAGCTTGATCACATCCATGATGGGCGATACCGCGTCGAAGGCTTTTTGGTGGCAATGGCCGTGTAGCAGGATGGGTTTGTCTGTCGGTTTGAGTTGCGCTTTGAGCGCGTCCAGCTTGCCGGCTTTGGCTTCGCGGGCCAAGAACTCTTCCAGCAAGAAGGCGTGCTCGCTGACCAATTGGGCATCCGCGCCCAGGCCCATCACCAAGGCTTCGTCGCGCAGGGTGAGTAAACAGCTGGGCTCCAGGCCGACAATGGGGATGCCTTTTTGGGCGTAGGGCAGCAGCTCGGCAATCAGTTCGCGCAGCTTTTCGCGTGCCTCATCGACCATGCCGCTGGCCAGGTAGGTGCGGCCGCAGCACAGGGACTTGCCTTTTTCGGCTGCGCCGTTTGCTGCGGTTTTAGTAGCTGCTCCCACAATATAT
>JAYVGI010000308.1:0-26315 GCA_043772355.1 Polaromonas sp.
CATTTCTACATCATTAATGTCTAGGCGCGGAGCCGCAGACAGTGCTGTAGCACGGCAAGGCGACGCAACAACGACAGTAATGATTTAGAAATGGAATTAGGCTGCAAGCGGCAGTAACCCAGGCATAGCACGCAAACGTTGCATCAAGCCGTGCTGTAGTGCAAACACGCTCAGTTGCTCTGCATAGGGCACCAGCATGTAGTCGCCCTGCGCCAAGGGTACGCCCAGCAGAGCGGCCATGTGCTCTTTGGCAATCTGGCCGTCAGCGAGCAATGCCTGGGTGATGTGCAGCAGCAAGCTGGCATCGGCTTTCAGCAAGGCTTGGGCACGCGCATATTGCTGCGCCAGCAGGCTTTCTATCTCCAGGTTCGACGGGGCGATGTCGGTGTTGATATCGTCCTCGGTCTCGTGCGTCACATCGGTGCGGCTCAGGCGGCTGCCAAACCCGTAGTAGCGCACGTATCGCGCCGCCAGGGCGGTGGCGCTTTTAAAGTCGCTCTCGCTGCCCGTGGTGCACGCCCCTTCGTTAAACACCAGCGCTTCTGCTGCGCGGCCTGCCAGGCTTACGCAGATGCGGTCCAGGCAGTTTTGCTGCGACATGGTTTTCATGCGCACATAGCTGTTGTAGCCGCCTTCAAACGATGCCACGTTGATCTTCATCTCTTGCGGCGCGTGGCCAAACAGGCGGCCATACACCAGGCCGTGGCCCGCCTCGTGCACCGCCAGCAGGGCGCGAAAGTCGGGGCTGGCGCGCTGCTTGAGCTGGTTCAAGTCCAGCGGCACGGGGTAGGTGATGCGGTGCGCACCACAGCGCAGCTGCAACTGCTGGGTGTTGCTGTCCAGGGATACCTGCACGCTGGCACCTGCCTCTACGCTGTGTTCGAAAGCCCACAGCACGGCATTGACCAGCGCTGCGCTGAGGATGGCGTGCACCGACGAGAACAGGGGGCGCGTGCCTTGCGCAGGGAAGACGGCGTTGGCATAAATGCCCGTGTAGACGGAGTCATCCAAAGCAAACGTGAACCCCGAGCTGGCCTGCACTTCGCTCACATACTTGCCGCAGGCGCTCACAATCAAGCGTTCATACGTGGCCTGGCTTAGCGATGGATAGATCACATGGTTATTGCCCATGCGTGCGACTTGCTCGGGTTTGAAGCGTTCGGCCAGGGCTTTTTTCACGTCAATGACGGACAGCTTTTGCGTCATGGCGTGGAAGATATCGGCATCGGTGTCGCAGTCTTCCACCCGGCTGGCCATGCCTTGGTACATCTCGTCCAGGTTGCCCGAGACGATGATCAGCAAACGGCTGTAGTCGGTCTCCCAGGCATCGCTGGAGGCCTTGAACTGCAGCATGCGCGCTTGCAGTTGCTCAGGCGTCCAGGCCATCACCTCTTGCAGCGGTTCTTTGAGTTTGAGGCTGTGCTTGAACTCTTGCGCCTGGTAGGGTGAGAGGTTGAATTTGAATTTTTTTCCCACAGCGCCCTTGGTGCTGCCGCTGTCTTTGTCTTCCCGCTCGTCATCGTAGAGCGATACCGCCAATGACGCTTCCAGCTCCTGCAAAAATGACAGCGAGGGCGGCAAGCGCCCGTCCGACAATAGTTGCCAGACATCCTGGTAGCGCTTGACGGGCGCGTCTTTGCCCTGCTGGCACACGGTGCGAAAACGCTGAAACTCGTCCAGCACCAAGATGCCTGGCTCGCCCTCTTGCACACCAGATTCGCTCAGCATCGCGCTGATCGAGTCGGCACTGCGGCGGCTACTGCCGTTGCTAAAGCCGTCCATCTGCACTTCCACAAAGCGGTCGTAAAAACCCAGCTTGTGTGCCAGGCTGCGGGTGAGCTGGGTTTTGCCCGTGCCGGTCAGCCCCCACAGGCACACAATCACCGGGCGGTGGATGATGTGCGGCAGCACATACCATGCGCGGATGGACTCAATCACGCGGTCAATGATCTCGTCAATGCCAAACAGCTCGGTTTTCAGTTCGGCAGCTACGCTGGCCAGATGCTGGCTGCGCTGGCGCAGTTGCTCGGGTTGCACCCTGGGCGCGGCCAGGGTGCTGGGTTTCAAATCGTTCTTCATGCTAATCATTCAAAGTTTTAACGGCTTTTTGTAAAGCCACGTGTTCAGCGCGGCGTTGTGCGCCGCTACTGCGAATATGTTTGCCCGCGCCAGAGCCAATGGCACGGTGCGCGAGGGCCTGCACCACGCGGTTACGCGGGGCAGGCAGTTGCAAAGTCAAGGTCAAGGCCAGCGGCTGCTTGATACTGCGCAGGTGCTTTACTTTGCCTTGCGCAAAGTCACGGGAAAATAGTTTGGCACTCATGGTGCACGCTCCAGATGCAAAAAACCCCAGCAAAAACGAATCAGTCTGGGGCTTGTGGAGCGTGCGTCTCAAAAGAACGCACAGCACCTTGCCGCAAAAGCTGGTGTGGTGTGACACCACATCCAGCTAGGGCAGTGGAGGGTGCGTCAGGTGTGAGTGAAACAGGTCATGGGTTTGGGTGTGGCTTTGAAGGGTTGGCTGCACAAGGACATTCGTTGTGCAGCGGCTTCAAGCAGGAAACGGATTGTGTTGAAGCGCACTCGGTTTGACAAGTATTTTGCGCAGTTATTTTTCAAAGCGTTGTAAAAATCATTCACCTGCGCGTCGCACCGAGATGGCTGGCGCGGATGGTCGCGGGTGTGTGCGCAAGTGCGTTGGCTGGCCTGGTGCCTGCGAGACCGGCGCGGCGCTGGCTGAAGGATTAGAATATTTTTAAGCAGCCCGGGTGCGCTTGCCCAGGCTCGGTATTTCAACCACCCAGGAGACGCACCATGCCCGTACAGATGAGCCCTGAAGAGATTGCCCAGTTGGGCCACGCGGATGAGCTGACATTTTGCTCGCCCATCCCTACCCGCTCCATCTCCAGCGAAGAGTTCATGCCCTCCGCGCAGACCGCCAAGCAGCGCGAATTCGAGGCGCGGGTCAAGGCCTATGGCTCCGAGCTGGCCAAGCACCAAGGCATGCCGCGCAGGCGGTTTTTCCAAACGGCCTCCGGCATGGCAGCGGCCTTCCTCGCGATGAACGATACCTTCGGCCCGGTGTTCGGTGTCTCGCGCGCCGAAGCGGCTACGCCCGAGATGGCAGCCGAGCGGGCGGGCAAACTCTCAGGCCAATTCATCATGGACATGCATACCCACTTTTTGCACGACAAAACCCGCTTGGTCAACTTCGCCCGCTCGCGCGAAGCCGTGGGCAAGGCAGGCTGGAACCCCGCCCTGGTAGGCAAGCAGCAAACCCTGGAAGACCTGAAGTTTGCCAACTATGTGAAAGAGGTTTTTCTGGACTCGGACACCAAGGTCGCCCTGGTCAGCGGCTCGGCTTCGTTTGAGCCTATCGACTGGTTTTTGACCAACGAAGACAAGCGCGATGCCCGCGCCAAGATCAATGGCATGGCGGGGGGAACCCAACGTGCTTTGTCGCATTTGATTTTTACCCCCGGCGTGCCCGGTGCGCTAGAGAAGTTTGAACGCGAGCTGGTCGAACTCAAACCCGACTCGATCAAGGGCTACACCATTGGCGACAACACCAACAAGCCGATGGCCAAATGGCCTTGGAGGCTGGACGACGAGAAAGTCGTCTACCCCTATTACGAAAGAGCGCTGAAGGCAGGTATTAAAAACGTCTGCGTCCACAAAGGCCTGTTCCCGCCCAGCACCGAAAAGCAGTTTCCCAATTTGCTCGGCTATGCGAACGTGAGCGACGTGGCCAAAGCCGCCAAAGACTGGCCGCAGCTTAACTTTGTCATCTACCACTCAGCCTACCGCTTTGCCGCAGGTGGCAACCCCGAAGATGCGTGGGCGCAAATCCAGCGCACCGGCAGGGTGGACTGGGTGAGTGACTTGGCCGAGATACCTGCGCTGCACGGCGTGAAAAACGTCTATGGCGACCTGGGCCAGATCTTTGCGCAAAGCACCATGGCTAACCCCAACCTGGCCGCTTTCATGATGGGCACTTTGGTTAAAGGGCTGGGGGTAGACCGTGTGGTCTGGGGCACCGATGCCATCTAGACCGGCTCGCCCCAATGGCAAATCGAAGCCCTACGCCGCCTGGAAATCCCCGAGGCGATGCAAAAGCAATACGGCTTTGCGCCCCTGGGCGCTGCGGATGGTGAGATTAAAAACACCATTTTTGGCGGCAACAATGCCCGCCTGTACAACTTTACGCCAGCACAAAAGGTGGCTGTGTACGAGGACAAACTCAGCCAAGCCAAGCTGGCGTATGAGGCGCAAGGCACCTCGCGCTCGAACATGGCTTACGGGTACGTGTGCAAGGCCGCTTAGGCGCAGGCCGTTACAGCGTTTTGGCCAAGGCTTCAAGCTGATCTGCCGCAATGCCCCAGCCTTGGTGAAAGCCCATCTTGACATGGCTTTCGCAGTCTTCGGCATTCCAATGCCTGGCAACTGCTTTGTAAAGCGTGCCACCGCCGAGCGCGTCTGCCAGGGTGACCTCTGCCACCATGAAGGCTTTGCCTGACGGAAACCAGGCGCTGGTGAAGGCATCTGTGAAGACCAAACGCTCGCCACGGACGACTTCCAGATACACGCCGTTGTTCGGGAAGGCTTCGCCGTCAGGCCCCCGCATCACCATGGCGCTGGCACCGCCCGCGCGAAGTTCTGTCTTCACGTCACTGACAAACCAGGGCTTGGGGCAAAACCATTGCTCCATCAAAGCAGGCTCTGTCCAGCAGCGCCAAATGGCCATGCGCGGGGCAGCTAGCGTGCGCTCCAAGACCAGTTCGTGAGAAGGGGGCGGTGTGGGTTGGTTCATGAATTACTCCTGAATTTATAGCTGCTTGCGCAATAATTTAAAGGGCTAGAGGCTTATTATTCTTGAAACACTTAAGCCCGCATGATGATCTGAAAGCCGCCGTAGACCATGCGTTTGCCGTCAAAGGGCATGGGTGCGCGGGCAGGGTCCATGCGCGGGTCGGCCATGATTTTTTCCCAGGCGCTGTCACGCACCGCCTTGGATGGCCATTCGATCCACGAGAAGACCACCACCTCGCCGTCCTCGCGCTTGACCGCCATAGGAAACGAGGTGAGCTTGCCTTCAGGCACATCGTCTCCCCAGCTCTCCACCACTTCCAGAGCGCCGTAGTCTTTGAACACGATGGCCGCATCTGCCGCATGTTTGAGGTAAGCCTCCTTGTTGGCTGCGGGTACAGCGGCAACGAATCCATCCAGATAGTTCATGATTTACTCCTAAAAAGTGAGCTGCTTGCGCAGTTAAATAAAGGGCTAGAGACGGATTGTTTTAGATAACGACTCAAACCTGCGGGTCATCCACGCCGACCATCCAGTTCACGCCGAACTTGTCACTGCACATGCCAAAGCAGGGTGACCAGAAGGTTGTTCTCATCGGCATGAAGACGTTGCCACCCGCAGCCAGCGCGTCAAACATGCGTTTTGCCTGCGCTTCGTCGTCCGCAGAGACGGACAGGCTCACACCGGAAAAACTCACCGCCTCTGCGCTCATGCCATCCGAGGCCATAACCAAGGTTTGACCGACCATGAAGCCGCAATGCATGATTTTTTCGCTCCAGTGGGGCGGCAGCGGCATGTGGGGTGGCTCGGGGCTTTCTTTGAAGCGCATGACCATCACAGGCTGTGCGCCCACAGCGGCTTGGTAGAAGCTGAGTGCTTCTTCACAGCGGCCTGAAAACATCAAATACGGTTCAACTTTCATGGCATGTCCTTTCAAAGATGGGTGGAGGGGCTCAAGAAAACAGCTTGCATAGTGGGCGAGCTTGGTGGCGCCGCTCAACAGGGAATGTTCGGCTCGACCAGTCGGGCCAAGTGCCGCAAGGACTCTTGCCAACCGAGATGGCAGGCCTCAGGGGGAATCATCGCAGGGATGCCGCTTTGCGTGGCGCAAATTTCGACACCCACCGAGACGGGTTGGATGGTGACACGCGTGGTCATTTCGCCCGGCAGATTGGGATCGTCAAAACTCGCGGTGTAGGCAATGCATTCATTAGGGTTCAGCTCGATGTATTTGCCACCAAAGAACATCTCGCCCCCGGTGGCGAAGTTGGTAAACGACATCCGGAAGCTGCCGCCGACTTTTACATCCATGGCATGCACATGCCCTGTGAAACCATTGGGCGGCAGCCAGCGGGCGAAGGCATCGGGCGAAGGCATCGGGCGAAGGCATCGGGATGGGTGAAAGCGCGCCAGATTTTCTCGGGGTGCTGGTCAGCACGCGGTGCAACTGAATGGTGTTACCAGAGCTTGCGGTGTCTTGCGAGTTATTCATTGGAGACTCCTTTGGTTTGACAGGCTAATGCCTCGATAGGCGCTGCTGCTTTCCAGTAGCCCGCTGATTGCAGGCTGCAAACAGCCCCTGCACATAACGACGCAGGGGCGTAATGCACTGCGCCGCGATGTCTGAGTTGCCTTGCGCTTTGGCGAGGATGAAGGCACCTTGCAACGCGGCCTGGGTGTACAGAGCCAAGCTCTCAGCGCTCCAGTCAGCGCCGGGCGCGTACAGCGCCTTGGCGGCCTCAATCGTCGGTACCAGCGTTTGCGCATGGCCTTCGATGCCCTCGCGGCAGGCTTGGCGAATAGCGGGATAGGTGGCAAAAGTTTCTTGCACCATGGTGCCCAGCAGGCAAGTGACATCGGCCAGATCGCCGTGCACGATGTCGGCGCGAAAGTCGATGTAGGCGAGGATGCGCTCACGGGGGTCTTGCACCTGCTGGTAGGGTGCACTGGCAAAGAGGCCGCCTGTGAGCGCATTCCAGTGCTGCGCGGCGGCAATGGCCAGGTCTTCTTTGTTGGAGAAATGGTGGAAAAAGCTGCCTTTGGTCACGCCGGCGGCGGCGCAGATGTCGTCAATGGTGGTGGCGCTGTAGCCCTTGCTGCGGATCACTTTGAGCGCGGCATCGAGCAGGCTGTTGCGCGTGAGTACCGAGCGGGCCTGTGTGCGTGACGGGCTAGCGGGAGGTGTTACCTCGGACTCAGGTGCGCTCATGGCAGGGTTCAATTCAATCAAAATCAATAAAATACATACCGGTTGGTATTTAATTGCAATTATTCATACCAATCGGTACGTTGGCAAGTGACTTGATTGAAAAAAATTGAAACAAGTCCTGAAAACTGAATTTGAACCCGAGCTACTTTCAAAATATGGGCAGTCACCCAACCAGCGGCAAATCCACCAGCGGCAAATCCGACAGATACGCCTTCCAGGCTCACTATCGGATTTGCCTACTGAGTACTGTCAGTTTGCAGCCAGACCGTTCGCACCAGCGGGTAGCCCGGTGGCGGCACCCGCGTTGGTCAGGCTGGCATCACTACCGATCTTGAAAGAAGAAACGGTTCGCGCCCCCGCATTGAGCACATACAGGTTGCGGCCTGATGCCGAGATGGCCGCATCAATCGGCCCAGCGCCTGAGGTAGCCGCAATGCCTTGCACCAGCGACAGTTTGCCCAATCTGGTTACCGCATAGCTGCTGATGGTGCCACTGCCCGTATTGGTGACATAGGCGTAACGGCTGTTGGGCGTAACCACCACCCAGCATGCGGCGGTTTGTGTGGTGCCTACAGAGGGGCTGACAACGACTGGCGTGGTGGGCGCTGCGTTGTCAAATCGGTACGAGGACACCGCGCTGGCGTTGGTTGCGCCACCAAAAGCCTCCGACACCAAGGCATTGCCGCGGCGGTCAAAGGCAAAGCCAAATGGCGTTACGCCCACTGATGCGGTGACCACAGGCGCATCGATGCTGCCGCTGCCACGCACGCGGTAGCTGGTGAGCTTGTTGGTGGCTTTTTCGGTCACCAGCAGGATGTCGCCGTCGGGGCTAAAGCCCACTTGTGACGACGCTGTACCGCCCGAGGCGGAGAGCGGACGGTTACTGTCCGGCAACGGTTTTAAATCGCCCTTGTCATTGCGAAATCCGGCTACATTGCCCGCACCTGCAGCGTTGAGCACATAGACTATGCCGTCGTGTTCGGTGACGCTGATGGGACGCAGACCGCCCGAGTCGACGGTGGACTCCAATGTAAGCCTGTCTCGGCGCAGCGTAAAGGTCGAGACCGTGTTGCTCTGCGCGTTGACCACAAACAGATGCTTGCCATTGCCGCTGAGGGTGACGGCGCCCTGGTTACCCAAACCCGTGCCCGTGCCCAGACCTTGGGTGGCCGCGCGCGTGAGCAGGGCCAACTGGCCGCTGCTGGTGGGCGCAAAGACCAATAGCTCGTTGCCTGCGGCTGAGTTGGTGCTGGTAAACACCTTGCCAGCGCGAAAGCCATCGTCGTCATCGTCGCTGGCGTAGGCCGACATACCGAGGCTACCCAGCGCCAGCGTTAAGCCAAGCAATTTGAATGTGTTGCGTCGTGTACTGTGCATGAAAATTTCTCCTTCCGTCTGAAAGAGCGACGGCCTCTGCCACGTTGTGTGACCTCGGTTTGTCGAAGGGGATTGCCACTGCGTTACGCGAAACCTGTCAACAATTCATACTTATTAGTAACGGATATATCACGGCTTGCAAGCAAACGTCAACCTGCCCGCAGCAAACTAAAGTCAAAGCGTGTGCCGCCAGCCAGCTCAGAGCGGATACGGATGACACTGCCGTGCAGTTCCAGAATGCGTTTGACAATCGCCAAGCCCAAACCGGCACTGTGCCCTGGTTGAACACAGGGCGTGTCTTGCGCCTGCCAGTAACGCTCAAACACATGGGGCAGGTGGTCTTTGGCAATGCCCACGCCGGTGTCGCGCACACTCACCACCATCGTCGTGTCCTGGGGCTGGATATCGATGTGGATGCTGCCGCCTTCGGGCGTGTAGCGCAGCGCATTGTCGATCAGGTTTTGCAGCACGCGCTCTATCAAAGCGATATCTGCGCGCACCAGTGCGCTGGCCTGGCATGCGACGCTGAGCACCAGCTTGACCTGGCTTTGCTCTGCCTGCAACTGGTAAGCCTGCTTGACATCGTGCACTAACTCAGACAGACAAAATGACTCCAAGTGCGGCTGCACGCGACCTGCATCCAGCTTGGAGAGCTCAAACAAATCGCCTATCCGCTTGCCCAGGCTGGCGCAGTGGCGCAACACCACACGCAAATGGGCTTCGCGCTCTTCTGGCGTCAATTGGTGATTGCGCAGCAAACAACGCTCGACATAGCCCTGGATGCTGGCCAGTGGGGTGTGCAGGTCATGGGATAAATTGGATACCAACTCACGGCGTAACTGATCGCTTTGCGCGAGTTGCTCAAACTGCTGGGCTATGTGGGCTTGCTGAGATGTGATGGCCTCTGTCAGTAAAGCGATCTCACTGCCTCGTGTGGCGTGGGTCTGCATCCAGGGCGCGGTATCACGGAAACTGCGTACCTGCGTGATCAGGCGGTGCAGGGGGCGGGTAAGCACGCTCAGTCCCAACACCAAGGCCAACGCTGCGATGGCAAAGGCCACGGCAATGGCCAGCGCCGCCTCGCGCATGGCACTGGAGCGCTCGGAGTCTTGTGCCAAGCTGCGTGCAGCCTGGCCGCGCAGCACCACGTACAGATAGCCTTTCGAGCCCAGCGCTGCGACAGAAAATACATTGCTGCTCAGCGGCTCGCGCGGGTCGTCGCCCAGTACCGGCAAGGCGATATCTTGCGGGTTTTGCAACAGTTGCTGTAACGGCTTCAAATTCACTTTATTTCGGGAGAGCGCGACACCATCGAGGGCATGCCCCAGTACGCGCCCGGTGTGGTCTAGCACGTAGACCTCTAGCGCCGGGTTGGCCATCATCACTTGCATGGCCATTTCGCGTAGCAGGGGCATATCCACCTCGCCATTGGGTGTAAGCAGGGGCCTGGGCTGGTGCACTACGATGTAGCTGGCCAGGCCCAGGTTCATGCGCTGTGTCCACTCCAGGCTGGCGCGCGCCTGGTGCACACGGGTAAGCGCCAGCAGCGCCAACGCCATCAGCACCAGCACCGCCAGCGTGAGCATGCCTATGCGCACATGCAGGCGCTGCCAAGGCGGCGTGGTGTAGCTCAGGGTGGTTTGGGCCATGGGGTCATCCGATGGGTGGCTCAAAGCGGTAGCCGGTACCCCACACCGTGTGGATGTACTGCGCGTTGCTCTGGCCGTCGCCCAGTTTGCTGCGCAAGCGGTTGATATGGCTGTTGACGGTATGGTCATAGCCATCATGGCCATAGCCCCATACCTGTTCCAGGAGCTCGCTGCGAGAGAAAACGCGCCCAGGCTGCTGGGCAAAAAACCACAGTAAATCCCACTCGCGCGGGGTGAGCACCAGTGCGATGCCTGCCAGGGTGGCACGCCTGCGTGCATAGTCCAGTTGCAGGGCACCCAGTTGCAGCACCTCGTTGCCGCGTGTGAGTGTAGCCTCGGCGCTGCGGTTAAACAGGCCGGCACGGCGCAGCAGCGCTTTGATGCGTGCTTGCAACTCCAGCATGCTAAATGGTTTGGTCAAGTAGTCATCGGCACCCAGCTCCAGACCCAGTACGCGGTCCAGCTCGGTAATGCGCGCGGTCAGCATCATGATGGGCACATGGTGCCCGCGCGCCCGTATTTCGCGGCACACGTCCAGGCCATTCAGTTTGGGCAGGCGCAGGTCAAGCACGATGGCATCCCAGTGCTCGGTCAAGGCGAGGGCCAGCCCCTGCTCGCCGTTGTGGCAGATACACACTTCGGCGGGCAGCTCACTCAACTGCACCTCCAGCAGCTGCGCCAAATCAACCTCATCCTCAATCACCAATAAGCGCCGCTGGCGTGTGCCCACTGCCGATAAAGGCAGTGGGGCAGAGTTGGCGAATGCCTGGTTGAATGGATTAGTCGATAGCATGGGTAACGCAACCGATCATTAAAATTGATCAGTCGCGCTACGCGCACCAGACCTTACGAAATATCCAGATGATCGACATTAACCAGGGGTTTGACCGGCAGGACGGTTGATTGTCTTGACGTAAGGTCGATACAGGTAATTTTCGTTCAAAACGGGCCGAACCAGGTTGGTTGCATTGGAGTCGTACACCACCGCACTGCCGTCGCGGGAGAGCAGGGGAAATCTGGACTCGCCGTTACCCGCCACTCCTGCGGTGGTGACGTTGGCCAATTGCTCCTGGCCCGTGCTGACATTGCGCACGATGGCCTCATCGCGGCCGCTGACAAAATACGGGCGCGTATAGGCCAGCAGACTACCGTCACCGCTGAAAGACAGCGGTTGAGGCAGTGCTTGCCCCACGGGTGCGGCAAAAACCAGGCTCAATGCGCCGGAGTTCAGGTCTCTGACGTAGGCACCTACACCGCCCGCACTGGTTGGTGCTGCCGAGATAAACGCCAGCTTGCTGCCGCCAGCTAAAAAGCCGGATATGGCGTAGTTTTGGAACGAGGGCGACGCGCCGGCGGGCGATATTAAGCTGACGGCACGGCTGGCAATATCAATGGTAAATACATCCGCGCCACCGTTGGTATCGCCCAGAGCGGGATAGTTGGTGCGTGAGCTAAACGCCAGCTTGCTGCCGTCTGGCGATAAAGCGATGTTCGTAATCACCGCGCCTTGTGACACATCAAGGCTGACCTGCGGCGACAAATCTGTCAGCGTGCCAGTGCCGATGTCCCTTACCAGCGCCCGCGCAGGCCCCAAGGCGGCGGTTTCAAAGCCACCCAAGTAGATGGTGGTGGGCAGTGCGATCAGGGCTACGCGATTGCCATCGTCGGAAATGGACTGGAAACGATAGCCCGCTGTATTTGAAAACGCATTGCGTGGTGGCGCTACATTGGTGACCGCCCCGGTGCGCAGGTTCTTCACAAAAATAGTCGCCTCCGTCACCACTGTGGGGGAGAACGCAGAACCGCCGATGACTTGTGGGTTCATAAAAACCACGTAGTTAGCGTCAGGTGTCATGCCTAGACAGGTAGAGACAGCTTGTAGCTGGCCGCCAGCACTGTTGGTGCTGACCCGTGCAATCGCGCCGGTGCGTACATTCTTGACAAACACATCCTCGGTGTTGTTGCTGTCTCCTGCTACCAGCGCGCTAGACCTGGAGGTAAACGCGACTTGCGAGCCGTCTGCAGAAATGGCGCAGTTGGAGCCATCAGATGCTCGCCCACTGGCACTGGTAGAGGCCAATACCAATGAGGCATCGACCGGTGTGACGACAGGGTTAGGGTCTACCGGTGGTGGATTCGGCCCGGCCTTGGATTGTTCGGAGGCCTTGTCGCTGTTAGCGTCTTGGCTACCAATGGCGTTACCGCTGGCCTGTACATTGTCATCTGCTCCACCGCCGCCGCATGCGGCTATGCCAAATAGCACAGCCGAAGCCATCGCCGTAGCAAGCATATCTCTAGGGTTAATCCGTCGCATCATGCATCTCCATGAACAGGCAATAGCGCCTTCACTCATTCCACCAGTGATGGTGCGGAAAGTCCTCACCGCAAGCTCAAATGGCGGTGACGGGTTCGTGATAACTGTATAAATGAGTGTCACTAAATCAGGCCTTTTTGCGTGAACAATGCCGCCATTGGCGATAATCACGGGTTGCCCCAAGTCCCATGCTAGACATTACCTTCCCCGAATCCCTGCCCGTATCTGCTCGTAGAGGCGAGATTGCCACCGCTATCCGAGACCACCAAGTGGTCATCGTGTGTGGCGAAACGGGCTCGGGCAAGACGACGCAACTGCCCAAGATTGCTTTGGCTTTAGGTCGAGGCAAGCTCAACTATCCGCCCGGTAAAGGCCGTTTGATTGGTCACACCCAGCCGCGCCGCATTGCTGCTACATCAGTAGCCAAGCGCATTGCCGAGGAGCTGAAAACGCCGCTGGGCGATGTGGTGGGCTACAAGGTGCGGTTTCAAGACCGGCTCTCGCGGGATGCATCTGTCAAGCTGATGACCGACGGTATTTTGCTGGCCGAGACGCAGGGCGACCCGGATTTGAAGGCGTATGACACGCTGATCATTGACGAGGCGCATGAGCGGTCTTTGAACATTGACTTTCTGCTAGGGTATTTGAAGCAGTTGTTGCCGCGCAGGCCCGATCTGAAAATCATCGTGACCTCGGCCACGATTGATGCCGACCGATTTGCCCGGCATTTCGAGTCCAAGCACGGCCCGGCTCCGGTCATCATGGTCAGCGGCCGCATGTTCCCCGTGGAGCAGCGCTACCGTCCGTTTGAAGAATCGCGTGACTATGACCTGAACAGTGCGATTGCGGATGCGACCGACGAGCTGTGGATGGGCGGTGGCGGTGGTGACATTCTGGTCTTCTTGCCCGGCGAGCGCGAAATCCGCGAGGCGGCAGACCATTTGCGCAAGCATCTGGCGCACCAGCCGCTGCACCGCAATGCCGATGTGATCCCGCTGTTTGCGCGCCTGAGCCAGCAAGAGCAAGACCGGGTGTTTGAGGTGGGCAACGGCAAACGCATTGTGCTGTCGACCAACGTGGCCGAAACCTCGCTCACGGTGCCGGGCATTCGCTATGTGATTGACGCTGGCACCGCGCGCGTAAAGCGCTATAGTTTCAGGAACAAGGTTGAGCAACTGCTGGTGGAGCCGATTGCCCAAGCGGCAGCTAACCAGCGTTCGGGCCGTTGCGGGCGGGTGGCGGATGGTATTTGCATTCGCCTGTACGAGCAAAAAGACTTTGACGCGCGGCCTAAGTTCACCGATCCGGAGATTTTGCGTTCGTCGCTAGCCGGTGTGATCTTGCGCATGAAGGCGTTGCGCCTGGGCCATGTGGAAGACTTCCCCTTTATCGAGCCGCCCCAGCGCCGCGCCATAGCGGACGGCTACGACTTGCTGCAGGAACTGGGCGCGGTGGACGAGTACAACGAGCTGACGACGCTGGGCGGCGAGCTCTCCCGCCTGCCACTCGATCCGCGCGTGGGCCGCATGATTTTGGAGGCCAAGCACCGGGGCGCGCTGGACGAGGTGCTGATCATCGCGTCGGCGCTCAGCGTGCAAGACGTGCGCGACCGCCCGATGGAGGCGCAGCAGCAGGCCGATGAAGCGCACAAGAAGTTTGACGACGAGAAGAGTGAGTTTACGGGGTACTTGAAGCTGTGGAAGTGGATCAACGATGCGCGTGGGGGGCAGCCCTCACCCCAGCCCTCTCCCGCAGGCGGGAGAGGGGGCAAGAACTCTGCTCTCCCTCTCCCGCACGCGGGAGAGGGCCGGGGTGAGGGTCACTCGACCCACAAACTCTCTAACCGCCAATACGAGCAGCTATTACGCCAAAACTTCGTCAACATCCGCCGTGTACGCGAGTGGCGGGATATTTATTCTCAATTGCACACCGTCGTGACAGAGCATGGATGGCTGCGCCCAGCGCCGGGCCGCCCCAAGCAGGGCACGGCCCCCATGGGGGGCAGCGAAGACGCGCAGCGCGTAGCGTGGGGGCAAACTCCCGCCAGCTACGAGCAGCTCCACCTCTCCATGCTGGCTGGCCTCTTGGGCAACATCGGCTGGAAGCTGGAGGATGAAGAGGTGTACCTGGGCGCGCGCTCTATCAAGTTTTACCGCCATCCGGGCGCGAACCTGAGTAAAAAACCGGGCCGCTGGATTGTGGCCGCCGAGCTGGTAGACACTTCGCGCCTCTTTGGCAGGGGCATTGCGGCGATAGAGCCGCAATGGATCGAACAAGTCGCAGGCCATGTACTCAAGAAGCAACTGCTCGACCCGCACTGGGAAAAGAAAAGCGCCGAGGTTATCGCCCTGGAGCGTGCCACGCTGTACGGCATCGTCATCTACAGCGGCCGCCGCGTCAACTACAGCAAGGTAGACCCGGTGGCCGCGCGCGAGGTGTTTATCCGCGAGGCCTTGGTAGGCAACGAATGGGAGACCAAGCTGCCCTTCCTGGCGCAGAACGAAAAGCTGCTCAAGCAGGTCGAAGACATCGAGCACAAGTCGCGCCGCCAGGACGTGCTGGTAGATGACGAGTTGATCTTTGCCTACTACGACCAGCAGATCCCCGCCGAGGTGTGCAGCGGCTACCTGCTGGAACTGTGGTACCGCGAAGAAAGCAAAAAAAATCCGAAGCTCTTGATGCTGACGCGCGAAGAGCTGATGCGCCACGAAGCCGCAGGCATTACTACGCAATCTTTTCCTAAAGTGGTACGCCTGGGCGGCGTAGACTGCCGCGCCATCTACCTGCACGAGCCGGGCGATGCCAAAGACGGCCTGACGGTCGAAGTGCCGCTGTTTGCGCTGAACCAGGTGAACGAGGAGCGCTGCGAATGGCTGGTGCCCGGCATGCTGCAAGGCAAAATTTTTGCATTGATCAAAAGCCTGCACCAGCGGCCCAGATCGCGCCTGGTGCCGCTGCCGGGCAGCGCTGAGCGTTTGTACGCGGTGCTGAGCGAGCCAGCGGCCTTTGGTGCCAGTGGTTTGGTGGACGCGCTTTTAAAACTGTGCCGTGATGCCACGGCCGTAGACATCAAGCGCGGCGATTTCAAGCTGGACATGCTGCCACCGCATTTATTCATGAACTTCAGAGTGGTGGACGAGCATGGCCGCCAGATGGGCACGGGGCGCAACCTGGCTGCGCTCAAAGCCGAGCTGGGTGCGCAGGCGCGGGGGGCGTTCTCTTCCTTGGCTGCCTTGTCCAGTGCGGCCAGTAAACTGCCTAAAGCTGCTCTAAATGAAGAGAATATCAAGCCAAATTCGATTGTAGCCAGCATCAATGTTGCGGGAGGTGCTACTAAAAACGTAGCTACTGAAAATGCACCTGCAACGGCACCTGCGCTCCAAGCCGATGCCCGCTACACCACCTGGACATTCGGCGAACTACCCGAGCTGCTGGAAATCCAGCGCCAAGCCGGGCGCGGCAGCAACGCACAGTTGCAAACGCTCATCGGCTTTCCCGCCTTGGTCGATCAGGGCGATGCCGTCTGCATCGAAGTGTTTGACGAGCCTGAGGTAGCAGCCACCAAGCACCGCGCAGGCCTGCGCCGCCTGTGCGCCTTGCAGATCAAAGACGCGCTGAAATACCTGGAGAAAAACATCCCAGACCTGCAAAAGATGTCCGTCGCCTACATGCCGCTGGGCACCGCCGACGAGCTGAAAAGCCAGATCATCGATGTCGCCTTGGACAAAGCCTTTTTGCTCGACCCTCTGCCCACCAACGTCGGCGACTTCAAACGCCGCATGGAAGAAGGCCGTGGCCGCCTCACGCTGATTGCCAACGAAGTGGCCCGCCTGTGCGGCACCGTTCTCATCGACTACGCAGCAGCCGTGCGCAAAATCAAAGACACCAAAACCGCCCCCGAGGCCACGGCAGATGCAGCCCAGCAGCTAGCGCGCCTGATGCCCAAGCGCTTCTTGACGGCCACCACCTTCACCCAGCTCCAGCACTTCCCCCGTTACCTTAAAGCCATCACCCTGCGCCTAGAAAAGCACCGCGCCGACCCGGCCCGCGATGCCCTGCGGTTAGCCGAACTCAAACCCCAAGAGCAACGCTTTATCCGCCTGCTAGCCGAGCGCAAAGGCGTGCTCGACGTGCGCCTGGCCGAGCTGCGCTGGCTGCTGGAAGAGCTGCGCGTCAGCTTCTTCGCCCAAGAGCTGCGCACCCCGCAGCCGGTCAGCACCAAGCGGCTGGACAAGGTGTGGGCGCAGTTGGCGTTGTAGCACGAGAAATTGCAAAGCCTATTAGGATGTAGGCTCATCAACATAAGCTTGAATCGTAGGCACACATGACCGCCAGCAAGAAAACTCCACCGCCAGCCGCTAAAGCAGCTACCCAGCCAGCCAGGAAACCGGCTGGCAAAAAGCTTGCGCCAGCGGCTTTGGTGCCCGCCGGGCCAAGCCCGACCACTACGGCAAAGGCTACGGTTGCACCCGCCCAGTTGCTGACCGACTTGCGGGCGCTGATTTTGACCACGCGGCAAAACGTCGCGCAAGTTGTCAATTCAGGATTGACGACGCTTTATTGGGAAATGGGGCGGCGCATTCGGCAGGATGTGTTGCTGTCAAAGCGTGCTGGCTACGGTGAGCAGATAGTCGCCGCACTGGGGCGACATTTGGAGCGGGAGTTTGGGCGAGGTTTTGGCGAAAAAAACTTGCACCGCATGATTCAGTTCGCGACCGTTTTCCCGGATGAAAAGATTTTCGCCGCACTGCGGCGACATTTGGGCTGGACACACTTCAAAGCCATTATTCCAATGGCCGACCCGCTCAAACGCGACTTCTATGCCGAGATGTGCCGCATCGAGCAATGGAGCACCCGCACGCTGGAGCAGAAGATTGGCAGCATGCTTTTTGAGCGCACCGCCTTGTCCAAAAAGCCCGCGAAACTCGCGGCCATGGAACTGCAACAACTGCGCGAAGAAGACCGATTGAACCCGGACCTGGTCTTTCGCGACCCTTATTTACTGGACTTTCTTGGGCTAAAAGACACCTACTCCGAAAAGGATTTGGAGGCAGCCATTCTGCGGGAGATTGAAGCGTTTATTCTCGAACTGGGGGTTGGCTTTGCCTTTGTCGAGCGCCAAAAGCGCATGCAAATCGATCACAAGGATTACTACCTTGACCTGTTGTTTTATCACCGCCAACTGCGGCGGCTGGTGGCGATTGAGTTGAAACTGGGAGAGTTCAAACCGGGTGACAAAGGGCAGCTAGAGCTGTATCTGAAATGGCTTGACCGCTATGAACGCAAGGTGGGCGAGGAGAAGCCCATTGGCTTGATACTCTGCGCGGGCAAGTTGCATGAGACGATTGAGCTATTGGATATGGAGCAAAGTGGCATCCAAGTGTCTTCGTATTGGACTGAAATCCTTCCCAAGAAGGAACTAGAGCGCAAGCTGCACGAAGCCGTCCGCCTAGCGCGTTTGCATTTGCCTGGAGCCTGACCTACTGCGCACCCCCCAGCCCGTCAGCACCAAGCGGTTGGACAAGGTGTGGGCGCAGTTGGCGCTGTAGCCGGATTTCGTTGGATAAATGGGCTGTAGACCAATAAATACCAGCGTAAGCAGCTACTTTTTTTATAGTAAATAAAAGTCCCCATGCAACCCATAGCACCGTGCTGCACCGGATAACTTGAAGCACAATAGCATGATGCAACACTTAGCCCACCTCACCTTGGCAAGCACGCTATGCCTAAGCGCCTGCTACGCAATGGCGCAAGACTATGCACGCGAGGCACGCTTAGCGCAAGAGGTGGTGTCTGGCTTGGTGGTAGGTGATGCGGTGCAGATCAAAGCCAGCTCAGGGCGTGAGTTTCTGGGGCTGTACACGCCCGGCAAAGCAGGCACAAGCGCCATCGTGCTGGTGCACGGCGTGGGCGTGCATCCCGACTTTGGCGTGATCGGCCTGCTGCGTGCCAAGCTGTCTGACCTGGGCTACACCACACTGTCCATCCAAATGCCGGTGCAAAGCAAAGAGGCCAAGGTAGACGACTACTTTCCCCCGGTGTTCCCCGATGCTGCTGACCGTATGGCCAAGGCGGCGGACTGGTTGCGCGCCAAAGGCCATGCCAAAACCGTACTGCTCTCGCACAGCATGGGTGCGTGGATGGCCAATGAATATTTGGACACCGCACATGCGGCCACGCCCTACCAGGCCTGGATTGTGCTGGGCCTGACGGGTGGCTATTCCTGGGGCATGCGCCGCTATGCGCTGCCGATTTTGGACGTGTATGGCGAGCTGGACAACGCGCCCGTGCTAGGCGCTGTAGGGCGACGCAAGTTTGCCCTGCAGGAGACCAATGGCTCCCGCCAAGTGAAGATTGAGGGCGGCGACCACAACTACACGGGGCGCGAGAATGCGGTGGCCGCAGCCATCGACGCGTTTTTGGGCTCTAGGTGATGTTTGGTGCGATGGGTACTCTGCTGCTGCCGAGTGCTCGCTACGCCTGCCCTCACCCCAGCCCTCTCCCGCCAGCGGGAGAGGGAGCAAGAGATGCCGCATGGTCTCGTTGGCTACCCAATGCACATCACATGACTCGGTTTTTTTAAGGCTGCGGGCCCCAAGGTGCAGATTGCAGTAACTGCACTTCTTGGGTTTTCACCAAGGGGCGGCTTTGCTTGGCAAATGCCATGAATGCCTGGCTTTCAAATAAGCGCTTCCAGTGGTCACGGCGATCTGCGTCGTTGTCAAACTTCCAGATGTGCATCAGCTGGTGCAGCTCACCCGTGTCGCTGATGAAGTAGCCCACCAGTTTTTTATCAAACCCGCCGGCCTGCATGGCAGGAAAGCCCTCTGTGCTGTAGAGGCGAACCATCTCGGGCATTTGGCCGACGATGAGGGAGTAGGTGCGTTTTTCGTAAATTGCCATGGGGTGTCTCCTGTGTTGGTCAAAAGAGTGTAATGCGAAATGCGCTGGACACGCGTGCCTGGCGGCTCACACCAGTGTTAGTAAAACTGCTATGGATGCCGCGAGAACTTCGGTTATGGTAAAGGCTGGTCAAGAAGCCTTACCTCACCCAGAGCCGATAGCAAGCACCATGTGTCCACTAGAACCCTCCGCCACGCAAACCGTGGTACGCGGCCCGCAAAACTCTGTCCACAATGCGACTCACAAAGCCGCTCGGCAATGGCCCGCAGAGGGCATCACCCGAGCGCCCTACTGGGTCTACACCGACCCCGATATTTACGCGCAAGAACAAGCACAGATCTTTCGCGGCAACTCTTGGCATTACCTTGGGCTAGAGGCCGAGGTGCCCGACGCAGGCTCGTTTAAAACCACCTACATTGGCGAGCAGTCGGTCGTGCTTACCCGCGCCGAAGACGGCAGCTTGCACGCGGTGGTGAACCGCTGCGCCCACCGCGGCAACATGGTCTGCCGCGAGGCTTTTGGCTCGGCTAAAAAACTCTACTGTGTCTACCACGCCTGGAGCTACAACCTCAAGGGGGATTTGACGCATGCGGCTTTTAGCAAAGGCCTGCGCGGCGAGGGCGGTTTGCCCGCCGACTTCAACCTGGCCGAGCATGGCTTGCAGAAACTGCGGGTGGCCAGCATCTGCGGCCTGGTGTTTGCTACCTTCTCGCACGAGGTGGAGCCGCTGGAGGACTGGCTGGGCGACGTGGCCGCAGGCATACGCCGCGTGCTGCACAAGCCGCTGAAAGTGCTGGGCTACGACACGCAGCGCATCCACGCCAACTGGAAGGCCTACCACGAGAACCCGCGCGACTCCTACCACGCCAATATTCTGCACACCTTCTACGGCACCTTTGGCCTGTCGCGCCAATCCCAAGAGTCGGGCATGACGCTGGATAAAACCGGTCGCCACGTGTACTTTTGGACCAAAGCGGGCACCGAGAAAAATGACGCAGCGACCACAGCGGCCACCGCCGATCTGCGCTCGCAAAACGACCAACTGCGCCTGGAAGACCCGGGTATTTTGAAGTGGCGTGACGAGTTTGGCGATGGCGTCAGCATCCAGATTTTGACGACCTACCCGTCCTTCGTGTTGCACCAAATTGCCAACAGTCTGGCTACGCGCCAGCTCCTGCCTAAGGGGCCGGGCCAGGCCGATCTGGTGTGGACGTATTTTGGTTTTGCCGACGACGACGAGGAGACCACCCGCATGCGCCTGCTGCAAGGCAACTTGGCCGGCTCAGCGGGCATGGTGTCGGTGGAAGACGCAGCAGTGTGCGAGATGATGCAACGCGCCATGGGTGACGGGCAAACGGGCGAGTCGTTTATTGAAATGGGTGGACGCGAGCTACACAGCGGCGGGGCCAGCAAACTGTCCGAGCGGGCGATTCGCAATTTTTGGCACAACTACCGCCAGGACATGGCCTTGTGATGATGGAACAACATTTCCGCGCGGTTGAAAACCTGGTCTACGAATGGGCCCGTGCCATCGATGAAAACCGCGTCGAGGCGATTGCCGATTTAATGCTGCCTGAGGGCCGCTACACCGTCACCTCGCGCTTTAACGCAGACCGCAACTTGCCCATGGCGGTGATCGACTGCCACAGCGCCGCCCAGCTGCGCGACCGCATTAAGTCCATGCGCATTGCCAACATCTACGAGCCGCACCATTACCGCCACATCCTCTCTGGCGTGCAGATCATTGGCGCAGAGCAGGGCGACTTGCTGGTGCGCTCTAACTTTCTGGTGGTGCGAACCATGGAGCTGGACGGCAACATGATGGTTTACTCTACCGGGCAGTGTCAGGATGTCGTGCAGGTCACTGCCGACGGCCCGCGCTTTAAGAGCCGCAAATTCATCTACGACTCGCGCGTGATCGAGACCTTGATGGTGATCCCGCTGTAGTGCGCAACCCATTCCCAATCACTCCACCGTAGTCTGCAAACCACTCTGCATCATTTCAGGACGCACACATGCCTAAAACCTCTGCATCCCAGCGCCGCGCATTACTAGCCAGCGCGCTCACGGCAACCACACTGGCCACCCTGTTTCCCGCAGCGCATAGCTGGGCGCAAACAGCCCCCGCTTGGCCGCAAAAGCCCATCCGCATCATCGTGCCCAACCCCGCAGGGGGCACAGCCGACTTGCTGCCGCGCCTGATCTCCGAGCAACTGGCCAGCCGCCTGGGCCAGCCCGTCATTATCGAAAACCGTGCTGGCGCGGCGGGCAATATCGCTGCTGAATACGTGTACAACATCGAGCCCGATGGCTACACCTTGATGGCCGCGCCGCCGCCGCCACTGTCCATCAATGTCAGCCTGTACCCCAAACTGAACTACGACCCGGCCAAGTTTGTGCCCATCACCGTGTTGGCTGCCGTACCCAACGCATTGCTGGTGCACCCCTCCGTGCCCGCACAAACAGCAGAAGAGTTCATCGCCTATGCCAAGGCCCACCCCGACAAGCTGAGCTACGCCTCGCAAGGCAACGGCTCCACCGCGCATTTAACGGCAGAGCTTTTTAAACTCAAATCCGGCACGCGCCTGGTGCATGTGCCCTACAAAGGCGATGCTCCCGCCATGGCCGACCTGCTGGGCGGGCATGTGAACGTGATGTTTGGCAACGTGGCCGCCGCAGCGGCGCATGTGCGCAGCGGTAAATTGCGTATGCTCGCCGTCACCAGCAGCAAGCGCTTAGCCGCGCAGCCCAACCTTCCCGCCATCAACGAGCTGGTGCCCGGCGTGGTAGGCGTAGCCTGGTTTGCCATGGTCGCCCCACCCAAAACGCCCCCCGCCATCGCGGCGCGTCTGTCCAGCACCATTGCCGAGATACTGCGCTCCCCAGAGGTGACCAAACGCTACGCCGAGGTAGGTGCCGAGCCCGTGGGCAACACGCCTGAGGAGATGGCCGCTTGGCAAAAAGAAGATACCGAGCGCTGGCGCGCGGTGATCAGGGCGGGCAATATCACGGTGGACTAGGTGGGATCTTGGGCGCAGCGTTGTGCTTGCTGCACAGGCCCTCACCCCAGCCCTCTCCCGCAGAGCGGGAGAGGGGGCAAGAGGCTCACACCCTCTTGGTACGCATCGCTGTGCCCTTGATATCGGGTATCCAGGGCTTGTCCGTCCAGCCAATACCGCGCCGGGCCACCTGCACGTCAATCAGGTAAGGCTTGCCTTCGTAGGTGGACAGTTTGGCGCGGGCGAGGGCGGCTTTGAGTTCTAGCGGGTTGCTCACCACCTCGCCCTTGACACCAAAGCCTGCGGCGATCGAGGCCATGTTCATGTCGGGGCTGCCCAGGTAGCTACCTTGGTACTGGCCGGTTTCCACCATGCGGCCCGAGGGTGCGTTGGCGATGGTGCGCGAGTGGGGGCCGCCGTAGGCGTGGTTGTTGTACACGATGGTGATCACAGGGAGTTCGAGGCGCGCCATGTTCCACAGCGCATGTGGGCCAAACAGGAAGGAGCCGTCACCCACCAGGCAAATCACCTGCTGGTTGGGCCGCGCCAGCTTCACGCCGGCTGCATTGCCCACGCCTGAACCAAGGTGCCCGCCGTAGTAGAAGAACAGCTCGCGCCCGCCCACCGGGTTAAAGCCAAACGAATGCATGGCCACCGATCCCGCCTCGTGCACGATGATGGCATCGGGCTCGGCAAACTGGGCCACCTCCCAGGTCACGCGGTCGGCGATCAGCGGGGAGTTGTTCCACTCGGGGTTGTTGATCATGCCGGCGCGGATGGCTCTGGATTCGGTGGTGAATTTGCGCACCTCGGCGGCGCGCTCTGCGGCCAGGGCGTGCAGCTTGGGGGTCATCAGTTGTTCGACGGCGGCGATCAAATCGTCCAGGCCCAGGCCCACATCGGCCACCAGGGGCACGTCGGTGCTCATCACCTTGCCCATGTTGTGGTAGTCGATGCGCATGTCGATGAACTTGACGTTGCGCGCCACAATCGGCGCGTTGCCGTTGTGCTGCATCTTGTTGCCGACGTTGATGGCCAGGTCATAATTTTTCGGCCAGGTGATGGAGGCCAGCGTGCCCGCAGGCGCGTTGCCCACCCACAGCGGGTGCGCCTCGGGAAAGTTGGCCCATAGCTGGCGCATTTGCGTGACGGGCATGCCCAGCAGCTCGGCCAGCTTGACTACCTTGCCCACGGCTTTGGCTTTGTAAATCTCGTCGCCCACCACCAGCACGGGCATCTTGGCCTCGACCAGCAGCTTGGCTGCACGCTCGATCTCGGTGGGGTTGGGCCGCACGCGCATGCGCACATCAAAATGGCTTTGCTGAATGATCTCGGTGCGGGTGCGCTCCTCGGTGTAGTCCGAGTGCCAGGTAAGGTAAGCCGGGCCGTGCGGCGGGGTCCAGGCGGTTTTAAAGGCGTGGCGCACGGTCTCGGCAATCATGCCGGGGCCGCGCGCTGCCCACGAATATTTGGTCAGCGGTTGCAGCACCTGCTCTTGGTTGGCAATTTCTTCAAACGCATCGCGCCCGGCGCGCTTGGACTGGTCTGTGCGGTAGGAGTAGATGACCAAGGGCGTTTGCTCTTTGTAGGCGTTAAACACCTGGCCCATGGCGTTCATCAGGCCCACGGCGCCCGCCTGCATGACGATGGTGGGCTCTTGCGAGGCCTTGGTGTAACCCGCAGCCATGGCAGCGCCCGGGCCCTCGTGTGGGGTGAGAATGTATTTAAGCTGCGGGCGGTCTACCAGCGCCTCGTAAAACTGCGCATCTTCGCTGGCCGAGTTGCCAAAAATGTACTTCACCCCGCAGCCCATCAACTGCTCGGCAAAGCAGGCCCCGCCGGTGCCGCTGAAGCTCTTGACGGCCGATGCGGGCACTGCAGCGGCAACGGGCGCGGCGGTTTGCGCATGGGCCGCGGTAGTCATGGACGACAGCACCATTTCTGCCGCACCCACGCTGATGCCTGCGGCCTTCATGTTGCTTAAAAAGCCGCGCCGTGAGATGGTTTTGGACAGGTATTTGTGGACTAAATCGCGCATGCTGGGTTCTCGTTTTTATGGGGGAGATGGTGAGTTGCTGAGTGCAACTGGCGGGTGTGCGGGCGGGTGTGCGGGTTGTGGTGCAGGTCAACGGGTGGCCGCAGGCGCTGCTACCTTGGGTGAGTTAGGCCCGTAGTGGGTCGCCATAAACCCCGCCATCGCCTTGATGTCCTCGCCGCTCCACACCGCGCCGCGCGCCAGCATGCGGTACAGCGTGGCCTCCCAGGCACGCAGGTCTTGGCGCTGGTCTCGAAAGATGGCGTCGCTGTGGCACTGAAAGCATTTGCTCAGCGTCAGCGCCCCTATCGGGTTGACCGGCTCGGCGGCTGTGGGCTTGGGTGGTGTATCGACTGGGGTGCTTTGGGCCAGGGCCGCGCTGGCAGCAAAGGCGAGGGGCAGCACCGCGCCAAAGAATTTTTTAATGTTGGGCCGCATGGCTGGTTTCCCGCAAATGGCGCTGGCGGGCAATGCCTACCCGTGCGCTGGTGATCGGTTGATAAATCTAGCAAGATTGTTCAGCCCAATGCGTGGCCAGTCGGTAAGTGTTTTCCCTCGCAGGTCAGGAGCCTGCGCCAAAAAGTCTTGCCTCGTTGCGTCAAGTTTTGGCGCGCCACACCTTGCGCCATGCGTTAACGCTCTCGCTGCGCGGGCCTGCGTTGCAGCGCATGGCCTGTGCGCGGTGCATTGACATCTCGCGCCCACCCGGCACAATCTTCTAAACCCCTTAAGAAAGCTTGGCCACCATGGATCGTCGCAACTTTATAGAATCGTGCTCCGCCAGCGCCGTTTGCCTCACGGCCACTGCGGCGCTGCCCGCTTTGGCCGCCAATGCAGCGCCCAAAGCCTACGCGCGCGTGCTGCTCACCGACGAGCGTGGCGACCCGTTCAGGGCCTCCAGATTGACAGCGCAGACCAACTACGTGTTTCACTACCCGTTTGAGGCCACGCCCGTGTTTTTGCTCAACCTGGGCAGGCCCGTAGCTGGCCACACCCTGGCCACCAAAACGCAAGACAGCTACGCTTGGCCCGGCGGCGTGGGCGCCGGCAAAAGCGTGGTGGCCTTCAGCGCCATTTGCGCGCATCAGTTGGTCTACCCCACCAAAGACGTGAGTTTTATCAGCTTTCGCAAGGGCGCGGCCATCCATGCCAAAACGCCCAATGCAGGCAGCGACTTGATTCACTGCTGCGCTGACCACAGCCAGTACGACCCCGCCCAAGGTGCCAAAGTGCTGAGCGGCCCCGCCAGCCAACCCCTGTGCGCCGTGCTGCTGGAGCACCAGCCCCAAGACGACACGCTCACCGCCTACGCCACGCTGGGCGGCGAGCTGTTTGACGATTTCTTTAAAAAGTATGAAATGAAGCTGAGCCTGGACGTGGGCAGCAAAGCCAAACACAGCGTGCAGAGCAGGGCAGTGGTGCGCGAGCTGGACAAGTTTTGCCGCAACCCCATCAAGTGCTAAGGGAGGTGGAAAAAGCCAATATCCCGTTGATGGTGGGGCGGCTATCGGCGCGCCCCTATCGCCCCAAGGCAGGTCTTGCCAGTGGCACCGGTGGGCATTGCGGCTAGAACTGTGTCTACAAAATGTGTGTGCAAAATGGGTGTACTTTATGCAAACGGCTGAAAATTCGGCCCTGGGAGTGCCAAAACCATGGGTTTCACCTGTTTGACCCTTTAAAACACGCATTAGCCAGCAATATTAAAGGACTTGCAGCTATTGAATATATAGTGCCTGTGTTGAAGCGCAAGGAGCGCCTGGGTTGACGCACACATCGCCAACGGGTCGTAAATATCGCCTGTGTTGACGTAAAAACGGTTGGCGGCGGGTCGTAAATATCGCCTGCGTTGACGTAAAAACGGTTGGCGGCGGGTCGTAAATATCGCCTGCGTTGACGCAAAGATCTCCGGCGGCGGCGCAATGTACCGACCACGCCGCAGCAACGTATGCTATGTATTGCGTAGCTGCTCGCGCACATTTCTTGCTGGCTATAGGCTGGTAGATTCTAAAAATCGGCACTACTG
>JAYVGI010000309.1:0-5512 GCA_043772355.1 Polaromonas sp.
GAGGGCCTTGCGGATGGGTCAGTCTGCGATGAGCGCATCGGTGCCAAGTGAAATTCCCAATGATCGGTGCCTCGTCCTATAGGGATCAGGAAGTCTGAATATGGATGTTTCCCTCTGTACCCCACTGGCCTGCTTAGACGGAGTGCTACTATTTAGTGAGTAATCGCATACCCAAGTGGTCAGCCAGCCCCGCGTGAGGTGGTGGCGCTGGAAGCGTTGCGGGGGAAGATCTGGCGCACCGGAGACTGCGAAAAAAAAGTCAGCGCAACCACACGGCCCCCTGCGCAAACTCCAGCGTCACGACATCGCCATACGCCAGACCTTCCAGGCGCGGCGCGATGATCTCCATGATGCTGGGGGCTTGGTGGTGGGCGGCTTTGGTCTCTGGATGGGGGCGGTACAGCCACGCGGCGGTGTGCTGGCTGCGCCAAGAGAGTTGCACTTGAACGAATGAAAAAGTCTCCGGCGGGTGCAGGTGCGTCCACGCCAGCCGTTCAAAGCAATGGTCGGCGCGCAGCAGCTCCCATGTGTGGGGGGCGATGGACACGTTGAGCGTGCCCGGCCAGCAGCGGCCTAGATCCAGGCCCAGCGCCGCAAAGAACGGCATTTGCATGGCGATGGAGCCGTGCGGGTAGGGGCTGTTGGCCGCGCGGCCGGATGCTACGCCGTGGCCGGGCATGACGCTGCCGTTCAGCGTGGTGCCACTGATCACGGGGTCACCAGCGCCAGTGCGGCCAGATCGCCTACGCGCAGGCCCAGGCCCGCAGGCACGATGTCGCAGCCGTCGCTGAGTGCGGCCAGCTTGCCCGCAACTTCAGCGCGCAGCTTGGGCAGCAGCAGCTCCTGGTGGTGCCAGAACACGCTGCCGCCCAGGCTGATGCGCTGCAAATCCAGCGTGACAATCAGGTTGTACAGGGCGCGGCCCATCACCTGGCACAGTTCGTCGATATGGGCTGTAGCCATTGCATCACCTGCGCTGGCTGCTGCAAAAATCGCAGCAGCGTCTTGTCCAAAACGCCGGGGTATGGCGTTGCCTGCAACGACAGATTCCAGGTCCCCGGTGTTGCCGCAGCCACAGATGGTATCGCGGTGAGAGCTGACGAACATATGGCCTGCGTGCCCGGCGTTGCCGTTTTTGCCGCGCAGCACGCGGCCGTCTACGCACAAGCCGACCCCTATGCCAGTGCTCCAGGTAACGTAGGCGCAGTGGTCAATGCCTGTGAGCGCACCCCAGCGGCGCTCGGCCTCCAGCGCGCCGATGGCATCGTTTTCTACCCGCACTGCGCGGTAGCGCTGGCTTAGGGGGGCTTGCAGCGGGGCGCAGGTCCAATTGTTGGGTAAACCCACAGATGCGCCGCCCAGGCTGCCACCCAAACCGCCACAAATATTGGGTGCGGCCAGTGCCAGCATGCCACTTTGCAGCACAAACGGGCCGCAACTGGAGACGCCTACGCTGGCGACCTGGGCGGGCGCGATGCCGTGCTCGGCGCAGGCTGCGTCGATCATGCGGATAATTTGCTCTGCCAGTGCACTGGCGCTGCCTTCTTTGGCGGTGGGTTCGGCGCGGCGGGCGTAGAGCTGCAGGTTGCTCTGAGACTGGCTGTCGGCCAGCGACACGGCTACTTTGGTGCCGCCGATGTCAACGCAGGCATGGTAGGAGGTGGGTTGCATACAGCCGATTATGCCGGGTGCTTCTACCGGGGGCTTCTACCCGGCGGGGGTGTCCGGCGGGTCTGCACTTGCCGGTCAAATCTTGTGGCGTAACAAGCGCGGTTTTTGCCAGCATTCAAACGTTAAAATCCTGGTGAATCAGCTATTAAATTTATAGCTCAGGAGTTTTTATGCGTTTTGAGGCTGTACTGTTTGACTGTGATGGCATATTGGCCGACAGCGAACCCATTACCAACGGCGTGCTGCGCGATATGCTGATTGAGCAGGGTTGGGCCATCAGCTCGCAAGAGTGTTTTGCTACGTTTGTCGGATATGCCGTCATTGACCAAGCGCCGCTGATAGAGCAGCGCACCGGCAAAGGAGTCACCCAGCAATGGCTGGCCGAGTTTCGGGAGCGGCGCGATGCGGCGCTGCATGCGCGGCTGACGGCGGTGCCCCATATCCACGATACCGTGGCCGCGCTGCACGCCAAAACCCAAGGGCGTATTGCCTGCGCCTCGGGTGCTGATCGCGGCAAAATCATTTTGCAGCTCACCAAAATTGGCCTGATCGACTACTTTGAGGGCCGCATCTTCAGCGGCCTGGAGCATGCGCGCAACAAGCCGCACCCCGATGTGTATTTGGCCGCCGCCAAGCTGCTGGGCGCACCGCCCGAGCGCTGCGCCGTGATTGAAGACACCACCAACGGTGCGCGCGCCGGTGTCGCCGCTGGGGCCAGCGTATTTGCCTATGTGCCCCATGGCGATGGCCGGGCGCTGAGGGACGTGGGCGCGGCGCAGATTTTCAGCAATATGGCGCACTTGCCTGCGCTATTGGCCTGAAATCTGCCACAATTCGTGCAGTTGACGTTTACGTAAACGTCAATTAGATTTTTGCATCGCGAAAATTCAATCCAGCCTCTGTTGAAAGAACACCATGCCCGTTTTGGAGACACAACTCAACGCCCGATCAGCGGATTTTTTGGCCAACGCTGCTGCCATGCGCACAGTGGTGGACGATCTGCGCCAGCGCATCGCGCAAACCCAGCTAGGCGGTGGCGACGCAGCCCGTGCCAAACACGTAGCGCGGGGCAAGCTGCTGCCGCGCGAGCGGGTGCAAACTTTGCTCGACCCCGGCACGCCGTTTCTGGAAATCGCACCTCTGGCGGCGCTAGGCATGTACCCAGATAGAGACGGTTCAGACAGCGCGCCTGCTGCGGGGTTGGTAGCAGGCATTGGCCGTGTGAATGGGGTGCACTGCATGATCGTCTGCAACGATGCCACGGTCAAAGGCGGCACCTATTACCCCATGACGGTGAAAAAGCATCTGCGCGCGCAAGAGATTGCCCAGCAAAATAACCTGCCCTGCGTGTACCTGGTGGACTCTGGTGGGGCTAACCTGCCTAACCAGGACGATGTGTTTCCTGACCGTGACCACTTTGGCCGCATCTTTTACAACCAAGCGCAGATGAGTGCGCAGGGGATTGGGCAGATTGCCGTGGTGATGGGCAGTTGCACGGCGGGCGGTGCGTATATGCCCGCCATGAGCGATGAGACCATCATTGTGAAGAACCAGGGCACCATCTTTTTAGGCGGCCCGCCGCTGGTCAAAGCCGCAACGGGTGAGATTGTTAGCGCCGAAGACCTGGGTGGCGGCGACGTGCATACGCGCCTGTCGGGCGTGGCGGACCACTTGGCGCAGAACGATACGCATGCGTTGGGTCTAGCCCGCAATATTGTGCGTAATTTAAATACAAATAAGCCGTTAGCCATCGAGAATATTGCGGGAGCAGCTATGAAAACCATAGCTGCTCCCAAATACGCAGCCGAAGAACTGTACGGCGTGGTACCGGTAGACACCCGCAAACCCTATGACGTACGCGAGATCATCGCCCGCATTGTGGACGGCAGCGAGTTTGACGAATTCAAGGCGCGCTATGGCAGCACACTGGTGACCGGCTTTGCGCGCGTCGAGGGCATGATGGTCGGCATCATCGCCAACAACGGCATCCTGTTCAGTGAGTCGGCACAGAAAGGCGCGCACTTTATCCAGCTGTGCTGCCAGCGCAAAATCCCGCTGGTGTTTTTGCAGAACATCACCGGCTTTATGGTGGGCCGCAAGGTAGAGAACGAAGGTATTGCCCGCCACGGGGCCAAGATGGTCACGGCTGTGGCCACGGCGAGTGTTCCGAAGTTCACCATCATCATCGGCGGCAGCTATGGCGCAGGCAACTACGGCATGTGCGGCCGCGCCTACAGCCCGCGCTTTTTATGGATGTGGCCTAACGCGCGCATTTGCGTGATGGGCGGCGAGCAGGCTGCAGCCGTGCTGGCTACTGTGCGGCGCGACGGCATTGAGGCCAAAGGCGGTAGTTGGAGCGCGCAGGAAGAAGCGGCGTTTAAGCAGCCCATGCTGGACCAGTTTGCCACCCAGTCCCACCCCTACTATGCCAGCGCCCGCATTTGGGACGACGGCGTGATCGACCCGGCAGATACGCGGCGCGTATTGGCGCTGGGTTTGGCTGCGAGTATGAATGCGCCGATCCCGGAGCCGAAGTTTGGCGTGTTTCGCATGTGATGTGTATAATTTGTAAAATTCATACACACTCAGTAAGGAGTACACCATGCGTACCAATATCGTGATTGACGACCAGTTGATGGCTGCGGCTATGCAGGCAGGCGATTTCAAAACCAAGAAAGATGCCGTCGAGGAAGGCTTGCGTTTGCTAGCGCGGCGCAAGGTCTATGCGGGCATCAGGGCACTTAGAGGCAAGCTGGTGTGGGACGACTCGGATGAAGCTTGGGCCAAAGTTGCCCAAGAGAGAGCTGCCAAACAGCAAGCAGCCAAGGCCGCGCCGCATCGCGCTCCCAAGGTAGCCGCCCGTACAAGGACGACGGCGTGATTTTGGTGGACTCCAGCGTCTGGATCGACTTTTTTAAAGGCACAGACAACCGTGCAACGCAGCATCTTACGCAGCTATTGTCGGACAACGATGCAACTTTGGTCGCCGCTGATTTGGTCATATTTGAGGTGCTACGCGGTTTTAGGCCTGGGCCAGATATGCGTGCGGCGCAGCATTTTTTGTCAGCACTGCCTCAAGTTGAACTAGGTGGTTTGGACAATGCTTTGCTGGCCGCCGAACATTACCGCGCATTGCGGGCGCAGGGCTACACCATTCGCAGTCCCATCGATGTGCTTTTGGCGAGCTACTGCATCACCCATCAACACACGCTACTGCACCGCGATGCAGATTTCGACGTAATGGAAACCTTGAGAGGCCTCAAGGTATGGACGCACTGAAAACTACACTATGACCCCCACCCTCTACGACACCCCCGAACACACCCAGCTGCGTGAGCAGATCGCACGCTTTATCGCTCGCGAGGTCGAGCCCCACGCCCAGGCTTGGGAAGAGGCGGGCTGTGTGCCGCGCGAGGTGCTGCGCAAGATGGGCGCGGCGGGGCTGTTTGGCCTGATGTACCAGAGCGAGTACGGTGGCGCAGAGGCCGATGCCATGACCAATTTGGTGTTTGCCGAGGCGCTGTCGCAATCGACCTTTGCGGGTTTTATCATCACCGCCCTGGTGCACACCGACATGGCCAGCCCGCACCTGCACCATGCGGGCACGCCTGCGCAAAAGGCCCGCTATATGCCGGGCATCATCCGTGGTGAGACCATTACGGCCGTGGGCATCAGCGAGCCAGGCGCGGGTTCGGACGTCGCGGGCATGCGTAGTACAGCCAAGCGCGATGGTGATGCATGGGTGCTGAACGGCACCAAGATGTTCATCACCAACGGCGTGCATGCCAACCTGTATTTCATTGCCGCGCGCACGGGTACGGCGCGCCATGCGGTGTCGATT